>DATKUF010000211.1:0-5056 GCA_035530755.1 Spirochaetia bacterium | reverse complement strand
CTATCTCACCGGGCGACTCGCTCTGCACATCAACTCGCGGCTTTCGTTCGAGAATGGAGAGCTCTATGTAGATGACTCCCTCCAGGCGCTGCCCGGCCCCGGTGGAACTTCGTTTATAAATGATCTCGCACAGGCCTACATATCCCTTACGCCGGTGCCCGAGGTCACCCTCGTGGCCGGCAAGCGCCGCCTTTCGTGGGGGGCCGGTTATGCGTTTTTTCCCGGTGACCTTATCGATCCGCCCGTGAACCCGGGAAACCGGTCGGAAGGATTCTACGGTTTCACCGCTACGGTCTCCCCCTCGGCCTCCTTCACGCTTACCGGCGCGGTCCGACTCGACACCGCCTTCCCCTCCCTCGCGTCGGTTGGTGGGTTCGTCGCCTCCGGCTCGGATGGCGGGCTCTCGTCGCTGCCGTTTCTGGCGTCCTATCTGCCTGCGACACCGACAAATCCGTGGGCGGCCGTCCGCTATGCCCTGTATGCCGATCTTCTTCTCGGCAACCTGGACACCTACGCCGCCGTTACTTACCAGTGGGACCGGCTCTTGAGACCTGCAGCAGGATTCTCGGTGGATCTCGGTGGAGTGATCGCGAACGGCGAAGTTGCAGTCGAACTTGAGAACAGCAGCCTCTATCCAACCGCGGCGGGAACCTACGAAGTCCCGGCGCCGGGAAAACCGTTCCCTGTCGCGACCGTCGGCCTGCAGCGCACGGCATCGAATGATGTTGCGTCCTACGGGGTCACCGTTGAATACCTGTACGACGGCACGGGATATGACCAAACACAGGCAGGCCGTTTCTACGACAAACTTGCGACAATCCTGGCCTCCGCTTCCCCGGACTCGTCGGTAGCCGCGGCGACCCTCGCGGGGGGAAGCGCCGGGAGTGCCTGGCTTGCCGGGTCGGGAGTCCTACCGGGGTTCGGGAGGCACTATGCGGCACTATCCGTTTCTGCATCGGTGACCCACGTAATCTCCGGAACCGTCGCTGCGATAGTGAATATCCAGGATGGCAGCTTCGCGGTTCAGCCGGAGCTGCGCCTGACTCACTTCTCCGGAATAGACATCTTTGCCCGGGCGGTCCTGGCCTGGGGCTGGAACAGCCGAACCGAGTTCGGACTTGAATCGACGCCGGTCACCGTTACTGCCGGCACGATCGTACACTTTTAGGAGGACCAGAATGCCGCTTGTAGAACTGCAGCAGGTCGAAAAGGACTATCAACTCGGTGAAACCGTCATCCACGCGGTACGCGGAGTGTCGCTTTCCATAGAACGCGGAGAACTTTTGTCCATAGTTGGTCCTTCCGGGTGCGGGAAGACGACCCTTCTCAACATGATGGGA
This sequence comes from Spirochaetia bacterium, assembly GCA_035530755.1. Taxonomy (GTDB): domain Bacteria; phylum Spirochaetota; class Spirochaetia; order DSM-27196; family DATKUC01; genus DATKUC01. The sequence goes on along the minus strand of DATKUF010000211.1, from coordinate 3,716 downwards.
TGCATAGACAAGCCCACCCGCGGGAAAGTGCTCTTCGGCGACCAGGATGTCGCGCTGTTGTCCGACGCCGCGCAGGCGGACATCCGGCTGCACCGAATAGGGTTCATCTTCCAGGCCTTCAACCTCGTGCCGGTGCTCACAGTCCGCGAAAACGTCGAACTGCCGATGATTCTTGCCGGAAAACCGAAGGAGGAGCGTTCCCGAATTGTCGATTCGCTTCTTTCGGCGGTAGGACTCATGCAATTCAAGTCTCATCGCCCGAGCGAGCTCTCCGGCGGTCAGCGCCAGCGAGTTGCAATAGCGCGCGCACTGGTGAACAGTCCCGATGTGGTAATAGCCGACGAACCGACGGCTAACCTCGACAGCGCGACGGGAAATGAAGTGCTCGATGTGATTCACCGGCTGAACGAAGAACAAAAAGTCACTTTCATCTTCTCCACGCACAACCCGGATATCCTGCGGTATGCGAACCGTGTTGTGAGATTGAAAGACGGCGAGATCGATGGGATCGATTCTCGGGAGGCGAAGTGATGCTTTTCCTGCGCCTCGCGATACTTAATATCAGGAAATACAAAAGACGCAGCGCCATCATTATCTTTTCGGTGCTGCTCTCGGTGGTCGTTATGGTGACGGTCGGTGGGATGATGGACGGGGTGCGACGATCCTTCTTCTCCGAGCTTCTTCAGCAGAGCGGCCATCTGCAAATCCACACCGCGGGATGGGAGTCGCGCCTCGACCCCTACTCCATCAAGTACCTCATCCACGACCCTGACAAAATCATCAGCACCCTCGAAGCGCATTCCGTCTTCGCCGAAAGAGCCGTGCACGTCGAGCCGATTCTGCATTTCGGCGCCCTTCTCGTGAACGGAGACAAGAACGTTGCGATGGAGGGACAGGGGGTTTTGCCCGACACTTCGTTCTTCGACAGGGTGAGATCGCACATGCTCGAAGGGACATTCCTGCAGAAATCCGCCGCACAAAGCAGTGCCGCGACGGCCACCGACGGGTCAGGCATTGCACTTTCTGCAAGCACAGCGAAACTCCTGAATCTCAAACTCGGCGACCAGGTAGTTGTCCTCGTGCAGGACTCAACCGGCAGCCCCTACTACCTTTCCTACCCGCTCACCGGAATCTTTCACGCCGGAGTGACCGAAATCGACGAGGGCAACTTCTTTCTCAGTCTCGGAAACGCTCAGCAGCTTCTCGACGTATCCGGTCAGGCGTCGGAAATTCGGATCACGCTACGCGATCCGAACAGCGCGGCAGCTACCGCGGCGCTCCTTGACCCAACGCTGAACGACGCAGGACTCTCTATTCAAACCTGGCGCCAGATCAACGGGAGCCTGATCGTGTTCATCGACATGGGTGATCTTTTTACCCTCGTGATCAACATCTTCATCGTAATCGTTGCAGCCACTGTCATCACCAACAGTATCCTCATGACCGTCTTTGAGCGGATTCCGGTGTTCGGAACGCTGCGGGCAATCGGGCTGAAACGACGGCAACTCTTCTGGATGATCATCGATGAGGGATTTCTTCTCGGTCTCGCCGGGAGCATTCTCGGGCTTGCCCTGGGCATCCCGTTCGTTCTCTACTTCCAGATTCACGGTCTTGATGTCGGCGCAATGTCCACGGCGCTGGGAACCGGGACGATCTACCATTTCGCCCTCACGCCGGTAAACGTTACCGAGTCCTTTCTTGCCGGGACGCTCATTGCCGTCGTTGGGTCTCTTTATGCGGCGTGGGTCAGCGTCAGGATGCGTCTCATCGAAACCCTTCAACGGCAAGGAGCCTGACCATGGAACTATTTCTTCTCGGATATCGCAACGTAGCGAGAAACTTTCGCCGAACCATTCTGAACGTCATCGCAATCGCGGTCGGAGTCGCGGTCCTGTTGTTCGGGCAAGGCTGGATTCGAGGCTACTATAACACCATCTACACCGGAGTGCGAAACTTCGAAACCGGGGACGTTCAGGTCCTCGAAAAGGGATATCTCGACGAGCAGAGGCGACTTCCACTGGATATCGCGATCGGGAACTACGCCGAACTCGCCGCAAAGATCAAAACCGACCCAGCGGTCGCCGCGGTCGCTCCGCGGATCGAATTCAGCGCAACGGTGGGAACGCCGGCCGGTTCGGTGCGCGTCCTCGGCCGTGCGATCGACCCGGCAAACGAGGCGAAGGTAACGGTGACGCGTCAGTTCATGCAGCAGGGCCACTATCTCACATCCGGATCAGGCGGCGTCCTCATCGGCGCACCGCTCGCCGCGAAGCTCGGTGTGAAGGCGGGCGACACGATCTCGGTGACTGCCGTTGACCGCTACTCGGCCGAGAACTACATACAGGCAGTGGTCGAAGGTGTCTTTCGCTTTGGATATCCGCCGGTAGATGAGAACACGCTGTTTATCGATCTGCCGACAGCGCAGGAGCTTCTGGGGATGAAGGGCGAGGCGACACGACTGGTCGTGAAGCTCGCACCGGGAGTTGGGGAGACCGCCGGGCTTCAATCAGTCCGCAAAGTTCTGGCTGACGCCGGGCAGGTGCGGGCTTACTCGTGGCGCGAGTTCGCGCAGGCCGTGGTAATCGCAACCTCCGGGGACATCGGAAGCTTCAAAATCATCATGGTGATTATGTATCTCCTGATAGTTATCGGGATTCTAAACTCCATGTCGATGTCGGTACAGGAGCGGATTCGCGAGATCGGCACCCTGCGCGCGATCGGTATGAAACGCGGCCGTCTCACCTCGCTCTTTCTTTCGGAAAGCGTATGGATTGCCATATTCGGGGCGATCATCGGATGCGTCCTCGGCGGAGTCGTCGTCTATTATATGGAGGTAGTCGGTTTTGATTTCTCGAAGTTTTCTTCGACAAGCCTGCCGATTCCCTGGGGACACAAGTTTACCGGTGACTATCGGCCTGTCGATTTCCTTGTGGCAACAGCGGTTGGGATCGTGACAGCGATCGCAGGCGGCTTCCTTCCGGCGCTTCGGGCTACGAAACTCAACATTGCCTGGTCGCTCGGTGCACATATCAACTAGTTACTGTAACGAAGGTTGTGCATATCGGCGACGTAAAGGTGTACCGGGAAAGGATTACGCAGGCGACAATTTGAATAACTCCAATTTGTAAACACGATGTGGGCAATTCGTTGACGGATTGATGATTGGGAGAATACTGTGCACAATCTTCGGCACAGTACTGAAGGAGAGCTGTGGTGACTACAACTCCAGATTTCGAAGAAATCCGATCAGCGGCAGAAAGAATCCGCCCCTACGCGCACCGGACGCCGGTGCTCACCTGCGCTTCCATCGATGCGGCGGCCGGAGGAAGCATCTTCCTCAAGTGCGAAAACTTCCAGCGGGTAGGCGCTTTCAAGTTCCGGGGCGCGTGCAACGCGGTCTTTGCACTCTCCGATGAGCAGGCAGAAAGAGGCGTCGCTACTCACTCCTCGGGCAATCATGCGCAGGCTCTCGCCCTGGCCGCGCGACTTCGCGGCATACCCGCCTTCATAGCGATGCCTGAAAACGCTCCGCTGGTGAAACGGGCAGGAGTGGAGGGGTACGGCGGCAGAATCACCACCTGCGAGGCGACGCTCGAATCACGGGAAGAGACTCTCCGGCGGATCGTGGCCCAGACCGGCGCGGCAGTAGTGCACCCCTACAACGACCGCTATGTCATCGCCGGTCAGGGAACAGCGGCGTTCGAGCTCTTGGAGGC
>DATKUF010000210.1:0-27921 GCA_035530755.1 Spirochaetia bacterium | reverse complement strand
CTTCCGCGGGATCCCCCGCCGAAGGCCGCGCCAAGTTTTGCCAGAGTCGCCGTAAGTGTCGGATTCGATCCGGTGAGCGACCAGCTGATGTCGGCTCGATGCACCGCCTGACGCGTAGTGAGGATCGAGGTGAGCACTGCTATGCCGAACGACCCTGAAACGCGGCCTATGATATTGGTTACCGCCGAAGCCCGTCCAACGAGCGCGTCCGGGATGTCGGCAAGCGCGGCAGTCTGCGCCGGCATGTTGGCAAGCGGCATGACAACCCCGCGCAGCATCACCCAGACGATCACCGTGGAAGTTGCCGTCTCCACGCTGAGGAAATGAAAGAAGTAGGTAGTGAGCGCCAGAAGCGATATACCGATGATCACAAGCGGTCTCGGCCCCACCTTGTCGTAGAGCCTGCCGATAACCGGCATCATCATACCTGATACGAGCGCGCCCGGCATCAGGAGAAGCCCGGTCTCGAGCGCTCCGAGGCCGCGGATGTTCTGCAGAAACAGGGGCAGGTAGAACAGCCCGGCATACATACCGACTGTTGAGACTACGATGAGCAGGTTCGCCCAGGTGAACGTCGGGTACTTGAATACGCGAAGCTCGAGAAGCGGATTCTCGGACGTCAGCTCGACGTAGATGAAAAGCACGAAGGCGACGAAGCTGATGAAGAAGAGCATGACGGTTGGTTCGGCTCCCCAGCCCCAATCCGATCCCTTGCTGAGCGCGAGAAGCAGCGAAAACAGCGCAACCGCCGAGGTTACAGATCCGGAGATATCCAGCCTTCCCGGATGTGCGCTGGAAAACTCCGGCAGAAAGGACCATGAGAGGAGAATCCCGATTACGCCGATCGGAAGGTTTATGGTGAATATCCAGCGCCAGTCGACGTACTCTACCAGATAGCCGCCAAGCGTTGGCCCCAGTGCCGGCGCCACCAGGAGCGCGATGCCGAAGATACCCATGGCGCGGCCGATCCGGTCGCGCGGCACAAGCCGGTATACCATCGCCATAGTTGTCGGCATGATCATTCCGCCACCCAGCGCCTGTATCACCCGCGCAACAATGAGGATCTGCAGACTCCAGGAGACGGCGCACATAAGCGAACCAACGACGAATACCGCCATCGAGAGGATGTACAGGTTCTTGAATCCCAGCCGGTCGCCAAGCCAACCGGAAAACGGGACAACCACTCCGAGCGCGAGAAGGTAGGCGGTGGCTACCCACTGGACCGACGCGGTGTCCACGCCGAAGACGCTCATCATCGTGGGAATGGCTACGTTTACGATGCTGGTGTCCAGTATTGCCATAAACGCGCCGATGAGCGCCACGAGGACCGGTACGAGCCAATGTGCGACGTGTCCGCGAGCCTCTTCCGGTGCAGGCGGCCTCGGCGGCGCAGCTGCGCGGCTTCCGGTCTGGGAGCTATCACTCATAAATTTCAATCCTTCTTGTCTGACGCTGATGCTGCCGAGGCAGCGGCCGAATCAAGCGCGTGCTTTTCGAGCCGATCGATCCATGCGAGCTCGTCGAAGATGCGAGACTCTCTCCAACGAATGATCCGTTCGACCCAGATCGATTTGAACACCTCCGCCACGATCTCCCGCTTCGTCCGTGCTTCCGCCAACCGGCGCTGCAGCGCCGCCCTGCGTTGTTCGAGAATGACGCATCGTTCTTTCTCTTCGAGGAAATCGAAGAAGGCTACCCGAGCAATGAACTCTTCGTCTTTTGCCGCATCCGACTCGCCGAAATTGACGATGAGGTTGCGAAAGTGCAGCGCCCCTTCCGGGGTAATGCGGTAGGTGTGCCGAGCCGGTCTCCCCTCCTGCTCATGCACCTCCCGCTCGACCGCACCGCTCTTTTCGAGCCGGTGAAGCGCCGGGTAGAGGAGGTTGGTGTTCATCTTCCGGTTTCTGCTGAGCAGCAGATCGATCTTTTTCCGGATGTCATATCCGTGTTTCGGTCCCAGTTTCAACAGGGCCAAAACCACAATTTCTGTGAGCATGGCACTTGCTTATAAGATAAATTATCATAATGAATCGATATCGGCAAACCATTTTGTTGACAACGATTCGGAGCGCGTCTAGACTGAGTTGGTCGCGCACGTTCGGGCAAATGATCCACGCGAAGAGGGTATGGTATGCAGATAGGCGGCCGGGGCTTCGCGGTCTCGCACTTGTGGACAAATTCCTACACAAAGCGCGTTCTCTTTTACGTAACTGCGCTTGTCTCCGTCGCGGTCATCTTCGGTGCAGTCTCCTCTTATCTGGTAATGCGCAACCAGATCAGTAACATGGCGGCCGACCGCACGCTTCAGGAACTGCGCAGAACCGGCGCATCATTCTCCACGATGTTCGCCTCCTCGATCATCCCCGCAGCGGAACAGGTTTTCGAAACCTCCGAGGTGAACAATCTCATCTACGGGAGCACGTTTTCCGTTCAGCAGCTTCTCACCGCGACGCAGTTTCTCGACCGGTTCCAACTCGCCAATCCGTTGATTGATTCCATCGCGGTCTACAACAGCCAGCAGGGAATGATGTATTCCACCCGCTACGGCCTCGTGAGCGCAACCGATTCCCGCAATGCCGTGCTCATGAGGATTTTTCGACAAATAACAGATTTCCGGCTCTATCGGTTCATCCCGCGCCGGGACGGGGGGAAGAACCTGCTCACCGTTATTCTCGGCAGTCGGCCCTACAAGGGGACCAGATTGCTGGGTGCGCTCGTGGTAAACGTCGACGAAGCCGCGGTTCGCAGCCAGCTCCTCGGACGAGTCAAGGAAGACGGCACCCGGATGACCATTCTCGACAGCGCCGGGATGCTGCTCTCCGACGACAATCCCGCGGCATTCGGTACCGACGCCGAGGGCGATCCGCTTTTGAAGCGTGTGGTACGCTCGCCGGGGGAATCCGGCTCTTTTACCGTCGTGGATGGAAAATCCACGAGTCTCGTCTCCTTCTATCGAGAGCCGCTCGCCGGTTGGACATTCGTTTCCGCGACGCCGAGTCGCCTGCTTTTTGCCGGAATCGCGCGGTGGCGAAACGAAATCATCATAATCTTTTCGATCCTCCTTACTCTGTCGGTTGCGCTGGCGCTCACCGCAAGCCGGCAGGTTTCCCAACCGTTCGAGCGGCTCATGATTCAGGCGCGCGAGCTTCAGGCCGGTCTCTCCGAGCTCCGTCCGTCGGAGATCCACCGGGACGACATCGCTCTGATCTCCGAGACCATGGAGCTGTTGCACCAGCGCCTCGACAACCTCTCCCGCGTGAGGGCGTCGGCTGAACTCACTCTTGCGCGGGTTTTCGGTCGCGTGCTGCTCGATCAGGCCGTTTCCGACGACGAGCAGGCGCGATTGCGCAGAACACTCTTCGACTCAGCATCCGGGGAGGTGCGGATACTTGTCTTTGTGGTGGACCGCATGGAGTTCCTGCGGGACGAAGCGCGGCGTGCGCATCTGCTCGAGTTGTGCCGGGATCTCTCCCGTCGCCTCGCCGAGCTTCCGGAGGTACTCTGTACGGTCGAAATCGAAAAGGGGACAATCGCCGCGGCGCTCACGGCGACCGGGGGAGACCCGTTTGTCCTTACCGGTCGGCTTCGCGAAGTCGTCGATGCGGTCAGCTCGCGGCCGGAAGCCACGTTCACCGTCGGTGTAAGCGACCCGGTGAGTGATCCTGATGAGCTCCCGAGCGCATATGACGGAGCAACTGAGGCGGTCCACTACAGATTCCGCGAGGGGCGCGGCCAGGTCATTACCCAGGCTGGAGAGTCGATGGAAGAGAGCTCCTACTCACTTCCCGAGGAGGAACTGCGGCGTCTGGCTGAACAGGCTCGATTGTTGAACGAGACCGCCGTAGAGGCGACAATCGGGTCGCTGCTCGACGGCGTGCGTTCATTCCGGTACGCGGATTTCGTGTTTCTCTCCCAGTACGTTCTTCACGTTCTGGGCCGTGTCTTTGTCGACGCGGGGACGATGGACGGGCGCGCGCTCGCAGAATATCGCACGCTGGTCCTGAACGTCAGGTGGATCGAAACAGGGAACGATGTGCAGGAGCTTGCGATGCACTGGTTTCGCCGCTTCGCGGCGACAGCCGTGGACGGAAGCGCCCAGCGTCTTTCCGCCTTTGTCGCCGATGTGAAAAAGGTCATAGAACAGATGCTGTTCGATCCGGATCTGAGCACGAAAAGTATAGCCTCTACGCTCAAGCTGTCGGTCAATTACGTCCGGGCAACCTTCCGCAGCGCGACCGGAGATTCGATCTCGAGTTACATCACCCGACTGCGAATCGAACGCTGCATGGAGCTGCTCAAGGAGTCCAGTCTTCCGGTAAAGGAGATTGCCTACAGCGTGGGATTCCGGAACTACAACTACTTTTTCACCCTTTTCAAGAAGCAGACCGGTCGGACACCGCAGGAGTATCAACGCCGAATCATCATGATGTGATGGAATTTGGAGTCGTACGGCGTCGAATTCGGAGCTTTCACGGCATTTTGAAGTATACGGGAACCGGAATCTCCCTGAAGAATGGAAGCACGACCGACAGACGAGCCTGGCTTCGGGTGAAGGTCGTAAGTCGAAATCGAAGGGGGTTCACAATGAGTTTTCGTTTCCTTTCGAGAGGGGTTGTTCTGATCGCGGTACTCGGGGTATTGGCGACAGTTCCGCTGTTCGCCTCGGGCGCGAAAGAGGCTACGGCGGCCGCCGGCCCGCAGTCGATCCAATTCGTGATGTGGCAGGATCCGACCTACGCCAATGTGGTCCAGGCGTATAACGACTCACAGTCGAGGGTCAAAGTCGATCCCCAGATCGTCACGTCTGCGGATTACGAGACCAAGCTGACGACCATGCTGGCCGGCGGCGTCTATATGGACGCCTTCATGGAGAAACGGCAGACCGACATGTTCGCGCAGTATGAGAACGGCTACATCGAGCCGCTAGACGGTCTCATAAAGAAGTACAAATACGACACAACCGGCCTCGACAACTACAAGGCCGCAGTGACAATCGACGGCAAGACCCTGGCGATCCCGTTCCGTGGTGCGCGCTACTACATCTACTACAACAAGAAGATGTTCGCCGACGCCGGAATCGACACGCCGGACAAGTACGTCCAGCGCGGCGATTGGACGTGGAAGAAATTCATGGAGGTCGCGGAGAAGATTTCCAGCGGCGACGGTAAGAAGTATGGAGCGTTCTTCTACACCTGGGGACAGGTCAATATGTTCCCGGCCATCCAGGCGAACGTCAGTTTCATCACGCCGGACGGCAAGATCGATATCAACGACACCGTGCTTCAGAGCTTCAAGATGCGCAAAGAGCTGGAGCAGAAAAAAGCCATCATGCCCTACGTGGACATCGTAGCAACAAAGCTGCACTACTCACAGGCGTTCTACAACGGGAACGTTGCCATGCTGCCGATAGGCGAATGGTTTCCCGGTTTCATGCTCGACGGAAAGAAGAAGGATCTGCTGAAAGGCTTTACCTGGGACGACTGGGGCGTCACGCGACTTCCTGACGATCAGTCCACCTATGCTTCAGTTGGCGCGCCCACTTTCAACAACATCTACTCGGGTTCGAAGTTCAAGGACGCCGCTTTCGACTTCATCGGCTGGATGGGCGGTGCTCAGGGTTCCGCGATTGTCGCAAAGAACGGCTTTCTGCCGGGAATGATTACACCCGATGTGGTGTCTGCCCTGAAAAGTGTACTGCCGGATAATGAATCTCTGAAGTACTTCACGGAAAACGTGCCTGTCATTCCACCCTACTATACCCGCTACGGTTCACGGGTCGAGCAGGCTATTCTCAGCACGATGCAGCAGTATCTACTCAACGACATGAGCGACGCCGAGGTGATGGCGGCGCTGAAGAGCAAGCTGCAGGATATAATAAACACGACGAACTGATGTTCGCATGACGGTCCGGCCGCGCATCTGCGCGGCCGGGGCCCGGTTGCGCAGCCTCCAATTGGGAGATCGGCGGATGGCAGATCACAGATCAATCAAAAAAGCGCTCGTCGTCGCTTCTTTCCTCCTCCCCAGCTTTGTCGGATTCTTTGTGTTCGTGCTGCTGCCGGTTGTTTCGACGATCGGCCTCTCCTTCACGAACTATTCCGGGGGACGAACCTTCCGGCTGATCGGGATCGCGAACTACCTTTCTGCCTTTCGCAGCACCGCCTTTCTGTCCTCCCTGTGGATTACTGCGCGGTTCGTTGTGTTCTCGGTTTTTTTCCAGCTGGCCCTGGCCTTTGTCTTCGCAATCATGCTCAATGGAAAGGTCCTGGCGCGAACCTTTTTTCGCGGTCTCTACTTCCTCCCCAGCATTCTTTCTTCGATTGCGATCGGGCTCGCGTTTGCGCTGGTTCTGAATCCGGGCGAGGGGCCCGTCAACATGCTGCTGAAATCTCTCGGCATGGCCGGACAACCCTGGCTGACCAGCACGAAGACGGCGCTCGGGACGATAATCTTCGTATCCGTGTGGCAGTCGTTCGGTTACTACATGGTGCTCTTTCTCGCCGGATTGCAGTCGATCAATCCGAGCCTCTATGAGAGTGCGGATCTCGACGGGGCGGGACTGTTCCGGAAGCTTCTGAGCATTACCATTCCGATGCTTACGCCGACCACCTTCTTCTGCGTTACCACGGCCGTGATCAAGGGGTTCCAGGTGTTCGATCTGGTCTACATCATGACCGGCGGGCAACAGGGTGGGGGACCCGACGGATCCACGACGGTACTGGTTTTCGACATCTATCGCAATGCGTTCATGAGCTTCCGCATGGGATACGCCTCCGCCGAAGCTACGGTGCTTCTGCTTCTTCTCCTGGTCGTTACGACGATTCAGTACCGGTCACAAAGAGGGTGGGTGAGCTATGACGCAGCATAGAGCCAAACACGCATCGATCCCTGCCGGGAGAATTATCATGTATGTGATTCTCCTTCTCGCTGCGGTTGCGGTTATCGGGCCGCTTCTGGTCGTAGCCTCTTCCTCCTTCAAACGGCAGGACGAGATTTTCAGCTATCCGATGACTATCATACCGCGGATCCCGGTTCTCTCGAACTTCGCCCAGCTTTCTGCGCATTTTCCGCTCTACATCTGGAATTCCATCAAGGTGACAACCTCGATCGTCGTTCTCCAATTTGTCACGGCGACCACGGGAGCCTACGCTTTTTCGAAACTTGTCTGGCGTTTTCGCGACACACTGTTCATTCTGTACATCGCGTCGATCATGGTTCCGATCCAGTCGATCATCATTCCGCAGTTCATCATCGTTCGCAACCTCGGGCTCTACAATACGCACACGGCGGTCGTGCTGGTTTCCGCCTTTACCGCGTTCGGCGTCTTTCTCTGCCGCCAGTATTTCCTGACCATACCGGACTCGTTGCTCGAGGCCGCGAGAATCGACGGCGCCTCGGAATACCGGATCTTTTCGCAGATAGTACTGCCGCTGTCGATCCCCGTGATCGTGACAGTCATCATCTTTTCGTTTCGCTATTTCTGGAATGATTTCTTTACTGCGCTCATCTATCTTACGAGCGTGTCACTCAAGACCCTGCCGCTTGGCATGGCCGATTTCGTCAGCCAGTACAACATTGAGTACGGCCCCCAGATGGCCGCGGCCCTCATTTCCATCATACCCGTCCTTATTGTGTTTCTGGTCGGGCAGCGCTACTTCGTCGAGGGCGTTGTCGCGTCAGGAATAAAAGGATAATGCAGGAGCGAAGATGATTTCGCAACAACCGTCGAATTTTGATCACGACATTCACAAGGTAGACTACTTATCCGAATATCGGTCTTCGGCAATCGATTGGCAGTCTCTCCTGAACGACAGCGGAAGGAGCGAGGAATCGCTTGACGGACCGTGGCGCTTTTCCATTGACCCGTACGACACGCTTCTGAGAGCCCGCTGGTTTGCCGAAATAGGCGAAGACGGTCACGGAAATCCGCGGCCGCTGGACTACGACTGGGAAAACTGGCTCGAGGTAGATGTCCCCTCCTGCTGGAACATGAGCTCGCCCGAGTATCTGAACTACGAAGGTGCCGGCATCTACACCAGAACATTCTGCTACCGCCGTCGCGGGACATCGTCGGGTTCCGGAGCTTCGGATGCCGGCGGCGGGCGCGAGCGAGTCTTTCTGAAGGTAGGCGCGGCGAACTACGAGACTGTGGTATTTCTCAATCGACGCTTCCTTGGGACGCACCGTGGTGGTTCGACGCCTTTCTTCGTCGAAGTTACCGATACCCTGGCCGACGATAATCGAGTAATCCTCGTCGTCAACAATCAACGCAAGAGCAGCCGGATCCCGATGGATAATACCGACTGGTTCAACTACGGTGGCCTCTACCGCAGCGTTTCTCTCATTCGGGTGCCGGAGACCTTCATCAAACGCTGGTCTACAGCGCTTGTTCCGGGAAGCGGATTTAAGCAAGTACGGGTGTCGGTGGAGATTGACGGTCCCTCCGGCGCCGGCAGCGCGACGCTTCGAGTTCCGGCGCTCGGCGTGGAGCACCTCATCCCGCTTCGGGACGGACGCGGGACCGCGGAGTTTGAAGCCCAACCCGAGCTTTGGGGCCCCGGCAAACCGGTTCTCTACGACGTGGAGGTAGCCCTTGCGAGTGGGGACATCGTGCGAGACCGGGTCGGCTTTCGGGAGATCATTCGCAAAGACGAGCAGATCCTGCTCAACGGAAAATCGATATATCTGAAGGGTATCTCCTGTCATGAGGATTCTCCGGCAAACGGGAAGGCGGTAACGCGCGATGAAATCCTCAACATGTTCGAACTCGCACAGGAGCTCGGATGCAACTTCGTGCGCCTTGCGCACTATCCGCACTCTGAGACTGCCGCCCGGCTCGCCGACGAGCGGGGGTTGCTTCTGTGGGAGGAGATTCCCGTCTACTGGGCGGTGGAGTTCGGCAATACTGAGACTTTCAAGGACGCCGAGAACCAGCTGAGCGAGCTCATCCTCCGCGATATCAATCGGGCGAGCGTCATTCTCTGGTCGGTCGGGAACGAGAATCCCGACACCGATGAACGGCTGAGCTTCATGCGCCGGCTCGCGGAGCGGGCTAAAACGCTCGACGGCACGCGGCTTGTTACCGCTGCCTGCCTGTGGAATCGGGCCGAAAACCGCATCGCGGACCGGCTGACTGAACATCTGGATGTCATCGGGCTCAACGAGTACTACGGATGGTACGAAGGGAACTTCGAAGATCTCGCTGCCTTCTTCCGGAACAGCAGCCCCGGAAAGCCGGTGATAGTGAGCGAGTTCGGCGCCGGTGCGCTGGCCGGCAACTTTGGAACAGTCGATGATCTATTCTCGGAGAACCGACAACGCGAGGTCTACCGCAGACAAATCGAAGTAATAGCCAAGGCGCGGTACGTTGCAGGTCTCACCCCCTGGATACTCTTCGACTTCCGGTCCCCCCGCCGACTGAACCGATTTCAACGTGGCTTCAATCGAAAGGGCCTCGTGGATGCCGACAGAAAGCGGCGCAAGCTTGCGTTCTTCACGCTGCAGGATTACTACCGGTCCCGGTAGAGGCGGATCGCAGGTGGCGGAGATTACCGATCGGGACTACTGGCTCTCCGTGCTGCAAAGTCTCGCCCGCCCGGTGCTCGAAAAGCTCGCGAATCGACAGCTGCGGCTGTCGATGCCTGTCGAAGCGATCCATCCGGAGGAACGCCGCGGTTATACGCACCTCGAGGCCTTCGGCCGCCTGCTCGCCGGCATCGCGCCGTGGCTCTGTGCGCACGGCCTGAGCGAACCGGAGTTGACTCTGCAGCGCGGGCTTGTCGGATTGGCGCGGGAATCCCTTGATGCGGCAACCGATCCGGCGTCCGCAGACTTCATGAACTTCTGCAACGGTCAGCAACCTCTGGTGGACGCCGCCTTTCTCTCGCAGGCCATTCTGCGGGCGCCATCGGTGTTGTGGGAGCCGCTCGGTTCGCGCGTGAAGCGGCAGATCCTCGAAGCGCTTCGCTCCTCGCGCGCGGTCGACACGCCGAACCGAAACAACTGGGTAATGTTCGCTGCGATGGTGGAAACGGCGCTCCTGAGGATGGGTGAATCGACGCTCGAGGAGCGCCTCGAAGGCTGCCTTCGGCTGATGCTCGGATGGTACGCGGGTGATGGCACATACGGAGATGGAGAGTTCTTCCGGTTTGACTACTACAACAGCTACGTAATCACCCCGATGCTCCTGGACGTGCTGGGCGCCTTGAAACAGATCGATGGTCGATTTGGCCCGCTTCACGCGACGGTGCTCGAGCGGGCGAGACGTTATGCGGAAATTCTCGAGCGGATGATAGCGCCGGACGGCACGTTCCCCTGCATCGGCCGCTCGGCAGCCTACCGGTTCGGCGCGTTTCACGCACTTGCTCAGGTGGCGCTCCTTCACGAGCTTCCCGCCGGAACGAGTCCGGCGCAGGTTCGGTGCGGCATGACGGCAGTTATTCGAAAGATGATCGAGGCACCGGGCACTTTCGACGCGGACGGCTGGCTTCAAATTGGATTTTTCGGCCATCAGCGTTCGGTGGCTGAAACCTACATCTCCACCGGAAGCCTCTACCTGTGCAGCGCGGCTCTTCTGCCGCTCGGCTTGCCGCCCGCGGACGAATTCTGGAGCGGCAACCCGGCCGACTGGAGCGCCCGCCTCTTGTGGTCGGGCGGAGAGCTTCCAGCCGACCATGCATTTGCGGACGCCGCAGCAGGGATCCTCGACGTGCCGACCATGAGAAGGTAGCTACCCGGGCATGCGCTTCGGAGGCACTATGCCATCACCGCCGCCCGCTCCTGCGTAATCGCCCATTCGAGCGGGTCTCCGGCGACGTACCGGCGGAGCTCTTCGACCATGAGACGCCCCATGCGCCGGCACTCTGCGTCCATCGAACCGGCGATGTGGGGCGTCAGAACGACGTTGGGGAGACGATAGAGCGGAGAATCGGGGAGCGGCGGCTCAGGGTCTGTGACGTCAAGCACGGCGTAGAGGTCGTCGCGTTTTTTCAGGACCTCTATCATTTCTGATTCTCGCACAATCGCTCCACGGGAGGTATTGATGATTGTCGCGTTTTGTTTCATCGCGGCGATGAGGCTTCCGGTTATCATACCTTCAGTCGCGGGCAGCCAGGGTGCGTGAAGTGAAATCACATCCGCGGTGCGGAACAACTCTTCGAGAGGCAGCAGGTCCACGCGCAGCCGCTTTGCTTCCTCGACCGCGATGAGCGGATCGTAGGCAACTACGCGGAGGTCGAACGGCAACAGCCGATCCCGGACCAGCCTGCCGATCAGACCGAGTGAGACAAGACCGATAGTGGCCTGGTAGGCGCCCGGGACCGGAAGAGGCTTTGGAAATCCAGCGGCCGCCCGAACTGCGCTCGCGTGCGCCCAGAATCTTTTCAGGCTCAACAGTATGACAGAGAGAGTGTACTCGGACACGGGCACTGCGTTCGCCGCAGCCGCGGCGGTGACTACGATGGCGCGTCGCCAGAACTGGTCGGTAACGAAGCCTCGGATGGTGCCTGCTCCGTAAAAGACGGCTTTCAAGTTCGGCGCGGCCGCAAGGAATTTCTCATCCATCACCGGCGCCCCCCATCCGGAGAAGATCACCTGCGCCTCTGCAAGCATCGAGAGCTTTGTGCGAATCGACTCCGCGGTCTGTTGAGGACAATAGATGTCGACGAGCTTTTCTATTTCGGCGCGCTCTTCGAGCCCGTAGATTTTCCGATAGGCTTTGGTATCCAGAATGAACAGTCCCTTCAGCATATTTTCCTCACTTTCGAGTTTCGACGCAAAGCTGACCGATGCCAGGGGTGATTGGCGGTCTGCCGCCTCTATTGACATAAATAATCTATGTGATATACTGTCATTAACATTCCTTTTAAAGATTATTAGTTGGGTGCCCGGTACTTCATCTTCGTTGAATCACCGCAGTGGCGCCCGTTTTTTTTGGTGCCACCACGCTTGGAACACAAAAAAGCCCCTTCGTCCGAAGGAGCTTTCTCTTTTTTGGCCGATAATTGCTTTTTTGGATGCCCGAGGGGGGACTTGAACCCCCATGCCCTTACGAGCACCAGACCCTGAACCTGGCGTGTCTACCAATTTCACCACCCGGGCGGGTGTTTCGCGTGCCGCACGACAACGCACGGCCCCGATGCATGTACCGGGACTCATACATATCAAGAATCCGGGTGGATGTCAATTGCGCCCGGCCCGCGGCACGTACGGCCCGCGGCACGTACGGTCCGCGGCACGTACGGTCCGCGGCACGCAACGGCCGCAAGCTCTCTGTCACGCCGCCGTCACAATCCGCGGAATCATGACAACGAACGCGGCTCCAAACTCAGGATCGACCTTCATTTCGACCGATCCACCGCTCTGTCGGACAGTACCATATGCGGCCGCGAGGTACAGATCGCCGGTCCCGAATTCTCCGGTTGTGAAGAACGGTTCGAATACGCGGTTTTCGCCGGCATTCGATGCCGCGGGCCCGCTGTTGCTGACTGTCACAGAGCAATATGCACCTGCGGGCAAGTGCAGTTCGTCTCCCAGCGAGAGGTCGGCGATCTTCGTCCGAATCGTGATGCTTCCGTGCCCGGGGATGTTCTCCTGCGCTTTCCTGACCAGCGCTTGAATTGCTTCGCAGACGAGCTCGACATCGATATTCAGGATCTTCTTCTCATCCGAAAGGTGCAGGTGGACAGAGACATTTTCCCGTACAGCCGCCTTGAGTCTCTGTTTGTGGCTCTTCATCACTTCGTCGATGTCTACCGTTGTTGGTTCGAGCAGCTGCTGCTCGCTGAAGGAGAGCAATCCTTCGGTGAGACGTGCCGCGCGCACCGTGGACAGGTGGATGCGCTTTGCACTCTCGCCGGCATTACCAGTGGACATACTTTCGATGAGCTGCGCGTTCGCCCTGATCGCCGTCATGATATTGTTGAACTCATGGGCGAGACCGGAAGAGAGTCTTGCAATTGCTTCCATTTTTTTCGCGCCCAGAATCCGATCGCTGTTTCTCGCGAGCTCCGCGGTTTGTGCCTCAATCTGCTTCAGATCCCGTCGGTGAACAACTGAGGCCGCCAGGCTGACACCACCAACGATGGTAGCCAAAACGATGGTATCGTTCATGTCGGAAAGGGAAATGCCCGGAGTGACGGCAGGTACAATCAGGCATCCGGCAATTGTGATGGCGTATGCTCCGACGGTGTCCAGCGGAGAGAGCAACACGCTGCACAGAACGACCGCAATTATCGGAAAGTTGACCACGAGTATGTTGCTGGTAAGCATGATCTCGACAAATGCCATCGCAGACGTCGCCGTCACAATTGCCCGTGCACCGAATGAGTAGTGGTCCTTTCGGGCGAGGATGGTGGCGAACAGTGTGGCTGCGGCTACGCCAAGGAGTATGAATGGGAAGACCGTCGAAAGGTTCTGTTTCTGAACGACATCGACTGTTCCGGCTATCCGAAACGGCAGAGAGAGAAATCCCTGCAGTATGGGGATCCACATTATCGTAAGGATCGAAAGCAGGAGATGCATCCTGCGCCGCTGTTCGGGATCCGTCATGGTGCGTGGAGGGTCGGTCAGCCGGTGCCAGACTTTAGCGAATCCAAGCATCATGTTCGTTCCCTCCTGTGAGCGGCGCGGAACGGCGGCGCATCATTGCACGCGGTAGCGGGCTACCAGCTCTTTGAGTGTCTGACCCAGATCGTTCAGGTTTCTGGCGCCCGATTCCATTTGATTGGCCCCCTCCACGCTCTGACTTATCGCCAGCCGGATGCTTTCCATCGCGGTCGCCACCTGGTCCATTCCGACAAGCTGCTGATGGCTCGATGCGGCAATCTGGGACGCTGCCTCCGCTGCGGATTCCACGGTGGTGGTCAGACGACCGATAGTTTCTCCGGCTTCCCGAAACTGCACGATGCCCTCGTCGACCGACTTGCCGCCCTGTTCGGCGGCCATTACGACGGCTGCGGTGGACTTCTGAATGTCCGAAAGGATCGACCGTACCTGGACTGTGGCTCGCTTGGACTGTTCGGCCAGATTCTTTATTTCCTGTGCCACGACAGTGAATCCCTTCCCCTGCTCACCGGCTTTGGCCGCTTCGATCGCGGCGTTGACCGCCAGCAGGTTCGATTGATCGGAGAGTCCGTTCACCATCACGATGATTTCCTCGATAGTCTGGCTCTCCTCACCGAGCTGGACCGAGCTTTCGGCGATATAGGCAATGCGGTCCTGGATTTCCTGCATCAGCGCGAGCGCCTTTGTGACCGATTCACGACCGGTGCGGGAAACTCCTACCGACTCCTGGGCACCGGCGGCGACCCGTTCGGCTTTCTGATTCGAAAGGTGAGAGGTTTGCTTTACCTCTTCGATAGTTGTTGTGGTCTCGCTTACGGCTCCCGCCATCTGTGCCGCTGCGGCCG
Organism: Spirochaetia bacterium; assembly: GCA_035530755.1. GTDB lineage: Bacteria > Spirochaetota > Spirochaetia > DSM-27196 > DATKUC01 > DATKUC01. The sequence continues at coordinate 13,513 of DATKUF010000210.1, read as the reverse complement.
CCGTCTCCTTGGTGGTGACGAATATCTGACTGGCCGATGAGGCCAGTATGTTTGCGGCGTTGGCGATGTCACCCATCTGATCGCGAAGGCTCTTGCGCATGTCCATGAGCGCCCGGGAGATCGTGTCCTGCTCGGAACGTTCGTGAAGCTCTACCGTCAGGTCTCCCTCGGCAATCCGCTCCGCGAGGCTGCCGACCTCAGCGAGCGCCTCTTTCATCTTGACGAAGGATTGCATGAGTGACCCGATCTCGTCTTTCGACCTAACCACAAGGTCACGGGTGAGATTCCCCACGGCGATCTCGGCTGCCGCAAAGCGGACCTCACGAATCGGTCTGACGATCGACCGGGAGATCAGATAAGCGGCTAGAATGCTGAGTATCACAAGGATCAGCGAGGCAAGTGCGATCTGATTCCGTAGTGCGAAGATGGGTCCGAGCACCTCTACGCTGTCGACACCGATGAGAAGAACCCAGTTCTTCTGGCCGATCCGGCTAAAGTTCTTCGTCGTGTCGTAAGCGAAGAACATCGGGCGCCCTCCCTCGACCGCTTTGAAGTAGCCGCTTCCGTTCCGGACCTGTTTGTAGAGTGAGCTCTCTGTCAGGTCTTCGCCAAACTGGAAAGTCTGCGTCGAAAAGAGCAGCTTCTCGGTCCCCCGGGAAAGCCGCAATTCCGTAGTCGCGTAGCGGGTGGAGCTCAAGAGACTCGACCGAATCAGGTCATCGGCAGCGAGCACCGTTTTCAAGGTTCCAATGAAGTCGCCGCCTGGATCGGTCATCGCAACCGCCACGGTGAGTCCTGTCGTTCCCGCCTCCGTACTCAGATCCATATTTCCCAGAAAGGTGCCGTTTGCCGCAGCGCCTTTCCACCAGGTGGTTCCCTCCTCGGCGTAGGCGTCCGGTTTGACCGTCGCTGCGACTACAGCACCGTACTTGTTGGTCAGCTCGAAACTCAGGTAGCTTCGGTAACCGAACACGCGCTGGTAGTAGTCAATCAGGTCGCTCGAAAAGGTAGACGCGATTTCGTTTTTGAGGATTGACGTGAGAAGTTGTGCATCTCCGCCCGGCGCGGCCCACACTTTCTGGCGTTCCGCCGCGAGCGCTCGGGGATCTCCGTCTGCCTCAAAAGAGGCATTGGACCCTGCGACGAACGCCTGCACTGGATTTCTCAAAAGAAAGAGTCGCAGTTCGTTTATCGAAAGCCCCACACTTCTGTCGAAGGTGTTGAGCATGTTGTCCGCAAGGAATATCGAGCTCTTTCCTATTGCGTTCTCCATTGCGGACTGGCTTACCACGACCGTATAAACCGAAAGAGCGACCATGAGAAGAACGATGATCGCGTAGCCTCCGATCAGTTTGACTGTCAATCGATTCATCGAATAGCTCCTTCATCCTCTCTACTGGTACTTGATGCTCTTGTTGACGATTTGCCCGGGGAATAGTGGAAACGCAATACTCTGCTCGCCGGGGCGCAGCGAGAGCGAACCAAAGACTCCTGAGTACATCAGGCCGCCCTCGAGCAGCGTCTTCAGACTCTCCCGGCTTACTTCATGGTTTTCGATCAGCCCGGCCACAAGCTTGATGAGGTCGTAGCCGTTGGCGGCGTACTGGGTAAATGGTCTCTTGAAACGATCTTCGAATTGCAGTCGTGCGTTACGGGCGAACATATAGGAGGGATTGTAGATGATCGAGGTTGCGACGTAGGCACCTTGAGCCGCCTCGAGCCCGGTGACCGACGGGAGCGAAGCGCCGGACCCGCAGATGATGGCGCCGGTGTAACCCGCCTCCTTGAGCTGGGAGAGGATCAAAGGGTAGTGGGCGGCGAGCGCGATGACGTCTATCGCCGACGTATCCATCAGCTTTTTGATCTGCGGCCGGAAGTCGGTCGTCTTTGTGTCGAACGGGATACCTATGATCGTGCGGCCGACATGGGTAAACCGTTGCTTGGTGAGCTCGTAGATCGGTCCGCCGTAACTGTCGTCGACATAGAGCACGCCAAGTTTTTTCACCCGCAGGTTCGCGATGATCGTGGCGACAGCGTCGGCCTCCTCTTCCGCACCCGAGTAGAAACGATAGACCCACTCGTTTCCTACCGTTATTTCGGGGGAGGCGGTCACGAGGGCGAATAGAATCACCTTTTCCCGTGCAGCAAGCGGGGCGATCGGAACAGACAGAGAGCTGAGAACGGATACGAAGAACAGCGGCCGGTCGCGGGCTTCGATCTTCTCGAAGGCGGCGACCGCTTCGTCCGCCTTGCCATGGTCATCCTCGACGATGAGCTTGATTTTCTTTTTGTTCACCCCGCCGCGCGCGTTGACCTCGTCGGCGGCTAGTTGAAGCCCGTCTCTGAGATCCGCGTAGACGGAGCCGGTGCCCGAAAGCGGTGAGATCACGCCAATCTTGATGGTCCCCTGTTGTGTGCAGGAAACAAACGCTGCCGTAGCGATTAGTGCAGCCGCACCCCCGATCAGCAACCTGGTAAACAGTTTCATCAGCCTCTCCTCTCATCCGTGCGAAGGTCATCAGTATGTTGGCAGGCAGTCACGGCGAGCCGATGCAAGTCAAACAAAAAGTTAGGGATGCGCTGGATGCCGGTGCGCTCACTGCGCCTTCCGGCGTTTTCCGAGGGCGGGCGGTTCCCCGTGCGGAGACCACCCTCCGAACCTGATCAAGCCTTACACGATGATTAATGACAGGTGAGATTATTCAAACATAGTTCTTGTTTGTCCGCAAAGCAAGCGCCGCAATCGGAACGTGGTATACCTCTGAATATCGCTGTATAATTTAATGATAGGGCCGATGTATCAATGGCTGCCAGGACCACGACCAGGAAACAACTTCTCGATGAATTGACTTCTGCGCGGAAACAGATAGCCGAACTTGAAGCGTCAAATCGGGATCACGGAGATTCGCTCGGTACAGAATGGGGGTCGAATTCCGCGCTGCTGCGGAACCTTTTCGAGGTCTCGCCCAACAGTCTCTACGTGAAAGATACCGAGCTTCGGATTGTTCTCTGCAATGAAACCTATGCCCGGGGTCTGGGTAAATCGTCTGAAGAGCTCTACGGAAAGACCGACATGGAAAACGGATTCCCCGCGGAACTTGTGAACGGCAGGCCCGACAAAGGGATCTCAGGTTTGGAACGGAATGACCGCAAGGCGCTGTCGGGAACGCCGGTCACTGTCCTTGGAGAAATCGGCTGGTATGGAGGCGAAACTCGCGTCGTTGACACAGTGAGACTTCCGCTTCGAAATGAATCAGGAGATGTAATCGGCGTTTTCGGGACTATTTGCGATTCGGCCGACCGGTTGCGCACAGAAGAGGCGTCAAGACGTTCCGAGCAGCGATACCGGAGCGTCGTGGATTCGGGAACCGTAGGTGTATATCAGTCGACTCTCGATGGAAGGATGCTCTTCGCAAATGATTTGTGCCGTCGGATTCTGGAAATCGAAAGTCCCGAGGATCTTTCCTCGGTGAATATCTATAACCGATTCAAGAATTCGAGGACCGGCGAACGTCTCAAAAACCTCCTGAGGAGTGACGGTGCGGCAAACACCTTCGAGTCTGCCGTGCGTTCGAAAACCGGGTCTGAGGCGAGGGTGCTCGCGAGCGCAACTTATGATGGATCGGTGGTATGGGGAATATTAGTCGAGATATCGAAGGCCAATAGCGATCCGGCTGCCGTGGGACTCGCGCAGGCCCGGCTTCGCAACCTCTCGCATCGGCTGCTCGAAGCGCAGGAGAACGAACGCAAGGCTATTGCCCGGGAGCTCCATGACGAGATCGGTCAGCTGTTGACAGCGACGAAGATCGATCTCCAGGTGATCCGGCGCGATCCGCTCGCCGGCGAGACAGCAATGCGTGTCGACCGGAGCCTCACCACGATCGACCGATGTCTCGAACAGCTGCGAAATCTTTCCTTGGGTCTGCGGCCTTCGATGCTGGATGACCTGGGACTCGTGCCGACTCTCCGCTGGCAGGCGGAGACTCTCTCCGCGCGATTCGGTTTCGCCATTCGGCTTCGAGTCCAGGGGGTCTCGGGACGGTTTCATTCCGATATAGAGGTTGTGTGCTACAGAGTCACTCAGGAGGCGCTTACAAATGCTGCCCGCCACGCGTCCGCCAGCAAAATCACGGTATCGCTGCGAATCCAGAAGCAGCAGCTTGTTTTGAGCATCAACGACGACGGTGTCGGCTTTGAAGTCGACGCTGCACTATCCGATGCAGCCGGCGGCCGATCGTTCGGTCTTATCGGCATGCAGGAGAGAGCCGCGCTCGCAGGAGGCACGGCAGAAATCACTTCCAGGCCGGGCGAAGGGACCACGGTGACCGTCCGGCTGCCGTTGCGGAACGACGACCGGAACCGTCCGCAAAGCTGACGCGGAGCATGGTATGGGACCGATTCGAGTAGCGCTCGCGGACGACCATGCGCTTGTCCGCGCGGGACTGAGATCTCTGATAGACTCGATGGACGGAATCGGGGTCGTTGCCGAAGCAGGCGACGGGCGCGCGGCGGTAGCGCTCGCAGCCGAGTACCGCCCGGATATTCTGCTCATGGACATTGCAATGGCCGGTCTGAACGGTCTCGAGGCTGCCGGGCGCATTGCCAAACTCTATCCCGAATGCCGGATCATTCTGCTTTCCATGCACTCATCCGCGGAGTATGTAATCAAAGCAATCCAGATCGGCGTCAAAGGCTACGTACTCAAAGATGCCGCCGTCTCCGAACTCGAGGTCGCGCTCCGAGCCGTTCACCGCGGAGAGAAATACCTCTCGCCACAGGTCTCTTCTCTACTAATCGACCAGTACGAAGTGCTTTTTCCCGGGAATCCGGGCATGTCCGATTTATTGACACCACGCGAGCGCGAGGTCCTTCAACTCATCGCTGAAGGTCATACGACGAAGGGAATATCCTCTATTCTCAAAGTGAGTGTAAAGACCATCGACACTCACAGAACCCATCTCATGAACCGCCTGAATATCCACGACGTCGCCGGTCTGGTCCGATTCGCAATTCGGACGGGCCTCGCTTCATCGGACAAATAGCCCGAATTTCCCGCAGCTCAGGTATGTTCCCTGCTCTTCTCAGGGGTTCTCCATACTGCGGGCGAGCGCCTCGGGAGGTAAGTTTAATGGGAAGGCCTGTCTCCGGAAGCAGACCTCCGGGTGGAAAATGCAACCATGAACACGATCACCGTTCTTTTCGTCGACGACAACGAGGCCTTTCTGCAATCTGTCATGCGCTCCCTACCTGATGTTCCCGGGCTCGATTTCGTTCCAGTCGGATACGCTCGATGCGGTGAACAGGCGGTCACGATGGCACGTGAGCTGAACCCGGATCTTGTCCTGATGGACCTCGCAATGCCGGGTATCGGAGGGCTAGCCGCCACGAAATTGATCAAGAAGGCGTCGCCCAAGATTCGCGTCGTCGTAGTTTCCGTCCACACGAACTCTGAGTATGGAATAGCTGCGACATCTGCCGGCGCCGACGGGTTTCTTTCAAAGTCCGATTTTCTGGACAGGCTTGCGCCGCTTCTGCAATCACTGTTCATTGGGCAAACAGCATGAAAAGTCTGCAACGTCTTCTCGAGTTCGAGATCGACGGAAGCAGGTATGCGTTGCGTTTTTCGATCGTCGTGAACGTCGTGCCGGCCGTCGAGGTGACTCCGCTCCCGAAGGCGCCTGACATCGTTGCAGGCGTTGTTGATTTCCACGGCCGGGTGGTCCCCGTTGTCAGTCTCCGCCGGAGATTCAACTTGCCCGACCGCGAGATGGTCCCGGCGGACAAATTCATCATCGCCCGAACCCAACGGACAGATTCTCATGGGAAGGGCGAGATACTTCTGGTGCTCGTGGTAGACGCGGTGAACGGTGTGGTCGAGGTTCCGAAAGCGGACATCAGCGCCGCCGACACTATCGCTTCCGGACTCGAGCAGATCGATGGAGTAGTGCAGGTCGCGGGGGGGCTTCTCCTGATACACGATCTGGACCGCTGTCTCTCGCTCGAGGAGAACAGGATGCTTGATACAGCGATGGGGGCTGTCGAAAACAATGGTTGAGCCTCTGACAGATACGGTGCTTTCTCGGCTCAGTTCACTTGTCTCGGAAAAACTGGGGCTGCATTTTCCGGAAAAACGCTGGCCGGACCTCGAGCGAGGAATTGCCGCCGCGGCCCGGGACCTCGGGCTGGCGAACGCGACCGAGTGCGCGCTCTGGCTTGCTTCGACTTCGTTTTCCAGAAGTCAGGCGGAGACACTCGCGGCGAATCTGACGGTTGGAGAAACCTATTTCTTTCGCGAGAAGAGAAGCTTCGAGGTTCTGGAGAATGAGGTGCTCCCTGAGCTGATTCGTCTTCGACAGAACACAAACATGCGACTTCGAGTCTGGAGCGCCGGATGCTGTAGCGGCGAAGAGCCCTATTCCGTCGCGATCCTGTTGAGCCGTCTCCTCCCCAATATTTCCGACTGGAACATCACCATTCTTGCGACGGACATCAACCCGCGTGCTTTGAAGCGGGCGGTCGAGGGGGAGTACGGTGAATGGTCTTTTCGTGATACGCCTGACTGGATTCGTCGGCGCTATTTCACGAAGACCGCCGCGGGCAAATGGAAGATCAGCGACGAAATCAAAAAGCTCGTCACTTTCTCCTATTTGAATCTTGTCGAAGACGTCTATCCTTCGATCATAAATCAGACAAACGCGATGGATGTGGTTTTTTGCCGGAACGTCCTAATGTACTTCGTTCCGGAGCTATTGCAGAAAGTGGCCGAACGCCTGTATCGGACGATATACAAAAATGGCTGGCTCCTCGTCGGCCCGAGTGAGACATCGCAGACACTTTTTGCGCATTTCGTTCCGACCTATTTCCCGGGAGTCATTTTCTACCGCAAGGAGTCAAAACGGCAACCTGATTCCCAGGCGCCATCGGCTCACGTCGAACGCTGGGTGCCCTGCGCAGGCATCGAGCCGTCGATTCTCCCGGTATCCGTTCTCCCGGAGGGTGACACTACATTGCCGGATTCATTCACGATACCGGAAGTCGCTGATCTGCCGAAGAAGATGATCCGCAATATCCAGGAGGCCGAATCCCTTTACCGGGCCGGCGGATGGCAAGATGCCGAGAAGATCGCACGCGAACTTGCAGAAGACAAACCGCTTCAACCTGCGGTATCGGCTCTGCTCTCGCGAATATGTGCCGACGCAGGCAGGCTAAAGGAAGCGCTCATCTGGAGTGACCGGGCCGTCGATTCTGCCAGGTTGAATCCTGTGTATCGGTACCTTCGCGCGATGGTGCAGGACGAGTTGGGAGATTCAGCGGCGGCGGTTACATCCTTCGAGCAGGCTCTCTATCTCGACGACACGCTGGTAGTCGCCCATTTCGCCCTGGCGAATCTTCAGCGTCGCCTCGAAATGCAAAAGCGTTCTGCCGTCCATTTTCGCGTTGCGCTCTCGCTTCTGAACGCATACACGCCGGAAGAACTGCTGCCCGAATCCGAAGGGCTCACCGCCGGGCGCCTTATCGAGATCATACGTGCTGCGACTGCTGGAACGCAGCCCGGCCAAGGAAGTTAGAAAAGTGAGATTGACAATCGGAACGAAGATAGCCGGCGGATTTGCGCTCGCGATAGCTATCCTGGTAGCGCTCGGGATTCTCTCCTATTTTACAGCGACCAATCTGATCAGATCGGCTGAACGCGTCGCGCACACCTACCAGGTTCTGGGAGAGCTCGATGCGGTTATGCAGGCGCTGACGGACGCCGAGACCGGACAGCGCGGATATGTCATCACCGGCCAGAAGACCTTTCTCGAGCCGTTCACCAGTGGAACGTCGGACATTGATCGGCAAATCGCGAATCTCCGTACGTTGGTATCAGATAACCCGGATCAACTCACGCGGCTCCAGGCGTTGGACGGTCTCATCGCCACCAAAATTGAATGGAACCGCGGAACAATCGGTATTCAGGATGCGCTCGGCTTCTCAGCCTCGCAGCAGCAGATTGCCACCGGGACCGGCAAAGTGATGATGGACAAGGTCCGGGCGGCGGTTGACGGGATGAAGAGTGCAGAAGACCAACTGATGAAGGTGCGGGACACCGCGGCGAAGTCAAACGCCGCGTCGATGGTTTCGATTATCGTATTCGGTATCCCGGTCGCCCTGCTGTTGCTCGCGATCGTGGCCCTGCTCATCACGCGAAACATTTCGAGGCCAATCGGTCTCATGACCGGTGTCGCGCGGCAGCTCGCAGAGGGGGACATCACGGCGGAGCTCCCATCGGTTCGACGCAGAGACGAAATAGGCATTCTTACCGATGGATTCCACGCAATGAGTCTCTATCTCAGGCAGATGGCTGCAACGGCCCAGGAGATTGCCACCGGTAACCTGACGGTAAAGATCATACCGCGATCGGAGGACGACGTTCTCGGGAACGCCCTGGTCCAGATGGTGGGCGGACTTCAACGGTTGACTCTCAATGTGAAGGAGGCGGTTGGCGTTCTCGTCTCTTCGGTTGGCAGGATCATTCTCGCAACGACCCAGGTAGCGGCCGCCGCGGACCAGACAGCCGCAGGTGTCACCGAAACGACTGCCGCGGTGGAAGAGGTGAAACAGACTGCCCAGGTTGCGAACCTGAGGGCGACGCATGTCTCCGAGGGTGCGCACAGGGCGGTCCAGTTTTCGCGCGCCGGCAGAAAGTCGGTCGACGAGACCATGGAGGGAATGTCCCGGATTCGGGCACAGATGCTATCCATCGCCGGGAGCATTGTACGCCTCGGCGAGCAGGGCAAGGCGATAGGCGAGATCATCTCAACGGTGAGCGATCTTGCGGAGCAGTCGAATCTGCTTTCGGTCAATGCCGGAATCGAGGCGGCGGAAGCGGGCGACCAGGGCAAGGGATTTGCAGTAGTGGCGCGGGAGGTCAGAAGTCTTGCAGATCAATCCCGGCAGGCAACCATGCAGGTGAGACGGATCCTGGGTGACGTGCAGAAGGCGACCGGCGGTGCAGTGATGGCCACCGAACAGGGTACCAAGGTTGTAGAGGCCGGGGTAACGCAGTCGGTCGAGGTCGAAAAGGCGATACGTCTGCTTGCTGAAAGCATTCAGGAAGCGGCGGAGGAGGCGACCCAGATCGCGGCCTCGAGTCAAGAGCAGGTGGTGGGGATCGATCAGGTTGCGTTGGCAATGGAGAGCATAAGGGCCGCGAGCTCACAGAATGTCGAGAGCGCTCGACAGACCGAAGTCGCCGCACAAGTGCTGCGCGACCTGGGCACAAAGCTCCAGCACGCAGTCGAGCAATATCGGGTTTAGGAAGGAGTATGGGGAAAATCGGACCGATTGACTGGAATGCCATTCGAAGTCGAATGGAAGGTCTTACTGCGAGCCTCGGACGCCCAAAAACTTCCGGGGCTGAGGCGGCGCGCACGATCCTCAAGGAACGGGCGGTTTTACTGGCGAAAAAACCGGACGAAGCGCGGCCGGCAGCCGAGTTCCTAGACCTCCTGGCGTTCCAGCTTTCCGGTGAGAAGTACGGCCTGGACCCGCGTCTTGTGAACGAGGTTTGTGGTTTGATTCAGCTCACACCGCTGCCGGGGCTACCGGATTTCGTGCTCGGCATTATGAATCTTCGCGGCAGGATCGTGTCGGTTATAGACCTTGGCAAACTATTCGGGCTGCCGGAACGCGGTCTGACGGACACGGATCGGGTCATTATCGTCGGCGACGGAACGATGGAGTTTGGTCTTCTTGCGAACGGCGTAAGCGGCATATTGACCATTCCGTTTGCTGCAATTCAAGAGTCGCCGCCGACTCTCACCGGCATTCGCCGTGATCTGCTCCTGGGTGTGACGCCGGACGGCGTGGCGGTGCTCGATCTGTCCAGGATGCTTTCCGATGAGCGTGTCCTCGTCGGTGATTCGAGGCAAGAGGTGGAGTCGTGACTCCGGAAAAGAGAGAGGACGATTTTCTAAAACGACTCCTCGAGACCTTTCGTGTCGAGGCCAAAGAGCATCTGCAGGCTCTCTCGGCAGGGCTCGTCGCGCTCGAGCAGGCTCCAGATGCCGAAACCCGGGAACCGATTGTCGAAACAATTTTTCGGGAAACTCACAGCCTGAAAGGTGCGGCCCGTTCGGTCAATTTTCTCGATGTCGAAGCTCTCTGTCAGTCTCTCGAAAGTGTGATGGCTGCCATGAAACAGGAAAAGATACCCGTGACGGCGCCTACGCTGGACGTGCTCCATGCAGCGGTAGATAGCATCGACCAGGTGCTGGCCGCCTCGTTGGATGGCGGTAGCACGAAAACCGACCACACCGACACGAAGAGGCGGCTCGCGGCGCTTCTTGACGGGAAAGTCGACCATACGGGGCCTACCGTTTCCGACAGGCATAGCGGCGCCAACGCGAGCGAAAGCGAAACCTCAACCGATGCCGCCGCGCCCGAGAGAACGGTCGCCGCCGAGACCATCCGGGTTTCGATGAAACGGCTCGAAGCACTCCACCGACAGGCGGAGGAGTTGTTGCCGATTCGGCTCGGCGCTGGCCAACGGTCGATCGAATTGCGAGAGCTTCTGATCGAAGTTGCCGGATGGAAGCGGCGCTGGGCTGAGGTTCGGCCGTTGATAAATACTTTTCGCCGATCAGCGGGCAAGGGTGAAACCGATGGGATCGTACGCTTCGTCGAGTTTGCCGACATGAACGAATCGGCGATGACCTCGGTCGAAGACAGGATAGCTCACATTGCACGTTCGGCGGAATCGGACGGGAAGGCCTTGAGCGCCTGTGTAGACGTACTGTTGGATAGTACCCGGCTGACGCTGATGCTGCCTTTTTCCTATCTGACCGACATTGTGCCGAAGACCGTGCGCGACCTGTCGCGGGAACAGGGAAAGGAGATCGAGCTCGTCCTGCGGGGAACCGACATAGAAATTGATCGCCGGCTTCTGCAGGAAATGAAGGATCCGTTGATCCATCTGCTCCGCAATTGCATCGATCATGGCGTCGAGACTCCCGATGAACGCAGGAACAGTGGAAAATCGCCGCATGGAACCGTCACCATTTCAGTTCAGCGAAGGAGCAGCAGCAAGGTTGATATTGATGTCTCCGACGACGGTGCCGGGATCGACGTTCTGCGGGTCAAGGCAGCGGCGGCGAAACAGGGAATCATCCCCTCCGAAGATGCGCTTACGCTGATATTTCAATCCGGGATTTCCACCAGTCCTCTCATTACCGACATTTCCGGAAGGGGCCTTGGACTGGCCATCGTGCGGGAGAAGGTCGAGAGCCTCGGAGGAACCGTGAGTGTGGAGACGCAACCCGGCGCCGGGACAACGTTTCATCTGGTCCTTCCGCTCACGCTGAGCACGTTCAGGGGGCTGCTTGTTCGCGTTGGCGAACGAAAGTTCGTGCTGCCCACCGGTTACGTCGAACGGGTTGCGTCCTTCCGTACCGCGGAGCTGCAAAGTGTTGCGAACAGGAAGACGATATCGCTTGCCGGAGTCGCGGTCTCGGTTGTCTGGCTCGGGGAGGTGCTCCGGCTTTCGCACATGCGCTCTACGGAGAAGTCCGGGGATAGCTTTTCGGTCGTCATATTGAGTGCGAACGATCGTCGCATGGCTTTTGCGGTCGACGAGATTCTGGCCGATCAAGAGGTGCTGGTAAAGGGATTGGGACCCCAGCTGAAACGAGTCTGGAACATAGGCGGCGCGGCGCTCCTGGGTACCGGCGAGTTAGTTCCGGTTCTCAATGTCCCCGACCTGATGATATCTGCCATCAGTGCCGCCGATTCCATCCCCCTGACGGAGGAGGAACCGGAGGCAGACGCCGTAAAGCGAAGATCGATTCTCGTGGTGGAGGATTCGATCACCGCGAGAACGTTGATCAAGAACATACTCGAAGGAGCCGGATTCGACGTGACCACCGCAGTCGACGGCGTCGAAGGATACGCGACGGCCCGGGAGAAACCGTTTGTTCTTGTGGTGTCGGATGTCGACATGCCGCGAATGAACGGTTTCGAGTTTACGGCGAAGATTCGGGCGGACAAGCGGCTCTCCGAGTTGCCGGTTGTGCTCGTTACGGCGCTCGAATCGCGTCAGGACCGTGAACGGGGGATCGACGTGGGAGCAAACGCCTACATCGTGAAGAGCAGCTTCGAACAGAGCAACCTTCTCGAGGTTGTCAACCGGTTGGTGTAGGGAGAGAGTTCATGATTCGAGTGCTGATCGTCGAAGACTCGCCCGTTGCCCGGGAGTTCCTTATTCATATTCTCTCATCCGATCCGGATCTGGAAGTAGTGGGCACGGCCGGAAGCGGGGAGGAGGCGATCGGTGCGGTAGCGCGGATGAAACCCGACGTCATCACAATGGACATACACATGCCGGGCATGAACGGGCTTGATGCAACCAGACGAATCATGGAAACGAATCCGACGCCCATAGTCATTGTGAGCGCAATCCTTGATACAGCGGAGGTTGCAATCACCTTCCAGGCCATCGAGGCCGGAGCATTGGCCGTCGTGCCACGCCCGGCCGGTATCGGTAATCCCGGATATGAATCCACTACCAGAGAGCTCATTCACACCGTGAAACTTATGTCCGAAGTGAAGGTGGTTCGCAGATTCGTGCGCCCCATTCGAATACCGTCACAGACGCTGGACAGGACGCAGGGCGAACCGGAGATCGTGGCGCCCGGCGAAGTCAGGCTTGTCGCGATCGGCGCCTCTACCGGTGGACCAGTTGCCCTGCAAACCATACTGGCGCTGCTTCCCAAACCGGTTGCGGTTCCGGTAGTCATCGTCCAGCACATGGCGGTCGGGTTCATTCATGGGTTTGCCACCTGGTTGTCCCAGACGACGGCCCAATCGGTACGAGTCGCAGCCGACGGCGAGACTCTCCAGGCTTCAGTCTTTTACGTCGCCCCCGACGGTTTCCAAATGAAAGTCGGACGCGGCGGAACGATCATCCTGGGAAATGATCGATCGGAAAACGGGTTGCGCCCGGCAGTGTCCTGTCTTTTTCGATCGACAACCGAAATTTATGGCGAGCACGCGCTCGGGGTGCTGCTCACCGGAATGGGGACGGACGGAGCGAAGGAGCTGCTGCTCATGAGAACCGCAGGGTCGGTGACCATAGCACAGGACAAGGCCAGCTCGGTGATTTTCGGCATGCCCGGAGAGGCAATCCGAATCGGCGCGGCGACCCACGTCCTGCCTCCGGAGGGCATCGCGCGTGCCCTGGCAAAGCTGGTCGTTTGAGAACAGACGAGGACTATAATATGAAACAGGTAAACAGGGGAACCTCGAACATAAGAATCCTCATCGTGGAAGACAGCGCGACCCAGGCCGCGCAACTGCAGCACCTTTTGGAGACCAAAGGGTACGAGGTGGAGGTCGCCCGCAACGGACGTGACGCCCTCAATATTGCGCGGAACAACAAGCCCTCGCTCGTGATCACCGATGTGGTCATGCCGGAGATGAACGGATACGATCTGTGCAAGTCGATCAAGAACGATGAGGAGCTCAAGGACCTTCC
>DATKUF010000209.1:0-3773 GCA_035530755.1 Spirochaetia bacterium | reverse complement strand
CGTGGCAGTCGACGCTCTTTCGCAGGACGACCTGGATGTATTCGCGCAAGCGTTGCTCGAAACTGCCGCCGCCGGAAAGCGGTTTCTGTTTCGCAGCGGGGCCAGTATCCTGACTTCCCTTGCCGCATTGCCGGCCCAGCCGTTTCCGCCTGAAGAGATGCACAAGTTGTCACGCAAGAGCGGAACGGCAGGTGTCGTCGTAGTCGGTTCTCATGTCGCCAGGACCACGGCCCAGCTCAATGAGTTGCTTTCGCGCGATTACTCCGTGCCGGTGGAAATCGATGTGAACCGACTCGAACCACCTGATCGCGACGTCCATTTCGACCAGCCACTTCGCGTGGCAGACTCGCTGGTCGTCGAGGATGTGCTCAAGAGTATCAGCTCTACTCTCGATGAAGGTCTGGTTCCGGTGGTCTATACGAGCCGGGGAGAACGGGCGTTCTCTTCGCAGGACATGCGTCTGCGATTCGGAGTTCTGGTTTCCCGGATTCTTGTCGAAGTCGTTCGGCAATTGCCGGAAACTACCGCGTTCCTCGTCAGCAAGGGTGGCATTACCTCCAACGATATCGTTCAGCACGGGCTTGGTTTAGCCGCGGCCCGGAGCGTAGGACAAGTGATAGCCGGCTGCACTGTTGTCCGTACCCCGCACGATCATCGGCTCGCCGATCTTCCGGTAGTTATTTTCCCCGGCAATGTTGGCAGTCCGGAGGCACTTGCTACGGCGGTGGAGCGGCTGTCCAGGTCCTGACGCAAGAACGACGAACCGCGCGGACTCGCGAGTCAGCCGAGAAAGACTCCCTGCTTCGTCAGCACCTCCCGTAATCGTCCGGTATCCAGCGTCCTCGGACTCTTGCCTGATGTGGAAGCCAGCGCCGCGGCGGTCCCTACGGCCTGCCCCTGGGCCATGCACGAGACCGTGTTCCGTGTGGACATGTGGGCTTCCCAGGTGCTGGTGATCAGGCGTCCTGCCACCAGGAGGCCCTCCACTCCCCTGGGGACGAATGCGCGATATGGGATTCCATAGTATCCGCCGTTCCTGATCATGATCCTCGGAGCAGAGTCGTGGAAACCGTAGAGCATTACTTCGTCGTCGAAACGCCTGCACTCCACGATTTCCTCGAGCGTCATGTCGTGCTCGCACTCGATTACGCGGGTATAGCGCACGCCAACCGAGACCGGAGTCCAGCTGAGATATGAGTTTTCAAAGCCGGGGATATGCTCCTTCAGCATTTTCGAGAGGGTCATAACCTGTCGTCGCAGTGTCATCTCCGCCTGGGAGAGAGTCTCGGTGTTCGTCGCGTCGACATTGGCGATTGACGTCCCGTTGATGTAGTTGTAGTTGTTTTCGTGCAAAGAAGCGCCAAGGGGACCCCACATACCGGTCTTATCCATGTATTCCTTGAAACGCGGAATCTTCTTGAGCTCGAAGCCGAGACGGATGATATCGTCAATCGTACTGTGTTTGTCGGCGCGGACAAGCTGATTGACCATGTCGTGCTCTTCCAGGAACTTCACCAGGCGAGCCATGTCGACATTGGACATGCCGAAGGGCATACCGACCTTGGTGGTTCCATGCTGCTTGATGAACTTCGCTCCAGCCTTCGCCGCCACGTCGCCGTCGCCGGTCGTATCGATGACGGTTTTTGCGAAAATGACCTCGCGGCCCGATTTCCCTTCGATGATGACGCCGTTGACCTGGTTGCCTTCACGGACCGTTTCGACCGCCATGACATGGAGCAGGACACGGACCCCTGCCTCCTCCATCATGTCGAAGATGACGCCTTTGAAGACCTCCCAGTCGATCAGGGTGATGACCGAATCGTAGCTGCCGCCCTTGTCCTGTTCCAGGTGCCCGGGAGAACCTCCTGCCGCGACCATCCGATCGACTATCTCCTGAGGGATCCCGCGCACCACCTGAACCTTCTCTACACCCGGGAAGGCTTTGTAGAGGTTGAAGAAACTGTGCAGCGGGCCCGCACCGTTCAGCATCGAGCCGCCCAGGAAACCGTAGCGCTCTATCAGGATGGTTTTCGCTCCGTTTCTCGCTGCCGCCAGTGCCGCAACGACTCCAGCCGTGCCACCGCCTGCAACGAGCACATCGCATTCGTAGCCGACCGGCGTCTTAAGATTCTCCTCAATGAATTGCGTGCTCATAGATAGCTCCTTCTCATTGGGTGACGGTGATCACGTGATAGGGATAGGGATAGAACGGATGATAGATCCCCGGAAGCATGACACACGCGCCGGAAGCGCCCTGGATCGTGACATAGATCTGGAGATCCCATTCGGGGCTCATGTACTCAGCCGGTATCGTGGCCCGGTAGCCTGCTCGACCGCGCTCCATCTTCATTGTATGAAAGAGACCTTCGGTCTGGTCCGTGTGACGATAGTGCAGAACCGGAGGAGCCTCAGGTTCGCCGAAGCCGGACAGAGCAACCTCGATTTCCAGCGATTGCCCGGGACGGGCCGTATCGGGGAAGGTGGCGGCAAGGTCGCAGCTCTCACGCGCGAAGGACGCCGCGCGGTAGCTTCCTGTCGGTTGTGTCTCATTTGCCGCGACACCGTTCGCTTCGAGCATTTCGGAGAGCGTCGCGCGATCGGCCGTCAGTTCCACGGTCAGGTCTCCCCACGTTCCGCGCCGGGTTTTCGACCCAGCCGAGCTGAAATTGAGATCGTGGTAGTAGTTTTCGCGCCCCCTATCCGACAGAGCGTTCCAGAAACTGATAGCAGAATCGAGCAGCACCGCGGCGTCAGAGAGGTAGCTGTTAACCTTTTTTGTACGCCATAGGGCCAGCGCCGTCGCGGCGCGCAACTTCTCAGCATGATAGCGGGCAAGATCACAGAGCATCGAAAGATCTACCGTCAGAGCCAGGTACTCCGCCTCTTTCCTGTCGGTTACGGAGCCCTCCGCGGCAGCAAGCGCTGCCGAGGTTTTCTGCGCCATTTCGTCGAGCCAGTCCGCGACCTGCAAAGGAGAGTATTTCCCTTTCAGGTTTTCCGCCACAAGATCCTCGACGTATTCATCGACACCGTAGAATAGCCCGTGGTCGCTCGGCTCCGACGATCCGTAGGTTATGTCAGTCTGAAAGTCGTAATGAGTGGGCTTGTTCAGGTTGTTTTCAGAGAACAGCGCCCAGCCGGTATTCAACTCGGTCCAATAGCGCAGCGATGGGTGAACCGGCATATGCGCGGTCGTGATCATTGGCACGATCTTGCTGGCAACGGCGAGTGCCTCCTCGAGTGTCGGCGCCGCGCTCCCGAAACGGGAGGCGAACTCCTCTTGCCACACGGCGGGATCGGTGTCCGGATTGTAGCCAATCCGCCCGAAGACCGTGTACCACATCCAGAAACGTTCGTCCTCCCACTTCCCGTAGCGCAGCTCTTTCTTCGCAAACGTGTCCCAGGTCTCCTTGTGCGAAAGCTCGTGACCGTACTTCAACGATAGCGGAGTGTTGATCTGGAATCCTGCCGAGCCGGAAAGGCCGCAGCTCAGCGAGAAACGACGAGCGTAATCCGCATCGCCCCAGAGGAAGAGATTGGTTGACCCGTAGTTCCACAGACGGTAGATCACATCGTAGTAGCGCGGCTTGCGCAGCATGTCGGCGAAGGAGTAACGGCGGGAATGGTTAAAATTGTCGAGCTGGTCCAGCTCCTCGCTACGCATGACTGTGATGTGGTAGGGCAAGGCGGCGTGTTCGCACCAGAATTTGGTCGGGACTTCCACCGGGAGGCCACGACTGAAGGCGTGCGCAACCATGGCGTCGGTCAAACCC
>DATKUF010000208.1:0-2176 GCA_035530755.1 Spirochaetia bacterium | reverse complement strand
TACAGCGACGCCCTTGACCGTGGCAGACGCGCGGCGGAGCGGATGCGCGAGCGGTATTCGTGGGCGCAGGCGGCAGACTCCTTTATCGCGAGCTGCGAGGAACTCTCGGACCTCCCGAAACGGGAGTGGAACCCGGATCTCATCATGGAGGAAGCATCGATATGAAGGCAATTCGATTCACACGGATAGATGGCTTTGAAGTCATCACCGACATAGGCACCGCCAACGGATTCATCGATCCTGTTGCAACCGAGCGAAAAATAGGCGCAGAGCTCGCGGAAATCGACCGCAAAGTCACGGATAGTGAGCTCGACCCGCTCGAGGCGAAGGTCCGCAAGGCGCAGCTCTTCGAGAGGGAGGCCGAGTATTCATTTCCTCCCTCGGACACCGTTCTGGTGGACGACTCAAGGGCAGCTCGACTGTCGCGCGCATTCAATTCACGGGGGAACAATCGACTTCTGTTGCGGTCGGGCGAATATGTTCGGGATCTGCGTCGGAAGGACTTCTGGATGAAGTCAGACGGTGAGTGGAAGCACTGGATGATCTCCGAGGTCGGAGAGGACTACCCTTCCGGCTCGGTGCCTACCGAACGCCTGACCGCTGAACAGAAAGCGGAAATCGTGGCGCAAAACCGCGCCGGGTCAACGGCTGCGGTGAGTGAGTAGCACTGTATAATTTCCTACCCGCCGCGCCAAAACCGGCCTCCGTCCTCTCCTTGCGGAGGCCGGCGGCGCGGCGGGTTTTCTTCCCATTTACAACCGAAATTGCAGCCCGTGTTACGCGGGAATTGATCGATATCAGAGGGTGATAGGATGATAGCATACGAAACAGGGGTTGGATCGGTAATCGGGACATTCCCGAACACTGCGGCGAAAAACTCAAGTTCTGCAGGTGCGTCCGACGGGACGCCGCTCGTGGCCGAGGTGTATAACGAGATTTGGGGGTTCACACAAGTAGCGCTCAACTTGGCCGGGCTCACACCGAACGGCCTCACCGACAGTATCACGAATAGCAGCCAGCTCCTGCAGGCGCTGCAGGCACTAACCGGACCTCCGGGCACCTACGTGTTGATCGCGGTCGCGGATCCTGCCAGCATTGGCCTGCGCGCAATAATCCCGGTCGGCCAGACTCTCACGATTGCCAACTATGCCGATCTTGTGGCGGCGACATACATCGGCGACGGAAACAACTCGAACACCGCGTATCAGTATTTCTACAAGTGCTCCGACGCAGGCGGTTCGACGCGAGCGACGGCGGGCCCGTATTTCAGACTCCCAGACCTTCGCGGGACGTTTCTGCGTGTTTTGGACGCCGGCGCAAGTCGCAACCCGAATGGTAACGTTGACTTCATCGGCAACTATCGAGGCGACGCGATCGGCCCTCACACGCACACAATTCCGAACTACCAAGCGGCAGGCAACTCATCGACAATCGCGGGCGGATCGGGCTCCGCGGGCCCAGGCGGATCGACCGGAGCGGTTGCCACTGGCTCATCGGATACCGAAACCCGCAGCAAACAGACCATCTTGCAGATCGCACTGAGGTATTGAGAGTGTACACGTCTGGAAGCAGAGTCGGGCGGACACGTGAGGTCGACGCTCGAGCAAAACGGGAGATTCGCCCGCTTGACGATCTTCTCGTCGCAAAAGGCGTCTGCAACATTCTGTCGGTTCTCGCGGAATGGTTTCCTGAGACGAAGGTTTTCCCGGACAACGAAATCATGAGGCTGCAGAAATCGCTCGAAACGGCGATCAAGCCGGTTATCAAAGCGAGGTCGAGCGCTTCCCGACCGTCAACCTGATTATTCGCGGCCGGCCACTCCTACCGGCCGCTTTCCTTGCCCGTTGCGTCCTTGGCAGTGTCCGCCACTCCTCGGCCTACCAGGCGCAGCGGGCTTTTTATCTTCAGAATCATAAGATCGCGGCCAATTCTTCCGGGATATTTCCTGCGGTACGCACCGGAACAAACGGCTCATCTCGGACGAAAGGCAAAATGCCCACCACTACGCCGACCGAAGACGGGGCTCTCTCCATCAGTAATTCCACATCCTGTATAACTCCTCTCGCAAGACGCCTTGTAACAGCCACCACTAGTATGCGTGATTTGAATATGGATTCCTCGCTCTCTGATGCAACGCGACCGATAAGCGGAAGCATCTCAGTCCACAAATCCGCGG
>DATKUF010000207.1:0-14844 GCA_035530755.1 Spirochaetia bacterium | reverse complement strand
CGCCGGACGACGCGCACGAGCCAAGCACATCCAGCTCGCCGGTAACGATTCGCTGCAACGGTACACGCACTTCAGGCGATATGTTGCCGATGAGAATAGTTCGACCGCCCTTTTTCACCAGATCCATCGCAGATTGAACGGTAATTTCAAGTCCCACCGCCTCGAAGACGTGATCAAATCCGGCGCGTCCGGTTCGCCGTTCGAGCTCGCTTCGCAGTTCACTTTTCCACGACGCCGACCCCGATTCCACGGCCGCATCCGCCCCCAGTTTCCGCGCCATTTCGAGCCGTCCGGCATCCAGATCCACGGCCGCTACGAAACCGCATCCTGCGAGTTTTGCAGCCTGGATTGTGAATTGCCCGATAATACCGCATCCGATTACAAGCGCACTATCACCGATCCGCGGGGAAGCACGTCTGACCGCGTGGAAACCGATGGACACCGGCTCGATCATTGCCGCCTGGTCAAAGCTCATCCGATCCGGAAGCCGGTAGATGATGTGCTCGGGCACGGTCACAAACTCGGCCATTGCACCGTCTCTGCGGTACTCGCCGCAGGATACGCCGAGCACGCGCCGGTTGTCGCACAGGTTTACCCGCCCCTCCAGACAGTAGCTGCACCGATTGCAGTAGATAGTCGAATCGAAGGTGACTCGGTCCCCCGCTTCGAATCGCGACCCGGCACCGCCAGGGCCCGATTCGACGATCACTCCGGCAGCTTCGTGTCCCATTATTACCGGTGGAATCCGTCGGCCGGTCTTTCCACTCATCCCGTGAACGTCGCTTCCGCAGATTCCCACCGACGCAATGCGGATCAAGAGCTCGCCGGTATCCGGACGCGGCTCTTCGACCTCCCGGTATTCGAACGAGAAAGCCGAAGTGTGAACGAGTGCCTTCATGTATCCGCCCTCCCGGCCGGCAGCGCCTCGATTTTCCGGAGCGAGTCCAGCAGTGCAAAAAGAAGGCCGCGGTCGGTTGAGTCTGTTCTGATTCCGGAAACGGTTTGCTCTTTAGACATGACAAAGCGGCCCGAAACCCTCGGATTGTACGAATTGTCAACCAGTGTCTGCAACGACTGCTCCGTCGCCTCCAGGTGAAACTGAAGACCCACGACCCTGTCGCCGAAAACAAACGCCTGGTTTCGGCAAGCGGCGCTCGACGCCACATGCACGGCTCCGCGCGGAATGGAAAACGTGTCACCATGCCAGTGGAGTGCGGTGAAGTTCACCGGGAAGCCGGCGAAAATCGGATGGGCCTTTCCCTCCGGCGACATCGTCACGGGAAACCAGCCGATCTCGGGCGTGGGCAAAGCACCGACGTGCGCGCCCAACAGATGCGCCATGATCTGAGCACCGAGACAAATTCCGAGTATCGCCTTACCGGCTTCCACGGCGTGGGACAGGAACGCGATTTCCGTGTCCATCCAGGAATAGCCCGCGCGTTCGTAGACCGTCATCGGTCCGCCGAGAATCACGACCAGTTCAAAATCGTCGAGCTTCGGGAACGCTTTCCCGTCGAAAGTCCGAAATATCGTAAAGGGAACCTTGCGGATCCCAGTCCACTCGAGAATGCGTCCCGGACCTTCAAACTCGACGTGCTGGATAACAAGCAGACCGCGGCCACTCATGAGGCGATGATACCCGAATATACGGAGTAGGAATATCCTTGCGAGAGTTTCTGAGCACGGCGGGTCTCGAACCCACGACCTTCAGCTCCGGAGGCTGACGCTCTATCCAACTGAGCTACGTGCCCTTGTGAAGCGCTGCGCGCTTCACTTTGCAGTTGCTGCGCAACTGCACGTCCAATCGGTAAGCGCTGCGCGCTTCACTTTGCAGTTGCTGCGCAATCTACACTCGCAAACGTATCGGGGAACCGATGTCGTTGTCAACAGCCGGGAACTGCAGACGCGGCCGCTTGACACCGGTGTCCCGCCGCGTACAATACCTTGCGACGATGAAGCTGACCCAACGCACCCGCGGGCTCTTCGTTCTGATCGTGGGACTTTCGCTCATTATCGGAACTTTCAGCTGGACAATACTCGAACGCATACTCGCGCTTGCCGGGGCTCCGCTGAATCTCGAGGCGGGACCGGTAGGTTTCGATATCGGGGTAATTGCCGCAAGCATTCACGTCAACCCGGGGACGCTGCTCGGATTGGTGCCGGGGATTCTGATTTTCAAGGCGCTCTAAAGACCGGCGGTGACCGGGGGAAAGCCCCCAGACGCTCCGGGTTCATTCGACTATCAGGAAGATCTAACCATGGAAACTATCACTCTCGCGTCTACATCCCCGCAACGGCGCGAAATTCTACAGCGACTGGGAATTCCCTTTCGGGTTCTCACCGCAGCGGTCGACGAGGACCTGGACCGGGGAGAAAGCCCGGCCGAGCTGGTCGAAACTCTCGCCAGAGAGAAGGTGGAGGCGGTTCGAAAGGCGTACCGGCTTGCCGGAAACTGGATTGTTGGGGCCGACACGGTGATCGTGCACGACGGCAGACGCGTCGGCAAACCCAGATCACGTGACGAAGCCCGGGAATTTCTCGAAGCGTTCTCCGGATCGAGCCACGAAGTACTCACCGGAATAGCACTCGCGGTGGCGGGCAACCGCAAGATCGTCTGTGCCCACGAGCGGACCGTCGTGCACTTCGCGAAGCTCTCCGGTGAGGACATCGAGTGGTACCTCGAAACCGAAGAATGGCAGGGAGCCGCAGGCGGATATCGAATTCAGGTGCGTGGCGCCTGCCTTATCGAGCGGATAGACGGGTCCTACACGACTGTTGTGGGCTTGCCTATCCATCGATTATATGGCATGTTGAGAGAGCATAATTATACGCTGTCGGCATAGCCGGCGGTAAATCTTCCGAATCCACTTCGGGCGGATTTTATTCCGGGCCGCAGTGAATTCGAGAATTAGAGATGGACCCTGGGCGTCGAAACGGAAACTCACCGTTCGTGTCTGCACAGGGAATAGGAGGATATCTTGGCAGTAGTTACCATGAAGAACCTGCTCGAGTCCGGTGTGCACTTCGGCCATCAGACCAAGCGGTGGGATCCGCGCATGAAGAAGTTCATCTTCACATCGCGGAACGGAATCCACATCATCGATTTGCAGAAGACCATCGTCTGCATCAAAGACGCTTATGACGCGGTCCGCAAAGCGGTTCTCGCGAATAAGACAGTCCTTTTTGTCGGCACCAAAAAACAGGCGCAGCAGGCGATCGAGCGTGAAGCCCAGAAATGCGGGATGTTCTATGTGAACAACCGATGGCTCGGCGGCATGCTCACCAATTTCACAACCATAAAACGATCGATTTCCCGTCTCAAGAAAATTGAGAAAATGGAAATAGACGGCACCTTCGAGAGCCTGACCAAGAAAGAGGTCGCGCGTCTCATGAAGGAAAAGACCAAGCTGGAAAAAAACCTCGGCGGCATCAAGGAAATGAAGGACCTGCCGGGTATCGTGTTCGTTATCGACACGCGAAAAGAAGCCATAGCCGTCGCCGAGGCACGGCGTATCGGCATTCCTATCGTGGCCGTCGTGGACACCAATTGCAACCCCGAGGGAATCGACTTTCCGATTCCTGGAAACGATGATGCAATTCGTTCGATCACGCTTTTCACCCAGATAATTTCGAAGGCCGTCATAGAGGCGGACAATGAGATCGGCCTGGAGGTCATCGAAAGCCTCAACGATGAAGAGGACTCGGAGACTGCAACGGTCGGTTCCGAGGAAACCGAGGGACGCGACCCGGATGCCGAAGGGGACGAAGTTGAGCGAAGTCCGGTAGCGGCACAGATCGGGGAGACCGATTCGGCCGACGAAGAGACCTTCGCTGCGGAAGACTACTCCGACTATGACCCCGAAAAGGACGACAAGAAGGCGGCGAAGAGCGAAGTTGTTCCGAAAGAGGAAGAAGAGTCCGTGGTCGCCGGTATCGCTGAAGAAGAACTGTACCAGGAATAAGGAGTATACCGTGGAGATCAGGGCGGAAGACGTACGAAAGCTCCGGGAGAAGACCGGAGCCGGAATGATGGACTGCAAGAAGGCGCTCGGCGACGCAGACGGGGATATAGCGAAAGCGGAAAAAATTCTCAAAGAGCTCGGCCTCGCGGCAGCGGCGAAACGGAGCGGCAGGGCGACGAACGAAGGACGCGTCTTCACGCGCATCGCAGGGGCAAAGGCGGCAATCCTCGAACTTTCGTGCGAAACCGATTTTGTCGCGCGCAATGAAAAGTTTGTCGAGTTGGGAGAGGCATTGATCGGCGATGTAATCGCGCGCAACCCGGCCGCCGATGATGCGAAACTGCAGGAAAAGGTCACCGAAGCGGTGGCCGTAATCAAGGAAAATATGTCCCTGCGGCGTTTTGACCTGCTCAAAGTCGCCTCCGACGAGCTCACGGTGCAATACCTGCACGGCGACGCCGCACGAATCGGTGTACTCGTCTCAGTGAAGGCCGACAAACCGGAGCTCCTGGCGGACGAAAAGGTCAAAGAGTTCGCGTTCGATTGCGCACTGCACGTTGCCGCGTTCAGTCCCATGTTTCTTTCCGAGGCCGACGTAAGCGAGGGCTATCGAAAGGAACAGGAGGAGATTTTTCAGGTTCAGGCGAAGAACCTCGGCAAACCGGAGAACGTGCTTCCCGGAATCGTGAAGGGTAAACTCAAGAAGCTGTATTCGGAGATTTGTCTTCTGGACCAGCCGTTTGTGAAGGACGACAAGCGGTCCGTTTCGAAGGTCGCGGAAGACATCGGGAAAGCTGCCGGCGGCAAGATTGCAGTGTCGGCGTTTCGATACTACCGCGTCGGCGAGGAGCTTTCAGAATAGCCGCTGACCGACTGCCCCGCCGGTCGGGGCAGTTGCATATCCATGGAGTGACGAATGGAGCGCGTGAACAAAGAGACCGAAGAGAAGATGAAGAAGACGCTGAAGTCTCTCACTGAAGATCTGAGCGGCATACGCACAGGACGCGCGTCGGCAGCGCTGTTCGACAAAATTCGCGTCGACTACTACGGGAATCCAACTGCACTGAATCAACTTGCGACCGTGTCCATTCCCGAGGCTCGGCTTGTTGTCATTCAGCCCTGGGACAAGGCGGTCCTGGGCGAAATCGAAAAGGCGATTCAAAAATCCGAGCTCTCCCTCAACCCGAACAACGACGGCAAGGTGATTCGCATCAACATTCCACCGCTCACCGAGGAGCGCCGCAAAGACTACGTGAAGATTGCCAGAAACGTCGCTGAACAGAGTCGTGTGGCGATTCGCAACGTGAGACGGGATGCGAATGATGAGCTGAAAGGACTTCAGAAGGCGAGCGATATCAGTGAGGACGAGGAAAAGCGCGGCGTGGACGAAATTCAGAAGCTCACGGACCGTTATATCGAAGAGATCAACAAGCATCTCGAGGCAAAGGAGCACGAGATACTCGAGATCTAGATTTGTACAACACCGGAGACTCCATGCCAGGCCCACGTGACGCGACCATCGATCGAACCCGCCTGCCCCGCCATGTCGGGATCGTGATGGATGGGTTCGACAGGTGGATCTCAGGGCACGACGCATCCCGGAGAAGCGCGCGGATCGCCGGCCTGAGAGCGGCATGGAACGTGGTTCTCGCGGCTCGCAGCATCGGAATTGGCTTCCTCTCGTTCTATCCCTTCCCGGGGGACAGATCGTCGACATCGATCTTTTCGGCGGGCGTGCTGCTCCGCATTATGCGGAATCAGCTGCAACCTGCAGTCGAGCGGTATGGGGTTCGAGTGGTCCATAGCGGTGACACTTCGGACTTGTCGGTGGCCGCGAGAAACAATCTCGAATCCATTGAACGCATGACCGAAAGTTGCGCCGGTATCGTGGTGAATCTCGCTTTCAACGATGGCGGACGAAGTGAAATTGTGCGCGCGGTAAACCGCTGGCTTTCCGACGGGATTGCGCGTAGCAATGAAGGAACAAGAACCGATCCGGCTGCCGCCGTTACCGAAGAGGCGCTCCGCGAACACCTCGACCTGCCCGAGTTTCCCGAGCCTGATCTGATAATCCAGTCCGGCGGTGAACGCCGAATCAGCAACTTTCTCCTTTGGGAATCTGCCTATTCGGAGTTTCTTTTCAGCGATACGCTCTGGCCCGACTGGACCGGCGACGATTTCGAAAAATCGATCGCGGAATACCAGCATCGGTCCCGCCGATTTGGTGGCGCGTGATGAACAATAATCTCCTTCTGCGTATCCTCGTGTGGTTTGTGGCGATTCCATTTATCTTCGCGGTCGTTTACCTGCTGCCGGAACCGAACCACCTCGCTTTCAATCTTCTCGCAATTGGTGTGTCGTCCGTCGCCGCAGTTGAAGTTGCGCAGTTTTTTTCGCGAAGGGCGGGCGGTTACCGCGCGAGCAAGGTGTTTGTTCCCATTATTGGCGGGCTGCTGCCGCTTCTGTCGCTTCTGGAAGTGTTTCACCTCTTTCGCTTTGACGCCATCGTTTTCGCGATCGTTGCCGTAACGGGGCTCGTGCTCGCGGCTCAGGTTTTTCGCAAGAACGAAACCGAGTTTCAATCGATCCTGCCGGTGGTGTCGGCGAACCTCACGCTGTTGATATATCCGGGGCTTTTTGTCTCCTACATCGTCCGACTGAGCAGCCTGCCGGACGCCACCGCATTGATTCTCGTCTTCGTCTGTGCAGTCTACTTCAACGACACGATGGCCTACATCGCAGGCAGACTTTTCGGCAGAACATCGCGCGGAGTTCTCGCCGTCAGCCCGAACAAGAGCCTCGCAGGTTTTATCGCCGGTTTTGCCATGTCGCCCGCCGTCATTCTCGTCGCGCAGCTTCTGCGGCCCACCCTTTTTCCCGGATATCTCGTCACGCGGCTGCTTTTCGGCGGAGTCCTGGGCGTCGTCGTAATACTCGGTGATCTCATCGAATCCGCGCTGAAACGTTCTGCGACCATGAAAGACTCCGGCCAGATCGTGCCGGGACGCGGTGGGATTCTCGATTCGGTCGACTCCCCGATTTTTGCCGCGCCTGTTTTTTATTATCTTTACCAGGTACTGTTTCAATCGTAGCAAAGGAGCCATACCATTCTGCAGATATTAATCGGGCTTGTCGGCCTTGGTCTCGTAGTTTTTGTGCACGAAGCGGGACACCTGATTGTCGCGAAGCTTGTCGGGATCGAGGTAGAAGCCTTCTCCATCGGCTGGGGAAAAAAGCTGGTGGGATATACATTTCGTGGAACCGAATATCGGATCTCACTGATTCCACTCGGCGGATACTGCAAGATGAAGGGCGAGCACGTCCTGCAGAAGGCGTATGAGGACCGTGAAGAGACGATCCCGCTGGAAAAAGGGGCATTCTATACTGCCCGACCGTGGCAACGGATTCTCGTTCTGCTGGCCGGACCCGCGATGAATCTCCTTTTCGCTGTTGTGGTTCTGTCGATCGTGTGGTACGCCGGCTTCACCATTCAGACCTACGGCAATCGGGTCATCCTGCAATCCGATTACGCACCGATATCGAGCACCGGAACCTTTCCCGCCACTCAGGCCGGACTGAAGACCGGAGATCGCATCGTCGAGATCAACGGCACGCACATATCGAACTTCCGCGACATCGAAGAGGCGGTTACCCCCAACCCGGACGCAACGCTGCACTTCCTGGTGGTTCGCCCGAACGGGACTCGTGAGCAGCTTTCCGTCACTCCGGCGCTCAACAAATCGAGCGGCGCAGGCCGAATCGGGGTTTATCCGTGGATCGATCCGGTAGTCGGATCCGTGAAGGGAGCGGCCAAAGACGCCGGACTCAAACCAGGAGACCGAATAGTTGCCGTCGATGGAAAAAGCGTCGAGCAATCGATGGGATTTCAAAAAATCGTAGACAGCTTGTCGGGCCGGACCACTCGAATAACCTACGAGCGAAATGGACAGACGGACACGGTTGCCATTACTATTCCGCTGAGCGATCAGACCAAACCAAATGTACCGGCCGTCACTGACGCCGGAATACGGTTTCGCGGCCTCACCGTGCAGACGCCGCACCTGGGCCCCTTTCAGGCGATCGCGAAGGGCGCAACAGAGACGGTCAAGACGCTGACATTGACCATTTCCGGGATCGGGCTCTTATTCAGAGGTGTCGACCTGAGCCAGGCGGTCGCCGGGCCGGTTCGGATTACCTATTTTGTCGGCGAAGTGGCGACACAGGGCTTCGCCACCAGCGCGCGTGCCGGATTCATCGCGTTCTTCAACTTTCTCAGTCTCTTGAGCGTGGTGCTATTCTTCATGAATCTACTCCCGATACCGGCACTCGACGGCGGACAGATCCTGCTTTCCGCAATCGAGGGGGTCGGTCGAAGGCCACTGAAACCGCGCTACGTTCACCGATACCAGATGGTCGGAGTCGTCATCGTGTTCTTGCTCATTTTCTTTGCATTTTTCAACGATATACTCTTCTTCGTGAGGCAATAGCAAATGACAGACTCTGCGGCAGTCGACAGACAACGCAAAGAACGAGTCGTGGTACGCGACATCCTTCAACTTCTGTGGCTCGCGGTGCTGATCGCGGCATTTACCGGTTGCGCGACGGGCACCGCGTTCGCTTCGAATGACGCCCCTGCGGCCCCGAGAATGGACAGACCACACGTTCTGCTCAATAGCGGACATACCGCATCGGTGAATCAAATGGTTCGCGACGAACGGACCGGCTACGTATTCACCGCGTCAAACGACGGGACAGTGCGCATATGGGACGACCAGTCGGGTGATCTGCAGCAGGTGATCAGGATCTCGCACCTTCCGGTGGTTTCAATCGCAGTCAATCCGGCATCCCCTGAGCTGGCGGCGATCGTAAGCGATGGCGGCGTCTTTATCCAGTTGAGCGTCTGGGACTGGAACACCGGAACACGATTATTCACCCGACCGCTCCCCGAGGTACCTCTCTTCGTCCAGTACAGCCCGCAGGGCACATTCCTGCTCTACGGCCGAACACAGTGGAACAGCCTCACTTTCCTTGCCGCCCGGAGCGGCACCGAACTGCCCTATCTGCCCAACGGATTCGGAATTGTGCGGTACGCTATGGTTTCCGCCAGCGAGCGGACGATCATGACATATTCGCCGACGAACGGAAACCTCATCTACTGGGATCTTCAAAGCGGCGCTCAAAAAGCGACGGTTCCCGCCGTTCCCAACCTCAACCAGGTTACCGCGATTAATGACGCCTATGTGGCCGCCAGCGTGGGAAGCACATTTGCAGTCCTAAACCTCGTTTCGGGCAGCATCGCTTCCGAGCGCGACCTTGGAAACGTCCAGGCGATCAGTGTCGACAAGGGGCGACAGGAGGTAGCCGTCCTCTATTCCCTGGTCACGGCGAAACCAGGAACAAGTCAGATCGCCCTCTATTCCGTGCGCGACGGCCAACTTTCGGAAATATACCTTGCGAACAGCGAGATCTCCGGAACCGTCACCTCATTCCTGCTGCGAAACGGCGGAATCCTTGTAGGTCGGGCGGGCGGGAAAATCGACAGTTACGCCCGCTATGGAAGCGGGCCGGACTCCTTCGGACCAAACGTCGTAGTCCCCATCACCGACATCGCGTTCAGTGACGACAGGTTCTTCGCCGCGACCAGTTCGGGGCTGCTCAGCATACGGTCCGATTTTTTTGCCGCACCGAAACCTCTCTCCCAGATTTCGATGTTGAGCGAAAACGAAATAGACAACCCGTTTGACGCACCAAGCGGACTACTTGCTCTTTCGAATCACCGCCTCTTTCTTTATCGCACCGGCGATGCCGACGGAGAACTGCTGTCGGTCGATCCCGCAAGCCTCACCCTCGGCGACACCTACAGCCAGTTTGAATCCCCAATCCTCGAATTGACGGATGCAGGGCCCGA
This sequence comes from Spirochaetia bacterium, assembly GCA_035530755.1. Lineage (GTDB taxonomy): Bacteria > Spirochaetota > Spirochaetia > DSM-27196 > DATKUC01 > DATKUC01. The sequence goes on along the minus strand of DATKUF010000207.1, from coordinate 4,974 downwards.
TATTCTTTCGCTTGAGCGAAACGGCCGCATTCGTCTGCTCAACTCCTATTCCTTCAACACCGATTTCTCTTTCACTTCAGCGGGTACTCTCTCCGCCGCCTTTACTGGCAGCTACGGCCTGATCATCGGAAAGAACAATTCGAATATCCTCGATTCCTCGCTCACACGCGTCAACCCGAGCACGGGAGAAACCGTCTCGATCGGGTCGGATTCGTTTATAGTGTTCGCTCTCGCATTCGATGCGCAACACGACTCGCTCTTCTCGCTGGGTTTGCAGCATCAAAACGGATCGGAGGCAACGGTGCTCACGCGCTACACGGGTACGGATTTTTCCCAGCGCGAAACGATTGCGGGCTACGCAGGAGAGGACATACAGGCTTCAGTCTCGTTCGACGGAGGTCGGGTGTTTACCACTCTCGGCTACGACCGTGTGCAGGTATGGGACGGCAGCAACATGTCCTTGTTGCGGGCGACCGGTCACATCCCGCGAAAAGTCATTTCGCGGAACGGCCGGGTCTTCGGTGTGAACCGCGACGGAAGCGTGTCGGTCTGGGATGAGACCAGCCGCGACCACCTTTTCGATTTTTACGCTCTCCCCGACGGCAGCTGGGTCATATTGACGCCTGACGGGAACTTTCTTCCTTCCTCCACCGGCAATCCGACGCACTATTTGACGCTCATCACGTCAAACCGCACATCAACCTTCGGCAGGCAGCCGAGGAGCCTCAGCGACTTTCGCCTCCGGCTGAAGGGTGATACCGGACCGCAGGGCGAGGGATTCTGAACCGGAAGCGGGCGCCTCAGGAGGGGTTGGAGTTGATCTTCTGGATGGCTTTCTGCACGGCGCTTCGTATTTCATCGGCGTAACCCTCGTCGACGTGCGCCGCGTAGAGTCTGCCGAGCAGCGTGACCCGGTACATCGGGCGAACCATATTCAGCGCGAACGCCGCCATGTCGAGAATGCACTCTTCGGTTCTGCAGACCGAGGCGGGTGCGTTGAGAAGTTGTTGTTCCAATTCATCGATTACGAGCCGTTCGGCTTCGTTTTTCAGCTCTTCAAAGTTGTATTCGTCGCTAAATCCCATGCCAATCTCCTACATCGGTTCATCGGTCAGTGATTCGAATTTTGTGTACTGCGGCAGGAATGCAATCCTGATAGTACCCACCGGGCCGTTACGCTGTTTGGCTACAATCAACTCGGTTTCGATTACGTTCGCGTCACCGTCTGGACCTTTTTCCCCGCTGCGCTCCCGGTGAAGAAATATTACCACATCCGCGTCCTGTTCGATCGACCCTGATTCGCGGATATTTGCAAGCGTGGGACGCTTTCCTTCGCTATCCCGGCTCACCTGGCTAAGCGCCACCACCGGAATGTTCAACTCGCGCGCCAATGCCTTGAGTGAACGCGAAATTTCGGCGATCTGCTCATGCCGCGGCAGATCCGGGTTTTCGGACCCAATCAGCGTCAAATAGTCGACAAAAATGATCTTCACATCGAGCTGCGCCTTCATACGGCGTGCCTGCGCGCGCAGGTCGAGCAGGCGCATATTCGGCGTGTCCACAATATAGAGGGGGGCTTCATAAATCAGTCCGGCAGCATCGGTCAGGTTCTTGAAATCCGACGGCCGCAACATTCCCGTTCTGATCATCTGGCTTCCGATACGCGCCTCGCTGGCCACGAGCCTCTGCATCAACGCCATGTCCGACATTTCCAGGGTAAAGAATCCCACCGGAATCTTCTGATGTATGGAGATATTCGACGCCATTGTAAGCGCCAGCGCCGTCTTTCCTACCGAAGGTCGTGCGCCGATTATCACGAACTCAGAATTCTGGAAACCGCTGGTCATGTTGTCGAGCGCCGGGAATCCGGCCGGAATGCCCGTGTAGCTGTCTTTCGTGTGATACAGCTTCTCGATCGCCTCGATCGTCTTTTCGACGATCTCGCGCGCTCGCTTGAATGTCCCGGTCTGCTGAAGATCGGTAATTTCGAAAATCTTCCGCTCAGCTTCCTCAATGATCAGCCGCGACTCAACGCCTTCCTCGAAAGCCGAGGCCGTAATCTCCGCGGCGATCTTCAGCAGCCGGCGACGACTGCTCGCCTCGCGGACTATTTTCGCGTAGTACTCGACATTTGCGCTGGTGGGAACCGCGGAGGTCAGCGACGAAATATAGCCGGGGCCTCCAACGGTTTCCAGATCGCCGGAACCTCGGAGAGCTTCGGTGAGCGTAATCAGATCAATTGCGTCGCTTCGGTCGGAGAGCTCGATAATTGCGCGGAAGATTCGGCTGTTGGCGCCCTTGTAGAAGTCGTCGGCCCGAAGATAGGGCAATACACGCCCCAGGGCCTCGGGGTCCAGAAGAATTGCGCCGAGGCAGGCGATTTCCGCGTCGGCGCTGTGCGGAGGTATCTTGTCTTTCAGCGTAGCAGGAGATGACATCGTCCTGCTCCCGTTACCTCAGTCTTCGGTCTCTTCACCGTTCTCTGCCGATTCTTTGACCGGCTCTTCGGTTTCCGGCTCTGCATGCCGACGAGTACTCTTTTTCGCCGTTTTTTCGACCGCCGCTTCCGGCGCCGGCGCACCCTCGGCTTTCGCTGCCGGCTCATCCCCGGCTGCCTGCGCATCTTCAGGCTTCGACTGCTGGTTGACGAGCACGCGAACCATTGCTTCTTCGTTGCCGTAGAGCCGTATGCGTACCCGGTAGTTGCCTGAGGCTTTGATGGTATGTTCGGCGATTTCAATGCGCTTGCGTTCCACGGTAATCCCGCGCTTTGCCATTTCATCGGCAATCGTTGTACTGGTCACCGCTCCGAACAGTCTTCCATTTTCACCGGCCGGCATGGTCAGGTTGAGCACCTCGGCTTCGAGTCTCTGTTTCATGCCTTGAGCCTGCGCCCGTTTCTCCTCTTTCCGCTTCTCGATCTGAGCGCGGCGGGACTCGACGAGTGCCATACTCTGTTTGTTGTATGGCATAGCCATACTGCGCGGCAGCAGAAAATTTCTTGCGAAGCCGCGCTTCACGTCGCGTACGTCTCCCTCTTCTCCGAGATTCGGCACATCCGCGTTAAGAATGACTTTCATCTATTTCTCGCTCCTTTCCAGTTTTCGATAATGTATCCACGTCTCTGAAACCCCGAGCACGGGAAAGCTTACCAGTACTAACAGATTCGCGGTCGGGACGAAAAGCAGGGCAATCATCCCCGTCAACAAAAGATACCGGGCACCCCGGGCCACGTTCTTTATGCGAAACAGATACTGGATGATCGCAAATCCCTGCATCGCATACAGAAATCCGACAATCATAGCCAGATTCCACACCACGTACTCAAAGGGCCCGATACCGACGAACACGCTCGCAAGGACTCCGCCCCAGCTAACGAGAAGGAGCCAGAGCATGTAGGCGGGAATGCGAATCCCGGCATCAGGGCCGATAACGGTGCGGATTCCCTGACCGGATTCCCGAGTTGCCGCTGCGACAGTCATTCGCCGTCCGATCTGCGTTCCCAGATACCAGTCCAAGTATACCATCAGAAAGAACCCGAACAGATAGAAACGCAGAAAAATGTCTATCGCAACTTTCGCCATCTGGTCCGGCGATATCCCGGGCTCAACTGCTGCGCCCGATTGGGCTGCAGACTGCTGTAACATTTCCTGCCAGAGCTGGATCTGCGACCGCAGCAGATGTACAAGCGACCCTGTCCCGACCATGTAAATCACAAGAGGCAGGGAAAGAAGACCACCAAATATGCTCGCGGCCAGCGCGCGCGAGGCGACGCTGATCGCTCTTCCCTGCCCTATCCCACCGCGCTGTCCAACGCGTGTCACGTTCATAGTATAGAGCGCACCCAGAAGAGCCAGCGGCACCAAAAAATCGAGCGACACCACCAGGGGCTCGACGCCCACGAATTGCGCGGTGAATAGCGTCACCGCCTTTACCGCGAGAACCCCGCCAAGGAACAGCAGGGCTCCGTATTTGTAAGCCCCTTCGCCCCGGCGCAAGTAGAGTATCTGCATCGGAACCAGGAAAAACAGCTGAAGCAGACCGACATGGTAGAGCAGGATTGCAGCGACTGAAAGTACCGCAGTCTCCGTCCATGGCGACCTTTCATGATTCACGTGATCAGCCCATCGGCAAAAAACCCAGGTAGCGTGCGCGCTTGATTTCCCGGATCAGCTTTCGCTGGTTTTTCGCCGAGGTTCCGGTGATTCGCCGTGGAAGGATCTTTCCCTTTTCTGTCACAAACCGGCGAAGCACTTCCGGGTGCTTATAGTCGACAACCAGATTCTGAGCCTTGATCTTGTCGATTTTCTTCCGGAAATAGACTTTCCCGCGCCCTCGAAAGCCTGAATCCCGGGAATCTCTCCCGTCCCGACCATCGCGGCTGTCCCTGCTGTCACGGTTGTCACGGCTGTAGTTACTGTCGCGGTTATATCCACCGTCCCGCGTATCTCTGGTGTCGCGCGGAGCCCGACCGCGATCGGCTCCACTCGGCTCCTGAGATTGCTCCGCGCCGTCGGCTCTTGGTTCGCTGCTCTCAGTGACTTCTGTTTCCTTGATATCGTCGGACATCTATTCCTCCCTCAACAAAATTGTCGAATTGTGCTTTTTCGTACTCAGAACGGAACGTCATCCTCGAAGGCGACGTTATTATCTTCCGCGGCGTCAGATGACACCCTCGGTGCGTCGGATTCGGATGGCGCGCCCGAACGTCCCCCGGCCCCACCGCCTCCGCCGCCAAGAAGCTGCACGTTCGTCGCAAATATCTCGACTCGGCTGCGCGATTGACCGTCCTGTTCCCAGCGATCCTGACGCAACTCGCCTTCGACCCCCACCTGTTTTCCTTTAAGGAGATAGCGGTGGATTGCTTCGCCGGTCTTGCCCATCAGGACAACGTCGAAGAAATTAGCTTCGTCGGTCCATTGGTCGCCGTTCTTGCGTCGTCGGTTTATGGCAAGCGAGAACTTACACACCGCG
>DATKUF010000206.1:0-11474 GCA_035530755.1 Spirochaetia bacterium | reverse complement strand
ATCCAAACATCAAGCAAGTGCATATGCAGGAAGGTATTCCGGGATCCGCCCAATCGTCCTGGAGATATGCAGCGCCAGGGTGTTGCGTGTCTTCTCATCCATACCGTATCGAGTGGGCCGTACATCGGCTCGAAGGAAAGGAACTTCCTGCGGCTGGTAAATCCTTTGGCAACCCGCGCGGCGGCCAAAGCGGTTGTCGCGTTGTGCTCCGGATTTCGCCCCCGCGCTCGCCTGCGTTCGACACTGAGGATTGTCTTCGCGGCCGGCCGGACTAGTAGAGTAGGAAACTTTCCCTCGTCGGTTTGAACGCCTCGCATTCCGCGTTCCACCAGGACTCCATTTCTTCAAGCGAGGCGCCCCGATCGATATCCAATCGCAGACGGTCGGTGCCTGCGATAATGTCGATCGGGAGCAGGTGCTCCTCGTATTCATACGGCGGCTCGTTCCATTTGAGCTTGCCGGGATAGCTGTCGTGGATCGCCTTCAGAACTGCGACCCCGGTTTTGAACGAATCGAAGCGATCACGGTCCGTGACGTGCAGCTGTGCCCCGCCGCAGAGAGTCCCGGAATGTTTTTGGAAGGTGGGCTCGAACGATAGCGGCCTGAACAGGACGCCCGGCAGCTTGAATGCGGTAAGGTTTCTGACCAGTCGATCTGCGTCGATGAAGGGCGCACCGAAGATTTCAAACGGTCGAGTCGTGCCCCTGCCCTCCGAGAGCCCGGTTCCCTCAAGCAGGCACATTCCGGGATAGACGATTGCTGAATCGAGGGTTGGAATGTTCGGCGACGGCATGACCCACGGCAACCCGGTCTCGTCGAACCAGGTCGAGCGCCGGTACCCTTCCATGCGGATAACGTGGTATTGGAGGTTGGGGTGGTAAGTCGCCCTGAGGTAGGCACCGATCTCGGCGATGGTCATTCCGTGGCGAATTGGAAGCGGCCGCAAACCCACGAACGAGGCGAACTTTTCCCGAAGAACCGGCCCACTCGAAATGCTTGCATCGAGCGGGTTGGGCCTATCGAGAACGACCAGTCGCTTTCCTGCCTCGGCGCACGCCTCCATGCAAAGCTCAAGCGTCCAGATGAAGGTATAGTATCGGCTTCCCACATCCTGGAGATCTACGACGAGCGCATCGATCCCGTCGAGCATCTCAGGCCGCGGCCTCCGCGAATTCCCATAGAGACTGTAGACAGGCAGCCCGGTAACGGGATCCTTGAATCCCTCCCACTCGATCATATTATCCTGGGTCTGTCCGAGAATACCGTGCTGCGGACCGAAGAGCACGGACAGCGCGAACTCTTTCGACGATTCGCAAATGCGAACTGCGGGAACGAGCGCGCCGTTCACGGACGCAGGGTGGACCAGAAGTCCGATCCGCGCTCCCCTAAGCTCCTTCGGCCACCCCTCGTCGATTCGATCCAATCCCGTACGTACCTGATTGCTCGCCATGATTGCAAAATTATAGATTGGCTCTGATCAAGAAGCAAGTCGAGTCCTTTTCGGAATGGCGCGCCTTGACACCACAAGGAGCCGACGATAAGATTATTTTTCGTTCATGTTTGTCTCGAGACTCGAGTTCACGCATGAAAGGACGGAAGCTTCGTTGCACATCAGAGCGATCTCGGAGTCTGATGCCGATCAGTTCCTGCTTCTTACGAGGAAGCTCGACGAAGAGACTGTGTTTCGCCTCTACGAGCCTGGAGAGAACCTGCGCTCGGTGGAGGAGGAACGGTGCTGGATCAGAGAGATCATCTCCAACCCTCGGTCGGTACTTCTTGTCACCGAGATAGATGACTGCCTCGTCGGCTACCTGATGGCGTCCGGCCGCGATATTGCCCGCATCAAACACGTCGTTCACATCTCGATCGGAATTCTTCAATCGCATACCGGAAAGGGAATCGGCACCCGCCTCTTTGCTGCACTTGAAGAATGGGCTCGGACGAACGACGTACATCGACTTGAGCTCACGGTCATGGTGAACAATCCAATTGCGCAGGCGCTGTACTCGAAGATGGGCTTCAAGATAGAGGGGACGAAGCGCGACTCCCTCTTCGTGAACGGCACCTATATTGACGATATCTACATGGCAAAACTTATTCCATAGGAGGAAGCAAGTGAAGCAAATTGCACCGAGGATAATGGCGCTCGTCGTTCTGACGTTTGCGCTCGCACCGGGACTGTTTGCGTCGGGCCAAACCGAAACGACCGCGCCTGCGGCGGCGACGGGCGGCGGTACTCTCACCATCGGAGTGGACCAGGAGGCGGTAGGGCTTGATCCGAATATCGTAACTGCCTTTTCGTCGTTTACTCGTCTGGATTTGATGTACAACCGGCTGGTCAAGCTCGACGACAAGCTCCAGATTGTCCCTGACCTCGCCGAGTCGTGGGAGGTCCCGAACAACCTCACCTACATCTTCCACCTCCGCCACGGCGTGAAGTTCCACAGCGGACGCGAGTTGACCGCCGACGACGTAAAGTATTCGCTCGAACGAATTCTCGATGCGAAGACCCACTCGCCGGGACGTTCCTACATCGACGTCATCAAACAGATCGACGTCGTGGACCCGTATACCGTTAAGTTGACTCTCTCCTCGCCGCTCGCGTCGCTGCTCGCCGGTCTCTCCTCGACCAATTGCGCAATCGTGCCGAAAGAGGATGTCGAGAAATACGGCAACCTGCAGCGAAACGAGGACGGCACCGGCCCCTTTAAGCTCGCGGATTGGGTTCCGGACAACAGCATGACGCTCGTCAAGAATCCCGACTATTTCGAGGCCGGGAAGCCCTATCTCGACAAGATCATCTTCCGAGTCATTCCCGAGCAAACCTCGCTGCTGGCAGGCGTTAAAGCGGGAACGCTCGACATGGCCACGTTGAGCGACGGGAGCCTGATTCTGCAGGCGAAGAAGGATTCGAGTCTCAACGTCATGACAACGCCGGGAATCAACATCCGTACGTTCAGCTTCAACACGACTCACAAACCCTTCGACGACGTTCGCGTCAGAGACGCAGTCGCAATGGCGATCGATCGCAGCGAGATCATCGCCACCGCCGAAATGGGGCTCGCGCAACCGACAGGACCTGTTCCCTCCTCCGCCGGGCAGTGGGCGCTTCCGATGTCTCAGCTGCCCTTCTCGACACCCGACCTTGCGAAGGCGAAGGATCTGCTTGCTCAGGCTGGATATCCCGACGGGTTCTCCTTTAATATCGTCGCGTCACCCACCTACGAAGGCGGGCTCGCGGTCGCCCAGGTTATCCAAAACGAGCTCAAAAAGATCGGGCTGAAGCCCGAGATCCAGAGCGTCGAGTGGGGTACCTATATCGACCGCTGGGTGAAGCGAGACTTCGACACCATGGTTGAGCTTCGCGGCGGCAGCCCTGAGCCGGACCGCTTTCTCTATCGAACCTTCTACAGTACGGGTGGAGTCAACAACTTCATGTTCAAGGACAAGGAGGTCGACGCACTGCTCGATCAGGGACGCCAGCTCACGACCTTCGCCGAACGCAAACCCATCTACGACAAGCTGCAGGTTCTGCTGACGCAGAAGGCACCCGCCGTGTTTCTCTACACGCCGGAACAGACCGAGATCCTGAAGCCCTACGTCAAGGGATTCAAGGTAATGGGCAACGGCAGCCTGCTCTTTCTCGAAGAGACGAAGCTGGCGAAGTAATGGGGCCCATGCTCGTTCTTTCATCTGTGTTTGCGGGGTAACCGGTGGGGAGATATATCGCCAAGAGGCTGCTCTCCCTCATACCGGTTCTGCTGGGAGTCTCCATCCTGGTGTTCTTTCTCGTACGTCTCATCCCGGGCACGGCCTTGGAGATGTACATGGGGACACAGGTGGAGGCTACTCCGCAGCAGATGATAGAGCTCAAACGGGTTTTCGGCGAGGACAAGCCGATTCCGATACTGTATCTTGACTGGCTTTCACGGATCGTCCGAGGCGATTTCGGCTATAGCCTTCGGACCGGCCGCCCGGTTTTGCCCGACGTGTTGGGGCGGCTTCCCTTGACTCTCGAGATTACTCTGATTGCGCTGATCCTCTCCCTTGTTATCGGCCTTCCGCTCGGCATCTTCGCTGCGCTGAGAAACGGACCGGTCTCCGACGCGGTAATTCGAGTAACCGGGCTCCTCGGTCTTTCCCTTCCCCAATTCTGGCTTGCAGCCCTGCTCGTGCTCGCCTTCTCGAATTTCCAGGGGTGGATCCCGATGGGGGATTTCGTCCCCTTTCTTCGAAACCCCTTCCAGAACCTCAAGATGCTCTTCTTTCCGTCGCTTGCGATCGGCGTCGGCCTTGCAGCGGTCATCATGCGTTACACGCGCAACAGCATGCTCGAGGTACTTCAAATGGACTACATACGCACAGCGCGCGCGAAAGGGCTCTCCCGAAAATCGGTCGTGGTCCGTCACGCCCTGCGCAACGCCATCCTTCCGGTCGTGACGATCGTCGGATTCAACACCGGATACCTTGTCGGCGGCGCAATTGTCATCGAAGAGGTGTTCGCGCTTCCGGGAATGGGCAGGCTTGCGCTTAACGCGATCCAGCAGCGGGACTATCCTCTGCTCCAGGCAATTGTGCTGCTTATAGCGCTTCTCTTTGTCCTGATCAATCTGCTGACGGACATACTCTATGCCGTGATCGATCCCAGGATTCGACTCCACGAAGGTTCGGACACATGATGTCACTCGATCGTTTCCGCAAAAACTATATTGCTCTCGCCGGCGCGATTATCATTTTGTTCTATGTCCTTGTCGCCCTACTGAGCCTCGTCTGGTTGCCGCAGGATCCACTCGCGATGAACAGCGCGGAGATCCTCAAGGGCCCCTCGTTTGCGACCGGCCATCTGATGGGAACCGACGAGTTCGGCCGCGACATATTCTCCAGGGTCATCGTCGGCTCAAGAATTTCGGAAATCATCGCTGTTGGCGCGACTGGGCTCGGCGGTGCGATCGGAATCTTCATGGGAATATGGGCCGGCTACCTCGGCGGCCGCTGGGACAACGTCATCATGCGGGTTACCGACGTTCTGTTTTCCTTTCCGACCCTGCTTCTTGCTCTGTTCATCATGGCTGTTCTCGGAGAGAAGACGTTCAACATCGTGGTGGCAATAGGTATCGTCTACATCCCCCAGTTCGCCAGGCTCTCGCGAGCTTCGATTCTCGCGATTCGATCGAGCGACTACGTGCGGGCCGCGCGCTCGATCGGCGGGTCGAGGAGCTACATCCTCTTCAGGCACCTCCTTCCCAACATTCTCGTGCCCATCATCGTGCAGATCTCCTTGAGCCTCTCGGTCGCCGTGCTCCTCGAATCGGCCTTGAGCTTCCTCGGGCTCGGCGTTCAGCCCCCCGCGCCCTCGTGGGGAAACATGCTGAGTGCCGCGAGAAAGTATATGACATTCGCGCCCTGGACCGCGGTTTTCCCGGGGCTCGCGATCGTCGTGCTCGTGCTGGGTTTCAACCTCCTGGGCGACGGGCTTCGCGATCTGCTCGATCCAAGGCTCAAAAACGTTGCATAGCATGGGGGGTACGCCACGCGATGCACGCCCGACGGAAGCAGAAGTCGTGCTCGAGGTCGAGGGCCTGACGACGCAGTTCAACGCCGAGTACGGGCTCGTACGAGCGGTGGACGGTGTTTCATTTCTGCTTCATCGCGGCGAAACCCTTGGCATCGTCGGTGAGTCGGGATCGGGAAAGTCCGTCACGAACCTGTCGATCCTCAACCTCATCCAAAGCCCGCCGGGGAAGATTACGGGCGGCAGCGTACGATTCAAGGGGAAAGACCTCACCAAGAGCAGCGAGGAGGAGCTGCGCCTGGTTCGCGGGGGCAGCATCTCGATGATATTCCAGGATCCCATGACCTCGCTCAATCCACTACTCCGCGTTTCGACGCAAATCTCTGAGGCGATCCGGCTCCATCACCGACTCAAAGGTGCGGCCGCACGCGCCCGTACGGTTGAAATGCTTCGAGCCGTCGGCATTCCCGACGCCGAGCGGCGAGCCAACGACTATCCCCATCAGTTCTCCGGGGGGATGCGACAGCGTGTCATGATCGCCATGGCGCTCTCGTGCAATCCGGATATCTTGATCGCCGACGAGCCGACCACCGCGCTCGACGTTACGATTCAGGCCCAGATCCTCGACCTGGTTCGCAACCTGTCGCGCGACCGGAACACGGCGGTCATCCTGATTACCCACGATCTCGGAGTCGTCGCAGGGATGTGCGACACCGTCTGCATCATGTACGCGGGGCGGATCGTTGAACGCGCCCCGGTCGACCCTCTTTTCGCGAGTCCGAAGCATCCCTACACTCGCGCGCTTCTGGATTCGATTCCGCGAATCGACACGGACCCGCGCGAGCGGCTCTACTCGATACCCGGCCAACCACCGAGCCTGGTGGGCATGGGGCCGGGCTGTCCGTTTGCCCCCCGATGCGACCAGGCAATGGAGATATGCCGAAGCGACTTCCCGCCGGAAACCATCTTTGACGGCGGACGCGAGGTCCGATGCTGGCTTCACGTCGATCGGACGGCAGCGGGGGCCCGGCATGAGTGATGAGGTGCTCTTGAGCGTCCGCGGCCTGAAGGTCTACTTCCCGGTCGAGAAGGGCCTTATCTTCCGGCGGCGAGTCGGTTGGATTCGGGCGGTCGACGGCGTTGATTTCGAAGTTCGCCGAGGCGAGACCCTCGGATTGGTTGGTGAATCCGGGTGCGGCAAGTCGACAACGGCGATGACCGTGGCGCAACTTCAAACCGCAACCTCGGGGGAGATCCTTTTCGAGGGCAGGAATCTGTGCGGACTTTCGAAGGAGGAGCTTCAGCGCGAACGGAGGAACTTTCAGATCATTTTCCAGGACCCCTTCTCGTCGCTCGACCCCCGCATGACGGCCGGACAGATCATCGCCGAGCCCCTCGATCTCGCGCGAAGAAACGGAGTGATGAGTCTGTCGCGCGAACAGATCGACCGCCGGGTGCGGGAGCTCATGGAGCGGGTCGGGCTCTCGCCAAGCTTTCGCTCCCGATATCCTCACGAGTTCTCGGGCGGACAGCGTCAGCGCATCGGCATCGCCCGCGCGCTCTCGCTGAGTCCGAAGCTCCTGCTTGCCGACGAGCCGGTCAGCGCCCTCGACGTTTCGATTCAGTCGCAAATTCTCAACCTGCTGCGCGATCTCCAGCGCGAGTTCGACCTCGCATTCCTCTTCATAGCTCATGATCTTGCGGTGGTGCGCCATATCAGCTCGCGAGTGGCGGTGATGTATCTCGGAAGAATCGTCGAGATCGCCGATGCGCCCACTCTGTACGCCAAGCCGCTTCACCCCTATACCCGCGCGCTGCTCTCCGCAGTCCCGATTCCCGATCCCCCAGTCGAGCGGAATCGCCGGCGTATTCTTCTGAAGGGCGATGTGCCGTCGCCCGAAATCGAACACGCGGGATGCCCTTTCGTTGAGAGGTGCCCGGAAGCAATGGAGTTGTGCAGAAGCAGCACCCCTCGGTTGAAGGAGATCGAGGACGGGCACAAGACGGCCTGCTTCCTCTACTTCGAACCGGACGCGAAGGACGTGGGGCAGGACCCCGCCCCGGACATTTGAGTCCGGAGTTGACACAATTTGATACGATTCGCCGAGGGGTACAGGCAAGTTGAACCTACCCGGGGTGAATTGATGGGCGACGATACGCTCCTCGACCTGCTTCCCTCACAAAACCGGTCGCGACGACAATCCTTGAACTTCGCTACCTTCACGCAAACGGGCTCTCGCTCGAGCGCGAAGCGCCTCTCGGCGCCCCGCGCGGGACTCCGGATGAAAATGGAATCTGCGTCCGTCGTGAGGACGGAAAGGGCGTGACCATTGGGTGTTCACCTCCGACTCACGGGGTTTACACGGAATTGGCGGAAGTGTAATGTAACTCGTACTAAATCCAGGGAGCACTCCCATGATCTTCGAAACCATAATGCTGCTGTGCTTCGGTCTCGCGTGGCCGTTCTCGATTTACAAGTCGTGGAAATCGAGGCAGGTAGGCTCCAAAAGCTTTATTTTTCTGCTTGCTCTCTTCATCGGCTACCTCGCCGGGATATTGCATAAGCTGTTCTTCGCATTCGATGCGGTGATCTATCTTTACATAATCAACGGGATCATGGTTGCGACTGATATGCTGCTGTTCCTGCGTAATCGGCTCTATCAAATCCGGGAAAGCGCAAATGCTGCGGTGACCAGCGACATCACAGGTGACGGGAGAGTGAGTACGATCAACACCGGGCGATCGCGTTTGCCTGACCAGGGAGAAACAACATGAAGTCCCTCATAGTCTACGCTTCCCGCTACGGCACGACCGCGGAATGCGCCCGGCGGCTCTCCGAACTTCTTCCGGGCGAGAGCCGACTCGTCGACATCCGCAAAGAAAAAAAACTAAGCTTCGAGGGGTACGACTCGGTGGTCATCGGCGGTCCGATCTATGCCGGAAAGATCTCCCACGAGATATCGGCATTCTGCGATTACAACCAGAAGGAAATCGAACGTCGGAGGGTCGGCCTTTTCATATGTTGTCTCTACGATGGAGAAAAGGCACAGGTGGAGCTCAACGAAGCTTTCCCCGCGTGGTTGAACGCCCACGCATTGGGTCGGCACGCTTTCGGCGGCGCGATTAAGATGTCGAAACTCAATTTCATTGATCGGTTCCTGATTCGGAAGATTGCTGGATCCGAAAAAGACATCAACTCCGTCAAACAAGATCGTATAGATCAACTTGCGCACGAACTTGCCGGCGAATAGCGGAAGTTCCCGCCCTGAAGATTTCAGTTCCCGGCATGTGCGTCATGCCTTGAGCCCCTCATGACAAGTGACTGTTCAAAACATTGACACTTCTCGTTTTCGGTTGCTCATCGGTTGATAGAGAGTAGGTACTCGTAGGCTGCCAATGCGGCTTTGGCACCTTCCCCAAGCGCAATGAGTACCTGTTCCTGGCGCACGTTTGTCAGGTCGCCGGCGGCGAAAATCCCGATGCGCGAGGTTCGGGCGTCGATGTCCACAACTACTCTTCCGCGCTCATCGAGTGAAACAAGATGCGCAAACGGGAGTGAAGAAGGAACCGGCTCCCGTTCGACGAAGAAACCGTCAGCACGGATCGTTCCAATCGTGCCGTCATCATGCCGCACAACGACTTCCTCCGCGAATTCCCGACCCCGAAATTCGGTAACGGTACCACCGGGAATAATGGTAACATTATGAAGTGCACCAAGACTTTTGACAGTTTCGGCGTCAAACTCCGCGGCTGGCTCGAGGTTCACGGTAACGCGAGACGCGTGGATTGCGACTTCAAAGGCAGATCGCAATACTCGGGGTCCGTTTCCCGTCAAGAACACAGATCGATCAATGAATAAATGCGAGTAACTCACCAACGAATAACCGAGTCCGCGGGATAAGTATTTCACTTCGCCGGGGACATCGAGCGGTACTCTCTCAATCCCAGTGGCGAGGACGAGCGCGCGGCAGGACTCGGTCTTCCCCGAAAGGAGGTGGACAGTGAACCCCTCGGCGGCTGCATCAACATGCTTCACCCGCCCCGGGTTGTGTGAAAACCCAATGTAGTCAAGCTCGCGCTTGAAGCTTTCGACCACCTCCTTGGCACGAATTACCTGGTGCTCTTCAGTCCATGGGAGCGTGAGCGCGTGATTTGTCTTCCCGCCTACGTCGGGCGAGACAACCAGAACATCGAGCCGCTTTCGGATTGCATATGCGGCGGCGGCAAGTCCCGCCGGTCCGGCACCGATGACAATGATATCCTTCATCGCCGCTCTCCTTCCTCTCCGATGAATCCAGCTTGCATCATCATCTTTGTGAGCTCTCGAGAACGACGAATCATCTCGAATGCATTCTGGTAGAGTTCCTTGTATGTCAGGTCTTTTCGTGCCACCTTCTGCTCGATTGCCTTACGGCCGACGGCGGCGGCGACCCGTGGAAAGACCTCCCAATCCTCCATCGACGGAAGGATGTGCTCAGCATCAAATGGTGCAGACTCTCCCGATGCCGAATCCGGAGCATCCGGATTTCGATGTGCGACCGCATCACACAGAGCGTCGGCAGCGGCGAAACACATTTCGTCCGTTATCGTACGCGCACGCACGTCAAGTGTCCCTCGGAATATTCCCGGAAAACAGAGTGAATTGTTCACCTGGTTGGGAAAATCACTTCGCCCTGTAGCCACAATCGCGGCGCCCGCCTCTTTGGCTTCCCACGGCCAGATCTCGGGAGTTGGGTTAGCGCAGGCAAAGACGATCGGATCGGCCGCCATCCCGCGTACCCATTCGGGCAGGATTGTACCGGGTCCAGGATGAGCGAGGCTTATAAGTACATCTGCACCGGTGAGCGCTTCGGCGATTCCGCCCTGTCGATTCTCTTCATTCGTAATACGGCAAAGATTCCACTTTTCGACGAACTCGTAGCGTCGTTTTTCTATGTCGTCGCGGTGACGACCAAGAATTCCCTTGCTGTCGACAACAACGCATCTGCCGGGGTCGGCCCCCCGTGCGAAAATCAACCGGGCGCAGGCAACATTCGCAGCTCCTGATCCGACAAACGTGATTCTGACGTCCGAGATGCTTCGCCCCGTCAATCGTAGAGCGTTCATCACCCCCGCCAGGGTCACAGTCGCGGTGCCTTGCTGGTCGTCATGCCACACCGGAATCTCTGCCTGCTGCCGCAGCGTTTCCAGTATGCGAAAACACTTCGGCTGCGAAAGGTCTTCGAGATTAATTCCGCCGAATGACGGCTGCATCAATAACACCGTACGAATAATCTCGTCGGGATCTTTCGTATCGAGCATTATCGGGACCGAATCGACACCGCCGAGGTATTTGTAAAGCAGCGCCTTTCCCTCCATAACCGGCAGCCCGGCCTTTGGGCCAATGTCTCCAAGACCGAGCACGCGGGTTCCATCCGAGACTACAGCCACCGTATTCCATTTCCAGGTGTAATCGTACACCAACTCGGGATCGTTCTTGATGGCCATACACGGGGCCGCGACCCCTGGGGAATACCACACCGAAAAATCGTTCATATTGCGAACAGGACATTTCAATACCGTCTCGATTTTGCCTCGATATTGGGCGTGCATGCGAATTGAGTCTTCCGCCGGCCGCTGAGCGCGCGCCACCTGTTCGTCTGCTTCTTGTTGTTTTTCTTCGTCACTCGTCATAACACCCTGCCGATAGCCCGTCCAAAACCGTCCACGGAAGGCGACCCTTCCGGAACATTAGATGGTCGTGGCTGGAATTTCTGATTTCGGATCTTCGAAATCCTATCCCTCTTTCTTGGAGGGGTCAAGGACGGGATGTCGGTTAGTGTGACGAAGACTCTCCGGCGATATCGCATCCACCTATGCACCAGAACAAATTGGCTCAGTTGATTGGATGTTTTGGATTTTTCAAGCTCTCCGCATGGCCAAATCACTCTCCCGCACGTTCTTCGATCTGCGGTGTACACAG
>DATKUF010000205.1:0-7666 GCA_035530755.1 Spirochaetia bacterium | reverse complement strand
CAGGCGATGATATACTACTATTTCAGGAGCAAGGAAGAACTTTTCAACTCGGTCATTGAGGCGCGGCTCGAAGACACGAGGAATTTCCGCTTGGAAATGAAGCGGATCCGCCCCGCGCCTGAGATCATGTCCCGACAATATCTGGAGTTCATGCGGACACAGAAAGATTTCCTGAAGATACTCATGCTCGAGACTCTGACGTCTCCGGTTCGGTCGCACTGGATCTTCAGGCTCATGGACCTTGTAGCCACCGAACCCGAACAGGCGAAAAGGCTGGCTGAGCCCGAACACCGGCGGCTTGCATGGTTCTATTTTACGGTGATGCCGGTGGCAGTCTTCAGCATCTTTCGCGAGCAGTGGAGTGAATACTTCCAGACGAACGCTGATGCCGACAACGACGAGTTCGTTCGGAATGTGAAAACCTGCGCCACCGCGCTACGCGCTTCTCAGAACAGCTGACGCGGTCACGCGCACGCGGTCACGCGCACGCGGTCACGCGTAGGGGACATCCCCCTTCCGCGCGTCACTGAGCTCGACCAGGAGCTCCGCTATCGCCTCACATACCACGTCAAAATATCGCCGGCCCTTTTCGGCTGAAGCCGTTGACGGATCGCCGCTTCCTGTGTCCGGGTGAACTGCCGACCAGGGCCGGGGAGTCCAGACTCCGGGTTGTTCTATCTTCTTCAACGCGAACGGTTTCCGTTCCCCGGGACCCGCTTCGGACAGTCTGACAAGTTGCGGGCGGAGATAGAGCAGAAGCGACGTCTCCATCTCATCGGCATGGTCTCCGGGCATCTCGAAAATGGCTTTGTGTTCGTTCGGCACCATCTGGTAGAAGTTCACAAGAACGCAGAGTAACTTGCGTCGGTTCATCAGGTCGCGGACGAGCGGCTTGAATTCGTTTCCACCATGTGAGTTCAAAATGACCATGCGGTCGATGTTCTGCGAAACGAGGGACATTGCTACGTCATCGAGAATTGCGGCGGCAGTGGAGGTGGAGAGGTGGATCGTCGCGGCCTGGTCGAGTTGCTGCGCGTTGTTGCCGAACGGGACGGCCGGAAGGACGATGGGACGCGCGCCGCGTTTGCACGCGCGGGCTGCGGCCTCTTCAGCGAAGAGCACCGCTTCGAGGATGTCGGTTCCATAGGGAAGGTGATAGTTGTGCGCCTCAGTTGCACCCCAGGGCAGAACCGCTACGGTTGGATTTGACTGTCGCAATTGTCCGTAGGTCGCCTCGGTAAGTACATAGGCTCGATTCGTCGCCTCCGACCCGATGTTGTCTTTCACGATGCCCCCCTGTCACGTTACCGATCTCCGGAAAACCGGTCAGCTTGTCACCCAACGAGTCAACCGCAATTTCGCTTGCGGCCACTCTTCGGCGATCATACTGTAATATACCGAATCACGGACAAAACCATCGGGGAGGATGCGGTGTTTGCGGAGAATCCCCTCGTGGGTAAACCCAATCCGCTCGATGGCAGTTCGGGATCGGGCGTTGCGGGCGTCGGTCTTAATCTGCACGCGCACACACCCGAGCGACTCGAACGCGTGCTCAAGCAGCAGAAACTTACACTCGGTATTCACGGAGCTTCGCCGTGCCGATGGTTCAATCCAGGTCCACCCGATCTCCAGACTTCGATTCACGGGTGACAGATCAAGGTACCTCGTGCTGCCAACCACACAATCGCGCAATCTGTCAAATACAACGAACGGATACTCGAGGCCGGACATCTTAGAAGCAAGTGCGCGCTCCACGAGCCTGTCCATTTCTTCGAGTGAGTCGATGGTATCGGTAAGGTAACGCCAGGTATCCGCATCGCCGCGGGCGGCGAAGAGCTCGGTCACATGCGACGGCCGCAGCGGCCGAAGCGAAACTCTTCCCTCCCGTCGTTCGAGAATGAGCGGGTCTTCAATCCATTTCATATCATGACCGTCAACAGAAACCCGCCGATAAGCGATTTGGCGCCGTACCGGCGGGCTTAATATGACCGGTATGAGGTTACTCGGCGCTCTCCGGCGCGTCCTTCAGGGTTTCGTAGATATATCCCTGCGCAGAAACGAAGAAGCTTGCGCTGAACGCCATGTAGACTATCAGGATCAATGTCGACAGAACGTGAGAGATCATCCCGAAGACCCATCCGAGAATGAGGGCGCCGACCCCGGCGATAATGCCGAGCACTACCATTGCCCAGAAAATCGCGGCCTTCTTACCGTAGGTCACCATGTTGCTCCGACGGATCGCGTCAACCGCATTCAACCCGCCGTCGACAGTGAATAGCGGGGCGAGCATCCATGCGATGCAAAGCACGACTCCCGGGAGGAAGAACAAAGCGAAACCGAAGCCGACGCCTGCGGCGACAAACCCGCTGACAAGAAAATACTCCCCCATCTTCTTTCGATACACCGGATTGAAAATCTCGGTATAGGAAATTGGCTCGTTTCGGGATGACTTGGCTACGACTCCGACCAGGAGCCCGATCGTCGTTCCGATGTTGAGGTATGGAATCCAAACCGTAATAATCCACAGGAGATAGTTAACGGCGATGGCTACAAAATTTTTCACACCCCTCGACAAAGCCTGGCTGATAATTCCTCCGGTAGTGAGCTCGCTCATACACCCTCCGTATATCTAACGATTTGAATCAATTATACATTGAACGCGTCGGCCCGCAAGCTTTTTTTTCTACCAGGAGAGATCGGTACGTGCGTTTTTTATGTCCACCGGGAAACCGGCGATCAGCATGACTGCCTCGTCCGAGATCTGCGCGAGCATCCTGTTCGTGCGACCCAGAACATCCCGGTAGACTCTCCCGGCAGGGTACGCGGGAACGATCCCCAGTCCAACTTCGTTGGTGACGACGATGAAAGTCGCCGAAAGAGCGCGGTAGGCTTCAGCGATCGCTTCGACTTCGGATTCTGCGGCCGTCCAAAGCTGCTGTTCCCGAACATTCGGACGGCGCATCAGGTTCGAGACCAGAAGAGTGATGCAGTCGATTATCACCGTGTCGAAATCGCGACCGTTCTGTGCAATCGCTCTGCCCACGTCGACCGGTGTTTCACTTGTCTGCCATTCGACGGGGCGTTCGCTGCGGTGAACTCGAATTCGTTCGCTCATCTCCCGGTCGGATGGTTGCGCCGTCGCGACGAAAAGGACGTTCCTGCCATATCTCTTGGCGAGGTCAGCGGCAAGCCGGCTCTTTCCGCTTCGCGCACCTCCCATAATCGTGATGAACTTCTTTCCCATGAGACTGATAATCCTTTTCCCGGCCTACACGCGGGAGCCAATGAACGCCGCAGAAGTGGCGAGGACAACAAGCTCGACGATTTCGCACATTGCGCCGTAGGTATCGCCGCTGAAGCCGCCGACCCGCCTGACGACGAACCGACCGAATATTTCAGCGATCAGCAGGGACGCTGCGACTGCGACATACATGAGCCAGGCATTCGCGGAAACAGTCAGGAGCAGAAGGGGGAGAAGCGCGCACGTTGCCCCGGCTACCTGAAGATGGAGAGGGCGAACCGACTCTTTCGCTCGACTTCCGAGGCCCGAATCTTTCGCGGCCGGAAATCGTATCATTGCATAGATCATCGACGCGCGGCCGACGGCCGGTGCACAGATGAGTGTCACGACGAACCCGGCGGTCGGCGGGCTCCCGGCGTACATGTCGACAATTGCCGAGAATTTAGCGAGAACGAGCAACACAAGCGCTACGGCTCCAAAGGATCCGACTGCGACATCTTTCATGATGCGCCGGCGCGCTTCGGGTGACCGCGCAGAGAGAAGACCATCGGCGCTGTCGACAAAGCCGTCCAGGTGCAGCGCGCCGGTGAGGCCGATCCAGACGGCTATCGTCGCCGTGGCGGCGAGAAACCGTGGGAGAATCGCGCCCGCGAGCAGATTGGTACCCGAGATAAGTACTCCGAGTATGATTCCGACGAGCGGGAAATAGACAATCGCCGCGGGGAAACCGATCCGGTCGTCCTCGAATGGCGGAACGGGAATGATGGTGAGAAATCGAAGGGCTGCCAGAAGCCCGCGCATCACCGGTTATCCTCCGAGGAGACCCCGGCCCCATCGAACGTAGCCATTTGAGCGAGCAGCCGGCAGGCGGCTTCGACGACGTGCATCGCGAGTGCCGCCCCGGTTCCTTCGCCGAGTCGCATCCCGAGCGAAAGGATAGGCGCAAGGCCGAGCTTTCGGAGCATTACCGCGTGGCCGGATTCGGCCGACTGGTGTCCGGCGATCATAAAGGCCGTCGTTCGCGGCGCAATTTCCGCGGCGAGCAGCGCCGCCGAGGTCGAAATAAACCCGTCTATCACAATGGGGACGCGACGGGAAGCCGCCGCAAGAATGACACCGGTCAGACAACCGATTTCAAAACCACCGAGCCTTGCGAGGACATCTATCCCGTCCTTGCACGAAGCTGAATGCAGTTGCACGGCATCCCGGATCACCTCTATCTTGTGAGCGAGCCGGGATTCGGGAATACCCGTTCCCCGGCCGACGATTTCCTCCACGGGCCGGCCGGTCAGCACCGAGGCAATCGCCGTTGCAGAGCTCGTGTTCCCGATTCCCATTTCGCCGGCGCCCAAAAGCTGCGCCCCCTGTTCTATCCTGTCTGATGCAACGTGGATCCCGAGTTCCATCGATTCGTACGCCTGCTTCCTGGTCATGGCCGGTTCACGGCGGATATTGCCTGTTCCCCGCCCGATCTTGTGCACAACGAAATCTGTCTCGCTCGCGACCGATGTATCCGCGGCGACACCGGCGTCGACCACCGTGATATCAATTCCGCCGAAGCGGCCGAGAACGTTGATTGCAGCACCGCCGGAAAGGAAATTCCTGACCATCTGCGCGGTGACATCCTTCGGGAAGGCACTCACCCCTTCATCAACGACTCCGTGGTCTGCGGCGGCGACGATTATTCGCTTATGCGAAAGATCGAGGGGTGCATGCGCGGTCATGCCCGCGAGCCGGACCGAAAGCTCCTCGAGAACACCGAGGCTTCCCGGCGGTTTCGTCAGAGTGGCCTGGCGTCGGCGGGCCCATTCGGCCGCGTCGGAATCCGGGAGGGGAATCGCGTCAATCACGAGCTTGAGGTCGGATTCCATCATTCGTCGCTCCATCGGTTTCGGGAAGCCCGGGGAGTACCAGCGGGCGCCGCGGGGTGTCGGGACTTTGCAGGATACGGACGCTCGACCCGTAGATTCGGGCGAACTCCGGCGAAAAGAGCACCGTTTCCGGATCCCCATCCCGAAGGACTCTTCCGTCAGCAATGAGAATGATCCTGTCTGAGAACGTCGACGCGAGATTCAGGTCGTGAAGCACGGCAAGGACTGCCTTCCCGTCCCGATGCGCTGAATTGTGCAGCCGGTGAAGCGTCGAAATCTGGTGGTGAATATCGAGATAGGCTGTCGGTTCATCGACAAGGAGCAACTCCGGTTCCTGCGCAAACGCCCGGGCGAGGACGGTTCGCTGAAACTCGCCGCCGGATAACTCGCCCATGCGGCATTCGGCCAGATCCCGGAGTTCGAAGTCGGAAATAGTTTTCTCAATGACACCCCGGTCCCGGGAACCTGCAGTGCCCCAGAACCCGAGGAATGGAGTTCGGCCGAGACGGACCGTCTCCTCTACGGTGTAGAGCTCCGGGACCGGCGCGTGCTGCGGCAGGAGAGTCAGCTTTTGCGCTAATTTGCGTCGGTTCCACTCTTCGAGCGGCCGGCCAAAAAGGAGAACTTCGCCCGCAACCGGACGAATCAGACCGACAGCGGCGCGAAGGAGCGTAGATTTGCCGGCACCATTCGGACCGACCAGGGAGACGAACTCGCCGGCGCAAACCTGTAAACTGATGTCTCGAATCACCATGTGGTCACCGTAGGAGAGCGACAGATTTCTCATTTCGAGAAGCGTCGGGGCTGCGTCCACGCTTAGAAGACCTCCTTCCGTTGCCTTCGCAGCAGATAGAGGAAAAACGGCACGCCGACGCAGGCGGTCACAACTCCGATCGGGATCTCCGAAGGCGCGATGAGCGTTCTCGACAGAGCGTCGGCGAGGATCATGAGCAGGGCGCCAAGCAAGGCGGCCATCGGAAGGAGGAACCGGTGATCGGGCCCCCAGATCATCCGTACGACATGGGGAACCACCAGCCCGACAAATCCGATTACACCGCTGACGGATACCGCTGCGGCGGTTACCAGGGAGGCCGCGCCGATAAGGAGGACCCGACTGAACTCGACCGGTACCCCCAGTACGTGGGCCTGTTCTTCGCCGAGCTGCAGTACGTTCAGCCGATATGCGAAGATGGCGATCGTGACGCCTCCAACCGCGACATAGGGGAGAATCGCGGCGACGTCACCCCAGCTCGCCAGTGCCAGGCTTCCCATGATCCAACCGAGCACTCGGACGGTTTGAAACGCATTCTGTCGGGTCAGCATGAGGAACGTCGTGGCCGCTGAGAGCAGCGCGCTCATGGCTACCCCTGCGAGTATGAGCATCGTTGTCGAGGTACGCGTACCAACCCGCGCGATCGCGTAGACGAGGAATGTCGTCCCCATCGCGAAGGCGAACGCCGAGAGCGAGATTGCGCTCATGCCTCCCCACGAGAGTTTCCACACAAAAAGAATCGCGAGAGTCGCTCCGAGTGACGCGCCGGAGGAGACGCCGATGAGGTAAGGGTCGGCGAGCGGGTTTCTGAATATTGCCTGATAGACGGCTCCGGCGACGGCGAGAGTTGCGCCGGTGAGCGTCGCCAGCACGATTCTCGGGAGTCGGATCTGCAGAATGATCGTTGCCCAGGTGGAGCTGGTGTCAGGCTGCGTACCGGAAATATGCGACCAGAGAATGCGAAGAACAGCGTCGATCGGCACTGAAACCGAGCCCCAGGAGAGAGCAACCGCGGCAAGGACCAGCGTGAGCAGCGCGACTGCCACACCCGATGCAGTACGATTCGAGCGACGGCGGTGCGTTCGCGCAACAGTTGTTTCCACTAAAAATCCCCGGGGTGGATGGTGCGGGCGACCCACAGCAATGCATCAAGAACCCGCGGACCCGGTCGGGATACCACGTCCTCATTCGCGACCGGAACGATGCGATGTGAGGTGACTGCGGAAACCGCGTTCCATCCGGGTCTCGCGGCAACGGTTTCCGGTGAAGCCCCGTATCCCTGGTCTGATAGTATGACGATCTGCGGGTTTTCGGCGACAATCGATTCGTTGGAGATCTGAATCCAGGGAGCGCGCGCGTTCCCCGCGACGTTCCGGCCGCCGGCGATGCGAATCAGATCGTCGATGTAGGACCCTGGCCCCGCCGTCCACAGGTCCGGGGAGAGTTCCCAGAACACGCGAGGATGGGACATCACCGCCGTCCGCTGACGAATGGCTTCAATTTCCTTTCGAAGCTTCGCGGCGAGCGCATATGCGACCTCGTGTCTGCCTACCGAGTCACCGACCACAACGATTGCGTCAAGCACCTGATTCACTGTCTGCGGGTCGACGACGAGCACCCGGATTCCCAATCGTCTCAGGGCGGGGACCACGCTGGAAATGTGGATATTGCTCGCGAGCACCAGATCGGGTTTTAACGCAACCACCTGCTCTATACTTACATTGTCAAAGCCGCCAACCTTTGGAATCGAAACAACTTCGGACGGGAAATCATCGTTCCCGG
>DATKUF010000204.1:0-2235 GCA_035530755.1 Spirochaetia bacterium | reverse complement strand
GCGTCCGCCCGCACGAAGGTCGGCTCGCCTCCCCGATAGTCTGCATAGCAGATAATCCCGCGCCCGCTCGCGAGCGACAACAGGTAGTTGGCCGGGCAAGCGATTGGGCCGACCTGGATGGAGGGAAGCTCGCGCGTGTTGCCCCACCAACCGTCTGCCGATTTTGTCCGGGGCAAACCGAGCAAAGAGGCAGCCGACTCCACGAGCTCGGTGCGGGAAAGCGGCCTGTCCAAGACCTCGAGCACGGCGGAGAGCACCCGATCCAGCTCTTCCTCGCCGGCACCCTTGTTGAGCATCCATTGCACGTCTCTTTCGGCACGCTTCGTCGCGCCGCGGACAAACATGGCGACCTCAGTGGAGGGAACGAGGTGCAGGGTATGCCGCATGCAGGCGGCCCTGACAATCGTGCGTGCGGGGAAGATTGCAGCGTCGACCTCATCAGGTGTGAGGGCATGCACTCTGGCCCAGAGCGAGATTCGCGCGGCGCTGACAACCTGCGCCTGTGCACCGGCCATGTCGCCGAGAGCGGTCAAGGACGAACCCTGCGGCGCGCGCTCGGCGAGGTGCTGACGACGCAGGCGAAACGAGGTGACCTGGCGGTGCGTGACCGGCCGACCGCGTCGGACCGCGTCATCTCGTTCAGGGTCGGAAGGGCGTCTTGCCATGGGACCGAGTATTCCGCAGCAGCGGGCGGCATGTCAACGATACGCCTGCGGGGCCCCGGAATTGGGGGAAAGGTCCTTAGTCCTCAGTAGCGAAATACGCTTCGACATCCCGATCTAGGGGTACCAAGTCCACGGGGATGCTCCCGGACCGCAGCGATTCTGTGGCAGCATGACCGGTAGCAACCGCGTAGCGTGCCGCTACTGGAGAGGTTTTTGTACGGATTCCGGTTTTCACGTATTCAATGAACTCCCTAACGATCGCAAGATCCGCTCCCCCGTGCTCACCTTCTTCTCCGGGCGTAGGGAAGACGAAATCACCTTCGGGATTGTAACCCGCTCTCCGATTCCAGAGTCGAATCACGGTATTGCGTGCGCCGTCGCCGGCGTTCTCGATCCTGCCCTCGGTGCCAATGATGGAATAGTTGCGCCAATAATCTGGGGTGAAATGACATTGTTGATAGGAGGCAAAAACCCCATTTTCCAGGTGCATCAGTACCATGCTGATGTCTTCAACATCTATCACTGGGCTTAGCTTTGTTTGATTCCGGGCGGGCCAATTCGAGAAATCCGCCTCCACCGAGACCTTTTCGTCAGCTCCACGTCGCGACAAGACCTTGTCGTAGACGGTAAGACCGCCCATGGCGGTAACCCGGCTGGTATAGGCTCCGCAAAGCCAGTGCAGTATGTCGATATCGTGAGCGCCCTTTTGGAGCAGGAGCCCTGTTGAGTTCCTTCGATCCGAATGCCAGTCTTTGAAATAGTAGTCACCGCCGTTTCCGACGAAGTGCCGGCACCAGGCTGTTTTGACTTCTCCGATTGCACCATTCTGAATGAGCTCCCTCATCTTCAACACGAAGGGCATATGACGCATGTTGTGGCCCACGAACAACACACCGCGGCCCCGTTTCGCCTCATGGAGGATTCGATCCGCTCCTTCGGTCGATATAGCAATCGGCTTTTCCAGGTAGACCGCCTTCCCGGCCGCGAGTGCATCGACTGCGTGTTGCTCATGTAGGAAGTCCGGAGAACAGATGAAGACAGCATCCACGTCGGTGCGGCTGAGAAGCTCCCGATAATCGTGGCTAACAAACGCGTCTCGACCATAGCGCTCCCTGAAGCCTGCGCGCTCAACTTCCGAAATATCTGCACCCGCGGCAACACGTACGCCTTGTTCGGGCATATGTGCCAGGTCGGCAAGACGACCTCGTCCACCAATTCCGATGACTCCAATCCGCAGCTGGCTTGACCTTCCCGTCACATAACCCCCACTTCTTGCGACACTCGCGTGAACGGCGAGACTATCCCCAAACGCATGTACTCAAAGCTGCTTCGAGCATAACCCGGCCAGTGCGGGAACAGTGACCTCAGTATACGCGAGCGGTCCGGCCGCTTCTCCCGGGAAGTCGCGGGCGTGGACGTAACGAATCTGTAGCGGCCGATTCCATTCCCAGCGAAAGAGTGCAGTCGTCGTCTCGCCGTTTGTCGGCCAGCTCAAGACCTCGGTTCCTCCCATGGAGAAGTGGCCGTTGGTCCAGAGAAGAAGGGGTGGTGAATCTTCGCCCAGTTCCGG
>DATKUF010000203.1:0-5327 GCA_035530755.1 Spirochaetia bacterium | reverse complement strand
GACTGGTCTTCACCGTCCAGAAAGAGGTTGCGAGCCGTATGTGCGCCCACGCAGGGTCCGCCAGCTATTCCGGCTATTCCGTTCTGTGTCAGGCTCATTGCCGCGTTCGACCTTCCGGAGATCTCGCTCCCGGAGTCTTCTATCCGGCGCCGGAAGTCAATTCGACCATCGTTGTCCTCGAAAGAATCGATGGCAACCCAGTCGTCGACGCTGCGCTTTTCGCCGGTCTGGTTCGCGCAGCATTCAGCTCGCGCAGGAAGACGCTGCAGAATAACCTTCTTTCAAGCGAGCTTGCGCGGGAGCGAGGGACGGAACTTCTGCGCGAGGCCTGCGCATCGACTGGAGTGGATCTGAGCGAACGAGCAGAAAGAGTACCCCCGGAGAAATTCGTCGCACTGGCCAACGCGATCGCAGGCTCCGCGATCAGATAACGCCGAGTTCCTTCGCGACTTTCTTGAACGCTGCCTTTTTTGCATCGTCCATCGGGCACATCGGCAATCGGTACACCTCACGGACCTTTCCCATCAGGCTCAAACCGTATTTCACGGGAATCGGATTGGTGTCGGTGAAGAGCGCGCGGAAAAGCGGCAGGAGGCGATAGTGTTTCTCACGCGCATTCTTGAGGTCGGAAGCGACGGCGGCCTTCATGAAGGCGACGATTTCCCTCGGAATCATATTGCTTGCAACCGAAATCACGCCCTTCCCGCCGAGCATAACAATTGGCAGGGCGAGATTGTCGTCACCTGAAAGGACGGTGAAATCGGCGGGCTTTCGGGCTATCAGATCCATTACCTGATTGAGGTCGCCGCTCGCCTCCTTCACACCCACGATTTTCGGATGCTTCGCAAGTCGGAGCATCGTATCGTTCTCGATGTTCTTACCCGTCCGACCCGGGATATTGTAGACGATGATTGGAAGGTCGGCCGCTTCTGCGATTGCCGCGAAGTGGCGGTACAATCCTTCCTGGTTCGGTTTGTTGTAGTAGGGTGCGACCTGGAGAGTGGCGTTCGCGCCCACCGCCTTCGCTCGGCGTGTCATGGAAATTGCCTCGGTGGTCGAATTTGATCCGGTTCCCGCGATTACCGGCACGCGACCTTTCGTCTGCTCAACTACGATGCGAATGACCTCTATGTTTTCCTCATGCGTCACCGTGGGACTTTCGCCTGTAGTGCCCATCGGCACCAGGCCGGTGATGCCTTCGCCAATCTGAAACTCGACGAAATCCCTGATTCCTTTCTCGTCGATGCTCCCGTCTTCGTTAAAAGGCGTTACGAGCGCTGTGTAGGCTCCCTCAAGATTCATGCTTTTCCCTCCGAACGCAGAAGATCCGATACGAAGTCTTCCACAGTGAAGAACCCGCTCTTGCCGACTATCCACTCGGCCGCCATGACCGCGCCGAGCGCAAGACCGCCGCGCGTTCGCGCGATGTGACGAATCTCGATGGTGTCCGCAAGCGAATCGATTATCACAGTGTGGGTGCCCGGAAATGAGCCACCTCGAAGCGAGGCGATGTGAAGCTCATCAGGTTCGATCTGGCGGTGAACCGTCTCGGTCTGAATCCGTTTCTTCCGGTCGGTTGCCGACAGAATGCGCTCCGCCATCGTGAGTGCGGTACCCGACGGACTGTCTTTCTTTGCGGCATGGTGAATCTCGTATCCGAATATGTCGTAGTCCGGTAAATGGTCGATTAGTGACGCCGCCTTGTGAACGAGCGCGAAGAAAAGGTGTGCGCCGATCGAGAAGTTCGAGCCTGTCACATAGCCGATTCCGGTACTCGCGACCAGAGCGCGAACCTCGTCACGGCTCGACTCCCAGCCGGTGGTCCCAACAACAGCCGGCATGCCCATGCGTGCGTAGATTTCGGCGTTTGGCCTGACGGCGGCGGCCGCAGAAAACTCGATTGCAACCTCCGCGCCGTTTCGCGTCACCTCGTCGAGCGTTTTTGCATCCGCGTTGCCGGCCTCATCCACGCGTACTGCGACCGTGTGGCCTCGTTTCAGGAGCGCGGCCTCGACCTCTTTCCCCATTTTCCCGTATCCGACTATCGCCAGCCTCATGGGATAGATAATAAAGGCTCATCGCTAGCCGTGCAAGTAAGGCGGAGCGGTCTCTTTGACTGCGGAGAGACCCGAACGGCTGCCGGGGAGACTCGACCGGCTCCCCGGCGAAGGTTCGTTCATCGAACTGAACAGAGAATCGCCGCAGCTGTATTCACGATATCGTCTACCGAGCAGCCGCGGGAGAGGTCGCTGACGGGCTTCGCAAATCCCTGGAGAAACGGCCCATACGCTTCGGCTCCGGCGAGCCGCTGGACCAGCTTGTAGCCGATGTTTCCTGCGTTCAAGTCAGGGAAAACCAACACATTCGCCTTCCCCGCAACTGCGGACCCGGGCGCCTTTTTTGCTCCCACCGAAGGAATAAGCGCGGCATCAGCCTGGAGTTCCGCATCCACCACAAGCTTCGGATCCTGCTGCTGGACGATCTTCAGCGCAGCGAGCACCTTGTCCACCGATGGATGCGACGCGGAACCTTTTGTCGAAAAAGAGAGCATCGCTACCACGGGCTCCGCGCCCAGGAAACTCCTGCATGATTCGGCCGCCGCAAGGGTGATCGCAGCAAGCTGCTCGGGGTCCGGATCGGGAATCGTCGCGCAGTCCGAGAAGATCATGTGTCCGTCGACCCCCCACTTAGGATCCTTCATTTTCATGACGAAACAGGAAGACGCGTACCTGGTGCCCGGCCGGGTTTTGATAATGGTGAACGAGGCGAGCAACACGTCTGCCGTCGAGCTCTCGGCGCCGGCGACCATCGCATCGACTTCGCCTTTTCGTACCATCATTGCGCCCCATCGCAGCGGTGCAACGATGTCGATGTTTGCCTGCTCGAGCGTCATTCCCTTGTGTTTGCGAAGCTCGTAATATTCGGCAGCAAATGCGCCGCGAAGGGCAGATTTCGCCGGATCGATGATCTTGAGGCCCGACAGATCTATCTCTTCTTTCGCAGCTGCGGCGCGGACCGCATCTTCGACGCCAAGCAAAACCAGTTCACCAACCAGCTCGTTGTCCTTTAGAACGCGCGCGGCACCGAGCGTTCGCGCTTCGGTCCCTTCCGCCAGTACCAACCGCTTCCTGATCTGTTTCGCGCGCTCATGCGTTGTTTTTATGAAATCCATAGAGAGCTCCTCCGAAACTTCTGTCTGTTTTGTCCATGTTATCACAATGGAGGCCGATGGAAAACTCCGGCACGATTGTCCGCCCGCGCGAAAATCGCTATGATGTCCGCCATGAGTGTCGGCGTCTATGGCCTCGGCCGTTTCGGTCTGTTCTGGGCGGAACTTTTGTCGGTCCATTTTCCGGTAGTCGCTTACAATCGCACGCCTGGAAGGAGCGTTCCCGACGGCGTACGAGAGGTCGACCTCGACGATCTGATGCAGGCGGACACGATTTTTCTCTGTACGGCCATTTCGGCTATGGAGCCTGTGCTGCGACAGATCGCACCGCTGCTTCGTGCAGGCACCACCGTAATCGACACCTGTTCGGTCAAGGTCTACCCGATTCGGCTCATGGAGGAGATTCTGCCGGCGACCGTGTCGCTTATCGGAACACATCCTATGTTCGGCCCGGATTCCGCAGTCAGAGGCGTCCAGGGACTTCCGCTGATACTTACGCCCGTTCGAGCGCCGGTTGAGACCGTGTCGGCGTGGGAAGAGGCTTTTCGGCAGATTGGACTGGTTATTCACCGAATGACCGCCGCGGAACACGACTACGAGGCGGCCTACACGCAGGGGGTCACGCACTTCATCGGTCGGGTCCTCCGGGACCTCGACCTGAAGCCGAGCTCAATCTCCACGCTCGGCTACAGGAAGCTGCTTGAGGTGATGGAGCAGACGTGCAACGATCCATGGCAGCTCTTTGTCGACCTTCAGCGGCTGAACCCCTATACCGGGGAAATGCGGAACAATCTCCGGGCATCGGTTGACAGAATTGTTGAACATTTCGGTGATCGACGGTCGAAGACCGACAAGTCAGACTGATCTCGTGGGGAACGTTGCAGTTACAGTTGACACCACCTTGACGCGTGATTAGGATACGGACAGGCAAAATCTATGTCGGATCTTCGTATAAAACATATAGACGAATCTGAAATTGACACAGTTCTCGCCGAGGACATCGAGTTCGACGGCGAGATGACATTCGAACGGCCGGTTCTGATAAAAGGGCGGTTCCAGGGACACATCCGCGCCTCCGGGGACCTATTCATCAACCAGAAAGCCGTAGTCGACGCCACCGTGGAAGCCATGGTCGTCTCGGTCCAGGGGCAGGTTTCTGGTGATGTGCACGCTCGAACGCGTTTGGAGCTGTTTTCCTCATCATCGCTCGCGGGAAATATTCGCACGCCGGACTTGATCATGCAGAGTGGCTGCCTGTTCAACGGGACGTGCCGGATGGACCCGCCTGGCGAGGATGTTCGACATGAATAGGCGGTTCCACCCGGTTGCCGCCTTTTTATTTCTTGTGATGGTAGTGATTTCCCCCGCTGTCGGTCAGGATCGGTCGGCTGTCACATCCAGTTCTGCCGGGTCGAATATCATCGCTCAGACCACCACGCAAACCGAGTCTGCCCCCGCGACACCGGCAACACCGCCTAGGGCACCGCTGACGACTCAGGACGCTCTGCAGATGTATCGCGATAAACGATACGCGGCGGCAGTTGAAGAGACCCTTGCTGAGATACAGGCGACGCCACGAAACATCGACTCCTACGTTGTGCTCGGTTGGAGTCTGCTGGCGCTGGGTCGATACCAGGAGGCGCTCGACTGGGGGACAAAGGCGCTTACCGTGTCCCCGTATGACGACCGTGTCATCGAAATTCTGGGCGAGGCGAGTTATCGACTCAATCAGAACCAGGCGGCCCTCAAGTATTTCGAACAGTACGTGAGCCTTGCCCCCTCGGGAAACAACCGGCTGATTGATGATGTCTATTACTTCATGGCCGAAACCTACATTCGCCTCGGCGAGCTCAACCACGCCGATATTGCGCTCAGCGCGGCGATCCATTTCCAACCAAATGAGTCACTCTACTGGACTCGGCTGGGCTACGTGCGGGAGCAGCTGAAGGAATATTCTCCCGCGCTTGACGCCTACCAGCGCGCGCTCAATCTCAATCCGAACCTCGCCGACGCGGTAGCCGGCCGAAACCGTGTTCAATCTCTGGCAAATCGCTGACGTTTGACGTCGACCGGCATGGTGTTTTTCCGGAATGAGGTGTATACTCTGTATAGAGGTTTTTGATATATCCCTTAAAAAGCTGACGTTTGGTCATCATTT
>DATKUF010000202.1:0-4676 GCA_035530755.1 Spirochaetia bacterium | reverse complement strand
TCTTTCAAGCCCAGGTTCTTCAGCGTGCCCCGGATGTCGTTCGCAACCTGCGTCTTATCCATGGTGCTCGCTTCGATCACTTTTGCCTCTGCGGTTCCCTCGAATTTGACAGTTCGGCCGTTCGACAGGACAAAGAAGAAGCCATATTTTTCGTGGTAGCTGTAAGGACGGCCGCGATCATGGTCCCAGTAGAGCTTTTCGTCAGAAAACCCGGTGATGAGCGTGGGATAGACTGTGGGATACTGCTTCGGGGTTTCGAAGTATACATTGTACTTGATCGCGACTGCATCATACATCTTGCCGTCCACGCTCTCTTTTCCCAGATAGGTGTAGCTGACCGGCACCGGAAATGTGAATGGCTCCGCAATACCGAAGTTCTGACGGAAATCGTGGGTTTCCTCCCCCTCTGAAGACCAGGTCTCGCCTTTCGTCAGATCCCGCGCGGGAAAGACGGGGACGTTTCGCACTACCGGCATAAAATACTTGTCCGATATGTCGTAAATGCCTCTTGCATCACGCCAGAACTCCGAATGATACTCCTCGCCCCACTGGAAGAGCTGGCCGGCCCTGCGGGCCTCTTCAGAGGTCTGGAACTGAGCGTCGAGGTAGCCGGCCCCATCCTTCGTCCTGTCGACGCTGACGGCAATCCGGTTGAGAATCTGCGCGGTGTGCGAGACCACGCCATCTATCGAGACGGTTTGTTCGACGGTGGAGAGAATCCGGTATTTTTCGCCGGCGACATACTTGTAGGTGAACGATTCACTCTCGAGTCGGCTCGCGGAGAACGCGAGGAGCAGAATCGAAACAAGAACGAAAGCAATTGAACGGGCGTTCAAGCGGAGTAATCGGTCTGCGGACTTGCTCATAGACAACTTCCTTGACAAAGCCAAAGTGACTCTGTAACCTGACTATAATGCGGTTTTGGCGGTAATGGGTACCCCCTTGTGTTATATTGTGGGATGATACAACCTGTGGGAGGGCGAGTCGGCGGAGAAGGTATATCACAATCCAAAAACACAGAGCTTCAATTACGCATGATCGGGACGAAGTGGTGGTTTCGAGAGACTTTCGAGCTGAAGCTGAAAGACAACAGGGCGCAGTGACATCCCGGGGTCGAGTGCGACAAGCCGGGTTGCGGAGCCAGCGGTTGCTTTCCGTTCTGAAAAAAGGAAAAGACGCAGTTGTCGAAACGATTCCGGGCCTTGATAAGGCCGAAAGTATCACAGCCCTCGCTGTGGCACGCATTGAACGCCGCCGCCCGGGGATTCAGTCGCTCATAATCACCAGCCAGGCGGATGATGTTCGGAACCTGTCGCACTTGCTTCGTGCTGCGCTGCAGCGAATCAAATCGCCGGTCGAAGTCATCGAGGCGGGAACGGCCGATACTGCTCGCAAAGAGGCCGGGGAGATCTCGCGACAGCCTGATATCGTCGTCGCCACGAACGACAGGGTGATCGATCATCTGCGGCGGGGGCAGCTGGACCTTTCGGGAATCAGTCTGGTGATTGTGGACGAACCCGATGAGTCACGTGCGTCCGGGTTCAACGTAGACATACAGTTTATCGTTTCGAAACTCGCATCCCGACCACAAATCGTCGTCTACACACCCGAAATTCACAGCGGGATCGCCATACTATCACCGCTTCTGCGCAGGCCTGTGTACCTTCCCCATTCATCCTGGTCTCGCGCGGACGAATCGACTCAAAGAAGTCATGCGTTTCGCGCACGCAGCATCGATACGGGTCTTGAGGAGGCACCGGTGAACGGACAAGCACCAGACAGAGCAACTGATACGGCTCGCGCAGCCAGCGCGGCAATATCGCTCCAGGAACAGATTCAGGAGATAGTTCGCAGAATCCACGAGGAGGAAAACCCCGACGAGCTGAACATCGTCCGGCGAGCTATCAGAAAAGGCGTGCCGTTCTTCACCCGCGGATACTTCGCTGCCTACCTTCTGAAATACCTCAAGGATAGTCCCAGCGTGCGGGCACCTCGCCAGGAACGCGCGCGCAACGGGTTCACGAGTCTCTTCGTGGGGATAGGAAAGAATCGCCGCGTTTTCCCGCGCGATTTGATCCAGCTATTTGCGGGTCTCGAAGGTATTACCGCGGACGATATTGGAGAAATAAAAATTCTGGACAACTATTCTTTCGTCGAAGTGGAACCGGGCAAGGCCGCTCAGGTAATCGGGCTGCTCAACGGGAAAGACTTCCGGGGCAGAAAGCTGAACGTCAACTACGCACGAAAGAAGGACTGATGCGCAACGCGTAGGGCCTCGGCCGAAATTCCGATTATCGAACAATATTGCTCAACAACAGGAAGACAGCATAGGCGTTAACAAGCAATCCGACGGCGAACGCTATCCCCGAACGCGATTCGAGGCGCCGCGCCTCGGTTTCGCACGCGGCCGCAAGTTTTGCCGGTTCCTGCCTGTAGGCGACATGCTCGGCCATCGGATCAGCCGGACGCACGACTTCGGTCGCATCAGCGTTTCGCTTTTCGACGCCGAAGAGGTATAGCTTGCTCTCATCCTCGCCCGAGCGCAGCCCGGGTACCTCTCTGATCAGAAACGGTTCGCCGTTCTCAGACTTCACCGCAGTGGCAGGGACAACCCGGCAACAGTACCGCGAACCGTCGGGGAGTTCCGCCGTGCCCGGAAACTCCCCTTCCGCGAAGTAACGAATCGGAAGTCGAACCAGGTCCCGCTGTGCCCGAAAGTATCGCCCTCGCCTCCACCAATAACGGTAAAGAAAGAAGAGCGCGACCCCCGGCGGCAGAAGAGGCATAACGGGTACGGCGCTCAGGGAGAGAGAAAAGAGGACCGGAAGTCGGAGCAGCGGCGATCTCAGGTAGAAATATGAAAGGACCAGGAGCGCGAACGCACCGGTTAGCAGGCTGGCCGGAGTGAACTGGTTCCAGTATTCGTTGCGCTGCCTCCCGCTCCAGATGCATCGTGCGAGAAGACTCTCGTCATTCCCTTCGTAGATAACAACGATGAGTGGGGAACCTGTGGAGCGCCGGAAAGTGGGCAATCCCCGTTGAACCTCCATGTGGCCGCCGACGTAAAATCGCGTGCCTTCCGACAGGGTTCCCATGCGCGACCAGGATATGATCTGAGGAGTGAGATCCGGATAACTAGGCGAGGGGTTCTCCGCCGAAAGCGGACGGCCGCTCTCGTTGTCAGGGTGAAGGAGGCAGACTCGTACTTCGGTCATGTCTGCGGCCACCGTAACGTTGCCGTTCTTCAGCCAGATTGTGTCGTCGCCCTGGATCGCCTCCAGCGTCCCGAAGAAACGGAAACTTCCCAGCTCTGTTCCGTCAGCCCTCGTCGTCGCCTCATGAAACTGCTCATACTCGGCAATTCTGAATGATGAAGAGAGCAGCACATCGCGGCGAAACCGCCTCCATCTCCCACGGACGTCGAACGCCCCGATTCCGGGTATTATCAGATAGAAGACCACAACCAGGCCGAATGTTAGCAAAAGCTGTTCCATATTTCCTTGCTCATCCGCGTTTTTGACAGTATCTTCAGCCTACCATGGTTGAACGAATTATTGTAGGACCGTTACACACCAACGCATATATCGTGTCAACCGGGAAGAAAGAGTGCATTCTCATTGATCCCGGCGACGAGATGGACCTGCTGATACAGCGCCTCGAAGCAATCAACATGACTCCGCGGGCAGTAATCTTCACGCACGGACATCTCGATCACACATCGGCTGCAAAGGGTATCCTGGAGCATTATCGGGAGAAAGGCACGATGGCAGTGGGTGTTCACCCGGATGATGCGCGGTTCTTCGGCAGAAAGTCGAAAGAAATGAACCGTGCGACCTTCGCCATGTTCGGCGACGCAGGTAAGAACTACTTCGAGAATACCTATTCGGAGCTACCCAAGGTCACCTTTTTTCTTGAGGATGATGAACAGATACTCGACACGGATTTTGTCGTAATTCACACCCCCGGACACACGCCCGGGAGCGTAAGCCTGTACAGTGAGAGCAGGAACTATGTGTTTTCGGGAGATACTCTGTTTTTCAAGGGAATTGGAAAGGCAGACTTCAGCGAGAGCGACGAGAAGAAACTTCGGAACAGCGTGCAGACACGACTTTTGACTCTTCCGCCCGAGACGCGCCTATTTCCAGGCCACGGCCCGAGCTCCTCGATCGAACGGGAGAATCGGGATCAGAAGTTCTCGACAAACCATTCAATGTTTTGACAACCAGGTTGATCTGAAGTTTACGCTTCGGTGCTGACGATCACCGCGCTGCCGTCTTCCTTCGGAATCGACGGGGAGTAGACCCTTTGCCTGGACGCCGAAACAGTCGCCTGAAACGTCGCGCTGTATTGGGCCAGAAGCTGTTCTACTACCCTTCGAGTTGCGGGGGCACCGGCCGATGCCGAGGAAGCGGCCAGAGCACGCAATTCCGACGCCTGTGCCTGGAGCTTTCCCGCGGCCGCAGCGTCCCCGCCGACCGCAGTCGACATTCCGCTTTCACGAATTTGAGACTGTAGTTCGGTGAGTCGATCCAACAGAATATCAAGCACACGCAAACGGGCAATGCTGAACCCGGAATCACCTGCACTCGCAGGAACCGGGGTGAAATGGCGGAACTGGGCAAAGAAGCTGTAGTTGCTCACCGGCACGGATATCTTGCCGGACGACATGGTGGCCC
>DATKUF010000201.1:0-39677 GCA_035530755.1 Spirochaetia bacterium | reverse complement strand
TGGATACTGCTCTCGTGGCTGCCTGGATTCATCCTGATGGCGCAGTCAATGATGAATAGCAGAATCGCGCTCCGGTACGGGCAGCCACAGATGGTGGTGCTGAACTACCTTTCTGCGCTTGCCGTTCTCACTCCAATAGCGTTGTTCACAGGAGTTCTCGGCGGCGATACGGCTGAAAAGCTGCTCTCGGTGCCACCGGTGCTCCTTGCAGGCGGCGGAATTCTTGGGGTCATCGTTGTTGCGCTTTCCACAATGCTGTTCAACCGGACATCGGCGCTGCGGGTAGTGCTTGGAATCTACACCGGACAGCTTGCCGTCGGCGTTTTCCTCGACTTCATTTCCGGAGTCCCGGTGCGGATTGAGAAGATTCTGGGCGTAGTTCTGGTGGTTCTCGGACTTGCTGCTGAGCAGCTGCAGCAGCTGTGGAACGCCGGAAAGAGACGACTGAAGTGACAAATGTCTTTACCCGAACGATCGTTC
Source organism: Spirochaetia bacterium (assembly GCA_035530755.1). Lineage (GTDB taxonomy): Bacteria > Spirochaetota > Spirochaetia > DSM-27196 > DATKUC01 > DATKUC01. The sequence goes on along the minus strand of DATKUF010000201.1, from coordinate 39,197 downwards.
GGTATATACTATTTGAGTGATACATCGGACATTAACCAATCAGTCAGACTACCAGCAGCAGGATCTCTACAGTCTTATAACCGGGGCAAGCTCGGGCATCGGACGTGCCATTGCAGTCGAGTGTGCGCGCATGGGAATGAATCTCTTCCTCGTTGCGCTACCCAAGAGTGGTTTGCCCGAGACCGCGCGACGGCTTTCGAATGACTTCGGAGTTCACGTTGAGGCAATGGAGTGCGATCTCACGCTGCCCGAAACCGCGGTGGAAATCCGTGACCGGGTTCGTTCCGGAGGAATTCGTCTGCGGATGCTCGTAAACAACGCGGGAGTGGATCTTGCGGGCCGCTTCGACGACCGTTCGCTCGAGGATCATGAGCAGATGATCTCGCTGAACCTCCTCGCAGTGATCCGGCTTACCTACCTTCTCCTGCCGGTGCTGAAAAGAGTCCCGCGATCTCACATCCTGAATGTTGCCAGCGCAGCGGCATTCTTTCCCATGCCCTACAAGCCGATCTACTCACCAACAAAGACTTTCGTCATGAACTTCACATTCGCCATTCGGGAGGAACTGCGCGATAGCGGAATCGGCGTGAGTGTGGTCTGCCCAGGCGGTGTGGTAACCAACGAGGACGTCCGAAAACGGATTGAGCTGCAGGGCTTCTTCGGGCGACTCTCATCGATGGAACCGGAGGCGGTTGCGAGATTCGCACTTCCGAGGGTCTTCCGCGGCCAGGCTCTCATTGTGCCGGGCTGGTTCAACAAACTCTTTCAGATTCTCGGCTATTTTGTCCCGCTGCCGATCCTCCTGCCGTTCATTCATCGACGTTTCCGCAGGGATGAGGCGCTGTTACGTGCGCGGCCAAATACCATTGGATAGAAAGAGAAAGGCGGCCCCGGGAGGCCGCCTTTTTTTTGCCCGCGAAGAGCGTCTAACCGTCAGACGGTTGCGCGTGAAGCGGAAATACCGTTACCCGAACGTGCGCGAGGATAGTACATCAATACAAGAATTCCGCCCAGGACCGTCAGTGCTGCGAAAATGATGAGCGTAAGCAACTGAAGCGGCTGACCGAAGGCGAGTCTCAACAACTCCCCGAGTGTGACAGCCAGCCCGACAATTGTGTAGATGATGAGAAGGATGCCCGCGAGCATTTCGCCGCCGGAGCGTTTGCCGATGACGCGAACGGCCGCGATGATCGATAGAGGCAGGACGAATATGAGGTCCAGAACAAACGTTGCGTGTCCCACCGGCCGCACCGAGGCGGTAATTCCACCGATGACGCCATAGGCCCAGAGCGGGACCAGACAGGCGGGAACGAGAATCAACAATACCGCGATCGCAACCGGCAGGGCGCCGTAGAGTTCGATCGCGCGAAAACCGTCCTTGTCCAGAAGCACGTAGAGGCCAATGATCGTGAATACGGTCACGCCTGCGATGACAATGTAGAGCGGAAACAGCGGGTCATAGACTCCGTCGATTGCATATTGCCCGTAGGCGAATAGCACATAACCCAATACAGCTATCCACGCCGGTCCTGCGGGTCGTGATCCATGGCGCACACCGTTCATGAAACCCAGCAGAACAAACGCCGCGAGGATCGAAACGATATCCTGCCCCAATGCAACGGGCACGAACTGTTCCCCGGCGAACGGCTTGTACATTCCCGAGTTGATAACACCCCATACCGCGGCGATGACAACGAGAATCGCGACTATAGCGGTTGTCAGATAGTAGGCTCGAGCTTCATTTCTATCTATCATGGTTATTCCTCCCCCTATATTCTCTCCCACTTGAGGTGATTTACCAAACAAAAAGCGATAGAACAGACCACAATCGGGCGGTAATCGCCTATGTTGCCAGAGAATCTGCGCCTTACGTGCCCGGCCGTGGCCCAAAACTTTCAATATATTCGAGCGATTGATGACGGAAATAGGTATTATAAAGTTCCGCGTAGTGGCCGCCGGCGGCGAGCAACCCATCGTGAGTACCCTCTTCGATAATCCGTCCCTTTTGCAGGACGAGGATCCGGTTCGCCGTTTTCACCGTTGACAACCGGTGCGCAATGACGATCGCTGTCCGGTTCTTCATCAGTCCCATAAGCCCTTCCTGAATCTGCGCCTCGGTGAACGGATCGACGCTTGCTGTCGCCTCGTCGAGAATGAAGATCGCCGGATCTTTCAGAAGCACGCGTGCCAGCGCCACGAGCTGCCGCTGTCCGAGGGAGATAGACGCCCCCCGCTCTCCGGTCTCCGTGCCGAGCCCGTTCGGAAGATCCTTCAGCCAGTCTCCACGGCCGACATGCGCTGCGGCCGCAAGCACATCGGCCTCGAGGGCGTCGGCGTTTCCGTACCGGATGTTATCGGCCACTGTGCCGGAAAACAGGAACGGATCCTGGGGAACAAGGCCGATGTACTTGCGGTAATCTGCGAGATCGAGCGATCGGATATCGCGACCGTCGATGAGGATCTCCCCGGATTGGTACTCGTAGAATCTTGCCACAAGCCGCGCGATACTCGACTTCCCGGCACCGGTGTGCCCGACGATTGCGACAGTCTCGCCCGGCCGTATGTGCAGAGAGAAGTCGGGGAGGACGATTTCCTTGTCGTTGTAGGCAAACCGAACGTGACGGAACTCCACTTCTCCGCGCAGTTCGGGTACCGGAAGAGCTCCGATCTGTTTGACAACGGGTTCGTTATCGATGAGGGCAAAAGCCCGTTCCGCGGCGGAAAGCCCATCCTGGAACTGGCTCCAGAAACTCGCGATGCTGAGAAGTGGCCACCAGAAGAATCCCACAGCCTGCATGAACAGATACCAGTTACCCGGCGTCATTCCACCCGCGCCGCGGGTCGCAATACCACCTGCGTAAGCAAGCAATCCGGTTCCGACGCCGGCGGCTATTCCCATCACGGGGAAAATCAGATTCATCACTATTCCGCGCTGCAACCCGACACGGTACGCGAGTCGGTTGTTTTCCAGAAAACCGTTGAACAGCGTCTTTTCCTGCCGAAAGGTTTTCGCCACCATGATTCCGGAGATCGATTCCTGGATGTGAGCATTTATGACGGCGGTCGCGCGCCGTGCCTGCTGAGTAACACGGCGTGCGATGCGGCGGAAACTGAGCGCAGTGATAATCGCCAGAGGCGCCATAGCGACAAGAATTACCGTTAGCCACCAGTTGATCGTAAAAAGCCAGATTCCGAGGATAGCGACCAGGAGAAACTCACTCAGGAATTCTATCACCAGAGTCACGGTGTTGGAAAAGTCCTGCGTGTCGGAAGTGATGCGGCTTACCATTTTCCCGGATGGATTTTCGTCGAAAAAGGACATGTCGTGTCGGACCGTCTTCTCGAATACGTCGCTTCGAAGCTTCAGTACAACGTCACCCACCATTTCTGCAGTGAGCTTCTGGCGCACGTAGTTGAAGACCCAGGCGAGAGCGCCAAGAAGCAGCACAGCACCTGAAAAGATGCTGATAGTTGCAATATCGGGTCGGCGGCTTATGATGTCGATAGCTCTCGAAATGAGAATGGGCGCGGCTGTTCCAGCCACGGAGTTGAGTGTCAGGGTAATTGCCACCATTACCATCTGCCGCACGTGCGGTCGGAAATAGTCTACGATCCGGCGTACGAGGACGCGGTCGGAATACTGGCGGTCGTAAGATTCAGTTTCGAGCCCGTCAAGAATGAACCCCATGAGAACCCCTATAGCAGCGCGAATATGCGCTGATAGTCGCCGCTGCGTGCGAGCAGATCGTCATGACTACCCTGATCGACAACCTCGCCTCCACGGAGTACCAGAATGTGATCCGCCCATCGGATTTGACTGAGCCGGTGGGTAATGATGAAAGTCGTTCTCTTCTGGGCGATTCGCCGCATCGCCTGCTGGATCTCATCTTCGGTGCGGCTGTCGATTGCGCTGGTGCTGTCGTCGAGGATGAGGATCCGCGGATCGGTGAGGAACGCCCGCGCAATGGCAATCCTCTGCTTCTGCCCACCGGAGAGCGTCACACCACGTTCTCCGATTTCGGTTTCGTACCCGTCTTTGAAAGAGCGGATGAACGCATCAGCCTGCGCCTCCCGCGCCGCTGTTTCTATTCGCGCAAGACCGGCGTCCTGAACGCCGAAAGCTATGTTTTCGCGAATCGAAAGGGAGAACAGGAAGACGTCCTGCTCTATGAATGAAATCTGGGACCGGAGACTCTCCATGCTCCATTCGCGAACGTCGACCCCGTCGATGAGGACAGAGCCTTTCTGAACGTCGAAAATGCGATTGATCAGTCGGGTCAAAGTTGTCTTGCCCGACCCGGTCTGTCCTACTATTGCCACCGTCTGCCCCGGTTCGGCAGTGAAGCTCACGTTCGTCAGCACCGGGTTTTCGTCGAATGCGAAACTGACGTTTCGGAACTCTACGCGGCCGTCGATGTGGGCGCCGCGGCCGGCGCTGTTCTGATCCATCTCGCTCTTGTAGTTGATGAACTCCAGTATTCGACCGGCACTCGCAATTCCTATTTGAACGAGGTTGAACGAAAAAAGAGAGATGAAGGTGGAGAAGCGGAAAGTTCCAAAAAGCCCCATGAAGGCGATGACCTGTCCAAGAGAAATCGTACCCTGTTTCCACAAAAGCAGTGAATGGAATAGCGCGGCGCCCCAGCAGACAGCGAAGGCCATCATCGGCCAGTAGCGCGCTTCCACGATACCCTGTTTCACAAAGTAATCCCGGAAAGAACGGGCGTTGCCGGTGAATTTGTTCCACTCATAGCGTTCCTGCACGTTGCTCTTTACAACTTCGATCCCGCTGATCGTCTCCGCGAGAGATGAGTTGAGCAGACCGAACTGCTCCCGCTGACCTATGCTGACAGGCGTGAGCCGTTTGTTGTAGTCCCAGAGCGTGAGCGAAAGAAGCACCAGAAAGATTGCCGGAACGAGGCCGAGCGCGGGGTTTATGGTGAGGATCATGAAGAATGGAACAACCATTGCCAGCATCGAGTCGACGATGAGCATGAGCCCGGGGCTGAACATGAGGTTCAGCATGTGCATGTCGTTGGTGGCACGCGCCATGATGTCACCGACGCGTTGCCGACCGTGGAAGGTCTGGCTCTTGCCGAGCAGGCTGCCGTAAAGCTCTTCCCGACTTTCCCGTTCCAACCGTTGAGCGAGAAACTCCACGGCGATGTTTCTGCCCACTCCGGTCAGCCCCTGGGTGATTGCCGAACCCGCGATGAATGCAACCACCACAAGCAGATCGGCGGCGAGCCAGCCGGCCTTTGTGATCACGTCAAATCCGTGGCCGACGTAGAGTTGAATGTTTCCGTACGCGTAGTTGTTTATGATCGACGTCACCACCACTACTATCGGAAAGAGCGGATGGCGCATCATGTGGGAAACGATCCATCGACCCGGGCCGGTGCGCGTGTAGCGGTACTCGTTGTCTACGTGAAACTCTCTTTTTTCCATACTTTCCAGCGGCCACAAAAAAGTATCGTAAATATACCGCTGGACCAACGGCAGGTCAAAGAAAACGCCGGAACGCCGTTCGGGGAACTCTTATGCGATTCCTCGGTCTTTCAGTATCTCGATGAGCTCGGACACCTCCTGGTCGACGGGTTTGCCCTCCGGCCGATAGACCAGATCTGCGGACGCGAAATATTTGGCGCTCTCACGCGACCACATGAGGTGAATGTCCTGCTCCAGACTCTTGCCGCTGTTCACCCGCGGGCGATCGGCGAGCTGCACCCGCCTTACGAGCTCTGCCTCGGACACTTCGAGAAGTACCATGACACCCGATCCGCGAAGGACGTCTATGTTCCACTGGTAGCGGACCGTACCGCCGCCGAGACAGACGATCGATCGCTCTCGTCCCGCGAAGTCCTTGCAGATTGCATATTCGAGCTCCCGGAACGGCAGCCAGCCCTGTTCAGCGACAAGCCGATGGAAGGAGTAGCCGAGAATACGATTCATCTCTTCATCGAGGTCGCAAAAGCTCCAACCGAGCTCCTTCGCAATCCTGCGGCCGAGAGTCGTCTTGCCGGATCCGATCATTCCGCTGAAATAGACGTTCATTGCTCTCCCCCGAACTTGCCTTTCGACCAGGCTGAATACATTTCAATTACCGAGCGGTATCGCTCCCCGGCCGCCAGATAGTGGGCCGATTCTGATTCGTCCGGTTCGATCGGCGGACCGAACCGGATCCAGTCGCGAGTGAGTGGAACAAGCGCCTCCACCGAATCGCTGAGCATGGCGGCGCAGAACAGAGCCGTGCCGCGGGCGGTTGCCTCCGGGTCCTCGAGCGGCAAGATGGTGAGGGCGCACGCGTCGGCCCGGATTCTGTTCCAAAGAGTCGAACCGGACGACCCGCCGCCCGCCTGGATCGCATGCATCGGAACCCCGGCCTCCTCGAGAATACCAGCCATTATTCCTACCCGAATCGCGCTTCCCTCGAGACAGGCGCGAAACAGGTGCCCGGCCCGGTGGTAGGGGCGAAGACCGATGAAGGTCCCCGCCACTGCCGCGTTCCAGAAGGGGGCACGTTCGCCGCTCAGTGATGGAACCATGACAGGAGATTCGCCGCCTCCGGTTATCCCGGCGGCCTCCGCCTCGAGTGCTTCGACAGGCATTCGCAGGAGCTCCGCAATCCAGGCGACAGTTCCGCCTGACATTCCCATTGCGCCGCCGGCAAGCACTCCGCCACCGGCCATCGCCGTATTGCAGGTGATCCGCAGATCCCGCATTGTTTTCGCCACCGAATCGGTCTCCCGGGCAGGCACATGTGCCATGAGGACGTCCGTGGTTCCGCAGACGAGCGCAGCGGCACGCTTGTGATGAACGCCGCCCAGGACACCACAACCGTACATTGCCGTCGTCCCATCAGTTGCACCGCGCACCACGGGCGTTCCCTCGCGCAGTCCCGTGATCGAAGCCGCCGCCCGTGTCACCGAACCGGCCCGACTCGCGGCCGATTCCGGCCGGGGAAGCAGGGAGGAGCTGATGCCGACTGTCTCCCATATCTCGGCGAAGCGGTCGGCGGTGCCGGCGAGATATCCGAGGGAGTAGTCGGCGTGAGCATAGTCGGTTCCTGTCTGCCCGGTGAGTCTGCGAACCAATTCGTCCTTGAGTCCGATGACCGACGAAATCGAGTCGAAGAGATTCGGCGTCTCATGCCTGATGTGCATGAGGCGGGGGATAAGGAGCTCTGCTGTGGGAACCCGGCCCGTGGCCTCGTGTATCGCGCGGTCGGAAATGATAGAGCGGATCGTCCCCGCCTCCGGCTCAGCCCGGTTGTCCATCCAGGTGACCGCGGGCCCGAGAAGCCGGCCGTCGGAGTCGAGAAAGACATAGGCAAAGAAGGTGGATATCCCGACCGCTTCGACCGCGCCCTCGGCAGATCCCCACTGCAACAGTCGAAGTACCAGGGGCCAGAGCCGATCCAAGTCGATTTCCGCACCCCCGCGGTCGAACAGGGACGCGGGAATCGGCTCGCGTTTTTGCCCGGTCGCCGCCCCGCCGTTCAGCGGATAACGCACAGCGCGGCAGGCGGAGGTACCGCAATCAATAACCAGTATGGACATCTCCGCCGCTGCTCCAGGAACTACTTTTTTGCCGTCGCCTTGACTGCGTCTACCAACGCGTGCGCGGCACCCGGATAGAGCCAGGTTGGAAAACTGCAGCCCGGCGCGAGCAGGAGCCTGGTGCCCCCTCCCTGCGCGATCCCCTCCAGACCGTTGCGGGCCGCTTCGGCGGGCGTAACCCTCGTTGCCTTGTTCTTGTCGAGACCGCCCATGATCGTACCGGAAAACTTGCGCCGCATTTCGGGCATGGAGGGATTCGACGGGTGCCGGTCTTCGTAGGAGATGATCGGCACTGGAAAGTCGAGCACGTTGTCGACGTAAATTCCTTCATCATGGACGTGGACGGTGTTCATGTTGCCGAGCGTTTTGACGGCCTCAAACACTTTCAGCGCGAACGGCTTGGCAAACTTCAGATACCGATCTAACGGCATCTGCTTCTTTGACCCGAAAGTGGACATGAAAATCCCATTGCAACCCAGCTTGAACGCTGCTTTGCAGTAGGAGATGATATTGTCCGATACAATTTCGAGAGCGTCGAGCACCGCCTGCGGCCGGGCCTCGACAAGCTCACCCAGATGCTCGCCGACAAGATTTCGCAGAAGCACCTGCCACGGGTCGAAGATCGTGTCGATGAAGTAGGTGTTCCCCGATAGCTCACGCGCGATGATATCAATGGCCTTGAGCTGCTCGTTCCAATCCGAGAGCGCTATGTCGAATCGATCTATCTTCGAAAGATCGTCGACGGTCGAAAGCTCGAGCGCGCCCTTCGGCATCGGGTAGAAGTAGTCGTGCATGAGCTTGAGCCAGTCCAGGTCGTAGTGCCTCAGAAAAGCCAGAGAAAGCTCCGCGATTCTTTCGCCGCCTTCGTGCTGGACGCCGAAATGGTACCAGAAAGAGATCGGGGTTCTATCGACCTCTTTTCCCGCCAGGGTTCGGTCGATTCGTTCAGTTTTCGTCATCGTTAGCTCCCTTGTCGCATTGTTGTTTACGCAATTCCCAGATACGCCTTGCGCACCGTATCGCTTTCAAGAAGTTGAGTTGTGGTATTCTCCAGTGTTATCTTTCCCGTTTCTATCACGTAGCCGTAAGAGGCGACCTGAAGCGCGATGTTCGCGTTCTGTTCGACGAGCAGTATCGACTTTCCCAGCTTCTGGATCTCGACGATGAGATCGAAAATTCGTTCTACCAGAATGGGGGCGAGCCCGAGGCTCGGCTCATCGAGAAGCAGCATCCTCGGATCCGACATCAGTCCACGGGCGATAGCGAGCATCTGCTGCTCACCGCCGGAAAGAGTACCGGCCTCCCGCTCCTTCATCTCGGCCAGCTTCGGAAACACGGTGTAGGAGCGTTCCAGAAGCTGCTGAATCCTCGATCTGTCGTTCAGTATGTAGGCACCGGCCCGGAGATTCTCCTCGACGGTGAGCTCGGAAAAGACCCTGCGTCCCTCCGGAACGTGCGCCACGCCCATCGCGAGAATGTGATCCGCACGCTCATCTGATATGTCTCTCCCGTCGAAGAGGATATCACCTGAGGAGGCGCGCATCAGCCCGCTTATCGTGGTCAGCAGCGTCGTCTTCCCTGCCCCGTTCGCCCCGATGAGCGTCACGATCTGGCCCTCTTCGACCGAAAGCGAGACTCGCTTCAGCGCATTGATCTTTCCATAATGGACGACAAGGTCTTTCACTTCCAGGAGCGGCACTATGCGTACCTCCGTTTTCCGAGATAGGCTTCGACAACTCGCTCGTCGTTCTGAATCTGCGCTGCGTTGCCTTCCGCTATCTTCACGCCGTGGTCGAGCACCGTGATCACATCCGCGAGGTTCATCACCAGTTTCATATCATGCTCGATGAGAAGGATCGTCAGTCCCTCTCTGCTGAGCTGACGAATGAACCCGTCCAGATCTTCGGTCTCGCGATTGTTCATCCCGGCTGCCGGCTCATCGAGCAGCAGAATGCGTGGATCTCCGGCGAGAGCACGGACTATCTCGAGCTTTCGCTGCTCGCCATACGGAAGATTCCGCGCGTATTCGTCCTTCTTGTCGACCAGCCCCACCTTCTCGAGCAGCGCCAGGGAAAGGTCGCGGGCCTGCTGTTCATCACTCCTGTAACGGCGGTTGCGGGAAATGGCCGCCCAGACAAACTGCCGGTACCGGCCGTGTGTTCCGGCCATGACATTGTCGAGCACAGACATGTAGGAAAACAGGCGGATGTTCTGAAACGTACGGGATATCCCCAATTCGGAAATCCTGTGCGTCGGAAGGTGCTCGATGTTCAGCGGACCGTCTCCCAGGTCTAAAACAATCGTCCCCGAATCCGCCGGAATGATCGCGGTGATGAGATTGAAAAAGGTGGTCTTCCCTGCTCCGTTCGGACCGATTATGGCGTGGATCTTCCCCTCCGCCGCAGTCAGATCGACCTCGTTGACCGCGGCCAGTCCGCCGAAGCTCTTTTTTACTTTGCGAATCTCGAGGAGATTCCGCGAACCGTCGCTCGCAGCAATACCGTCACTCATTGCGACGCCTCCGATCCCAGAGCTGCAGGTTTCTTTCGTTTGTGCGAAAAGCCGATGCTCCCCGGCGCCCGCATGAAGATTGCCTTGACCCCGGCTATACCTTCCGGTTTCACCACCATGACGACTATGAGCAGCAGACCGTAGAATACGGCGCGATACTGCGCGAGGAAACGAACCAGCTCAGGCACAACGATGAGAATGACGGCGCCGATAATAGGGCCCACTATTGATCCGGTCCCGCCTACTGCGACCATCGTGAGAATGAGAAAAGATTCGGTGACCGAAAACTGGTCCGCGCTGATATATGTCACAAAGTGCGCGTAGAACGCACCGGCAAGCCCGGCGAACAAACAGCCGAGAGAGAAGGCGAGGATCTTGTATCCGAAAACCGGAACACCCATGGTCGCCGCTGCGGTCTCATCCTCCCGGATGGCGACCCACGCGCGGCCGACTCGCGAGTGGTAGAGACGGTAAATTGCGAATACCGACAGAGCCATGAAGACCATGACCAGGTAGTAATAGGATGCGTAGCCTTTGAGAGAGAAGCCGAATATTGTCGGCGCAGGAATGCCCGGGATGCCGAATGGTCCTCGCGTAAGATCCGGCCAGTTCATAATGACGATTCGGACAATTTCTCCGAATGCGAGCGTTCCAAAGACCAGAAAGGTCTGTCTCAGCCGGGCTGTCGCAAGGCCGATGAACGCACCGATGAGCGCCGCGAAAATCCCGGCGAGCGGCATGGTGACCCAGAAAGGAAGTCCGAGTCCGAGTGCCAGAATCGCGGACGTATAGGCTCCGATGCCGTAGAAAGCTCCATGCCCGAGGGAGAACATACCGGTGAACCCGGTAATGAGATTGAGACTCGAAGCGAGAACAATGTAGATAAATACCAGAACCATTACCTGGATCAGGTAGGGGGTTCCCAGCGTAACCGGAAATACGATCAGGAGTACCGCGCCGACTATCGAGAGGTAGATGCGATAACGCCTGACAAACGACCCGATGGTTTCTTTCACGTCGCCTGCCCCCCTCAGAGTTTGGATTTCTTTCCCAGTATTCCGTTCGGCCGGAACAGAAGGAAGATGATGAGGATGATGAAGGCGATGAAGTCCCGCCAGCCTGAAGAGATGAATTGAACGCTCAGGTTCTCGATGATACCAAGAAGGTATCCACCCAGAATTGCGCCGGGAATCGAGGTTATTCCGCCGAAAACCGCGGCGGTAAAACCCTTGATGCCCGGAACGAATCCCATGGTGGCGTTGACTGCGCTGTAGTAGACCGCACCGAGAACACCGACAAACGCCGCAAGCGCTCCGGAAAGTGAAAAGGCGACCGAAATGACACGGTCGACGTTGATCCCGACGAGCCCTGCGGTCCGGTAGTCCAGCGAAACAGCCCGCACACCCAGACCAATCTTCGTACGATAGAAGAAGATCTGAAGCAACAGCAGCATCACAACGGCAATCATCACCATCAGGACCTGCAGCCAGGAGATGTTGGCGCCGCCGATCGTGATCGCAGTCTGGCTGTATACCGACGGCATGGACTTCGTTTCCGCGCCGAAGATCGCCGTTGCGAGCTCTTTCAGGAAAAAGGAAAATCCGATAGTGCACACAAGGGAGGCGATGTGAGGGACACCGCGCAACGCCTTGAATGCGACCTTCTCAATGAGCCAGCCAAGCGCCCAGCCCACGACAAAGCTCGCGGCGAGCGCAAGCAGCAGGTTCTGCACGACGTAGGTAAAAATGAGCCACCCCGCGAAGGCGCCGAACATGTATATCTCGCCGAGCGCGAAGTTCACCATTTTGAGCAGACCCCAGACCAGCGAAAAAGAGATCGCTAGTAGCGCAAACAGGCTGCCCTGGGTGATCCCGTTTATCAGTTGCTGGAGCAAAACGGTCCCTAACACGGTCCCTCCTGACGCTGGACTTCGGCTCCGACCAGGCCGAAGGCCGCGCGCGTACATTCGGTCCGCGCGCGGCTGCAGCTGAAAAATCAGGTTGTCGGAGAACTGAACGCTACTTGGAATTGAAGATCTGGAAGTCTCCGTTCGTGACGCGCACTGCTTTGTAACTCTTGATCGCATCTCCGTACTGCGTGAAAGTGATGTCCCCGGTGAGCCCGGAAAAATCTTTGGTCACCGCGAGCGCGTCCCGGATTGCCTTGTGGTCCGTGGAACCTGCCCGCTTGATCGCGTCGGCCAGCAGATACATGGCGTCGTACGCGAGCGCCGCGTGGAAGTTCGGGGTAACATTGTAGAGCTTTTCAAAACCCTTCACGTAGTTCTGAATCTTCGGATCGGGATCTTTCGCGAAGAAGCTGACGTTGGTGTACAGACCGTCAACCGCGGCGCCGCCCAACTTGATGAGCTGATCCGAGTAGAGCGAGCTCGGTCCGAGCACCGGAATGTTCCATCCGAGCTCCTGGCGCTGCTTCTCGATGAGTGCACCGTCGTTATACATGGCCGCCATGTAGAGCGCATCGGGATTCGACGCCTTGAGTTTCGTAAGCGCGGCTTTGAAATCCTTGTCGCCCTGGAAGAACGACTCTTCGCCTACGATCTTTCCGCCTTGCTGCTCGAAGTTCTCCTTATAGAACTTCTGTGTGTCGACGCCCCAGTCGTTGTTGATGTAGAGCACCGCCATATTCTTGAAGCCGAGGGTCTTGCTGGCCAGCTTGGCCATGAAAGGCTGTTCGTAGGCCTGGGTACCGACAATGCTGAAGCTCCAGGGAGATCCCGGGGCGAACTTCGTATGACTCGCAGTTGGGGAGAGCTGGACCATGCCGGCTCTGTCATATATCGGCTGCGAAGCCATGCAGCAGGTGCTGGTGAAATCGCCGATTTCTGCGACGATGGTCGGATCGCTGACCCATTTCTGGGCGAGGTTTGCCGACTCTTTCGGATCGCCCTTCGAGTCTCCTACCGAAAGCTCGAATTTCTTGCCCAGCACGCCGCCGGCCGCGTTGATTTCATTTATCGCCATTTCGACCGAACGCTGAAAGTTCTTTCCGTATTCGGCGTAGTCGCCGGTGATCGGCGCGGTGAGCGCGATGTGAATCGTATCGGTTGACGCCGCCTCTTTGGCGCCGGATGCGAACAAGGGCACTGTGAGCACTGCATACAGAAGCGCGAGCACGAGGCCCACTTTCCATAGTTTCATCGGATCCCTCCTGATTGAGCGAAATTGGCGCCGCGACTGCCTCTCCGGCCCGGCGCAACGCACGATTCAATCATACACGGTGATATTAAAATGTGTCAATAATAATTGCAATTTTTGTGTAATATCTATCCAATGCGCGGTAGCCGTTCCCAAAACTCGATATGTTTTACACTGGACGTGCAATATTTGTTGACATATTGTAACTGACCTATATAATGATATCGTGTAGAGACCAGGGAGCTTTCATGCAGGAAAGAATACACTTCGACTTCAACCGGGTGATTAATCGCCGTTCGACGAATTCGGTAAAGTGGGACTTTTGCGAGTGCTGTTTCGATGGAGACGACGTTCTGCCGATGTGGGTGGCGGACATGGACTTTATGGCCCCGCCGCAGGTGGTGGAGGCGGTTCAACGCGTGGCAAATCACGGCATTTACGGCTACTCGGACATGCCGGACAGCTACTTCGACGCGATACTCTCGTGGGTGAAGCGGCGCCATGGCTGGACGGTCGACCGCGATTGGCTCTCCTATACCCCCGGCGTGATTACCGGTTTGAACGTGGCAATTCAGACCTTCACCCGTCCCGGCGACCGGGTGATCGTGCAGCCGCCGGTCTATTCGCCCTTCTTCCACTCAATCGAAGGCAACGGTCGGGTACCGGTGATGAACGACCTCGTCTACGAGAACGGCCGGTACGTGATGGACTTTGATCATCTCGAGTCGCAAATAGACGAACGCACGCGGATGTTGGTGCTCTGCAGCCCGCACAATCCGGTTGGACGGGTGTGGAGCAAAGAGGAGCTCGAGCGGCTCGGCGAAATCGCCTGCAGGCGGGATCTGCTCATCTTCTCTGATGAAATCCACTGCGATCTCGTTTTTTCCGGTCACACGCACATTCCGGTGGCGAGCCTTTCTCCTGAGGTTGCGGCGAGAACAATCACCGGAATCGCTCCCAGCAAGACCTTCAACATCGCGGGGCTCAAGGCTTCGGTGATTATCACACCAAACGAGAAGCTGCGGCGTGAGTTCGATCGTGCGCAGGAGAACACGTTCGGCCTGTACAATGCGAATACATTCGCCATCGCGGCTTCGGAAGCCGCCTATCGGCACGGCGGCCCGTGGCTCGATGAGCTCATAGAATATCTCGAAGAGAACGTTCAATTCACTCAGGACTTTCTGCGAGAGCAGCTCCCGTCGATAGCGGCGACCCGTCCGGAAGGCACATTTCTCATGTGGCTCGATTTCCGTGGGCTGTCGATGTCCGCCTCGGAGCTTCACGATACGCTGTTGTGCGCGGGAAAAGTCGGGCTCAACGATGGCCGATCATTCGGCTCCGGCGGCCCGGGATTCATGCGCTTGAACATCGGGTGTCCGCGGTCGACTCTCACCGACGGGCTTGCTCGAATTCGCACCGCGTTCGAATCGAAACTTTCACAGGTAGGGGCCGTGAAATGAAGCAGGAGGAACTTGTCGCCCTGGAGAACCTGACGCCCGGTGCGCGCTACTACGGTACGGACTCGGCGAAGCTCAATATGCGCCCGGTGAAGCTCTCCGAACAGGATAGAGCCATTATGCAGGCACTCGAACCGGTGGTCGATGCTGTGGCGGCACTGTTTGGACCCAATTGCGAAGTGCTCATTCACTCGCTCGAGGATCTCGGCCGCTCGGTGGTGAAAATCACCAATGGTCAGGTCACCGGCCGGGAAGTGGGTGCACCGATCACCGACCTGGGAATGAAAGCTCTGCGGCAGGCAAAGGAGCTCAAGACCGATGTGATCGGCAGCTATTACAGTCGAACCGCCGACGGGAAGACGTTGAAATCCGTCACCGCGCTCATCCGCAACGGCACGAAGCCGATCGCCATGCTTTGCATCAACCTGAACCTGTCGGCCCCACTCATCGACTTTGCATCCGGATTACTTCCGGAGGCGCAGCAGGAGATGCAGGATTCCCCGGAGCATTTTGTAATGAGCTCCGAGGAGCTCGTGCACAAGTCGGTAGAAAAGACGGTGGCTGAGATCAATCGACAGCGGGGGCTTTCCGCGCTTACACGAAATCGACTGGTCGTGAAGGAGCTGTACGATCAGGGTATCTTTGACGTGAAGGGTGCGATCGATATTGTCGCCCAGGAGCTAGGCGTGTCCCGTTATACTATCTACAATTACATACGCGAAGCGAAAGCGTGACGAAGCGCCGAATCAAAAAGACAAAGGAAGAACAGATGAACAATCCGACCAAACAACAACCCGAGCGAACGATCGTATCGACCGAGAAAGCACCCGCGGCCGTGGGCCCCTACTCCCAGGCGGTCAGGACCGGTGGGCTGATATTCACCTCGGGTCAGATCCCGCTCGACCCGGGAACCGGGGCGCTTGTGGATGGCGATATCCGTACCCAGACCCGCCGCGTATTCGACAATCTGAAGGCAGTGCTCGCGGCAGCCGGATCCAGCCTCGACCACGTGGTGAAATTCACCTGTTTCATCACCAGCATGTCCGATTTTCCGGCAGTTAACGAGATCTTCAAAGAGTACCTCGCCGCCGTCGAAACAGACAGTGGATATCCCGCACGGTCATGCGTCGAGGTCGGTGCGCTACCCAAGGGAGCTTCCGTGGAAATCGAGGCTGTTGCCGTAGAGAATCCTCGCTTGACATGATCACGAGCCGAGAGCTACTATCCGGGCAGGCCGATCGTGCCCCGTTTCTGTGCTCGTCCTGAACAGTTAAGTTTCCGTTGAACACCGGAACCGATCGAAGTCGACATTATCATGAATCACTACATTTTCGGGGTGGCCGCATACATGGCCGCGGGTTTGCTCTCGCTGCTCTTCGGACACCGGATAAAGGGTTATGTCGTCGCCGCCGGAGCGCTCATCGGATCCACGGAAATCGTTTCCGCCGCGATTGCTGTACTCCAGTCGGGAACCAGTGTAAGTCTCCGCATTGATGCGGGAATGCCGATCGGACGCATATTGCTCTCACTCGACCCTCTGTCCGCGTTCTTCAGCATCGTGATTGCCGTCGGAAGTGCCCTCGCCGTTGTCTACGGAATCGGATATCTGGCTCCTTCCTCGGGTGAGACCAAACGCACCGCGCTTCACTGGCTGTTTCTGGTTGGCCTCATCGTATCGATGCTTCTCGTCATCATCGTTCAAACCGTGTTTCCGTTTCTTCTCGTCTGGGAGCTCATGTCCGTCTCCTCGTTCCTCCTGGTGATGTTCCGGGGTGAGCGCCCCGAAACGAGATCGGCCGGACTCAATTATCTGGTTACCATGCACATCGGCCTCCTCTTCCTCTTTGTGGGACTTCTTATCCCATGGGCCGGGGGTGGCTCCGCCGATTTCGCCGATTTTCCCCATTTCGTCAGGGCGCACCCGGAAATGCTCGGCCTGGTGGTACTGTTCCTGTTCGCGGGGTTTGGCCTGAAAGCCGGTTTCATTCCGCTCCACACGTGGCTTCCCAAGGCGCATCCGGTCGCACCGAGCCACGTTTCCGGTCTCATGTCCGGCGTAATGATCAAGATCGGTATTTACGGCATCCTTCGTTTTGCCTTTCTTTTTGCGCCGCTTCCGGCGGCAGCCGTCTTCACTCTTCTGGCCGTTTCGATCGTGAGCGCTGTTTTCGGCGTTCTGTTCGCGATAGAACAGCACGATTTGAAACGGCTTCTCGCATATCACAGCGTCGAAAATATCGGCATCATTGGAATTGGAATCTCGGTGGGTATGCTGGGACAGATCCTGGGAATGCCGGCGGTAGCGCTACTCGGATTCGTGGGCGCTCTTCTGCACGTGTTGAATCATTCCATCTTCAAGAATCTGCTGTTTTTCGGAGCCGGGTCAATCCAGCGCAGTACCGGTGAAATGGGGATCGACCGCCTCGGCGGAATTGCAAAATGGATGCCGATGACAACGGTCTTCTTTCTTACAGGCTCGATCGCGATCAGCGGTCTGCCTCCGTTCAATGGCTTCGTAAGCGAGTACCTGATCTACCTGGGGATGATTCGCGGGCTCAGTGCGACGAGCACCATCGCGCTTGTCGCGCTAGTCGCAACCATTGCGTTCCTCGCCCTCGTCGGGGCACTCGCGCTCTTCTGCTTCACCAAGGTAATCGGCGTTGTCTTTCTCGGTGCGCCGCGCACCGAGCGACGGACTGTCACACGCGAGAACGGCCTTGCCATGCTCGTTCCCATGGGCCTGCTTGCGCTGCTCTGCCTGTTCATCGGCGTTGTTCCGCAGCCTGCCGTCCTGCTCGCTACAAGCGCGGTCGTCGCTTCGACCACCGGCTTGGCATCAGCCGCCGGCACGGCTTCCATCGCGGATGCCTCGGCCGTGGCATCCCTCCTCCAGATTTCCCGGCTGCTCCTCGCCTTCGTAGTCGTGAGCCTTGTCGCCGGGGTCCTGGTATGGGTGGCCGGCCGTCGTCGTCCGCCGCGCCGCGAGCCGACCTGGGGCTGTGGATACCCGGCTGTGAACCCGAGAATGCAGTACACCGGAGAGTCCTACGCGCATGGGCTGCTTTCACTGGTACGACCGCGAGCTGCGGCCAGGGAGTCGCGGGACAGGCTTCACGGTATTTTTCCCGAGCCGCGGACAGTTCACAGCCATGTTGATGATCCTCTGGATGTCCATCTTCTGAGACCTGCCGTCGGCGGCCTTCTCGCTTTCTTCCGCCGTTTTTCCTGGATTCAAAACGGCAATCTCCAGCTGTACATTGCATACGGCCTGATTTTTCTGATCGCAGCGTTGATCTGGACTGTCGGAGCGCCGAAATGACGGCGGTGGTCATCAATATCGTCGCGGCTGCCGTGGTTCCCTGGCTGATCATCGGGCTCATCGCGAAAACGAAAGCGAAATGGGCCGGGAGAAAGGGCGCCCCGCTCCTGCAGCCGCTCTACGACGCCGTCAAACTCGTTCGCAAGGGAATGGTCGTGAGCAGGTCGACCACGCCGATTTTCGCGGCCGCGCCGGCGATCTCACTTGTCGCAGTCTGTTTTGCCGCTCTGACGGTTCCCGGACCTGCCGGGAATTCGATTGTAAGTTTTTCCGGTGATCTGGTGCTCTTCGCCTACCTGCTCGCGCTCGCGCGATTCCTCGGCATCATCGCTGCACTCGACACGGGAAGCAGTTTTGAAGGAATGGGCGCGAGCCGCGAAGCGTTCTTTTCGACTCTCGCCGAGCCGGGGCTATTCCTGATCCTCTCATCGCTGCTGCTTGCATCGGGGACCGATTCCCTGAGCGGTATAGGCTCTCACCTCGCGCCCCGATTCGACGAGTCCGGATTGCTGCCGTTCGTCGCGGCCCTCGGCCTCTACCTGATGATTCTGGTCGAAGGGCACCGGCTCCCCGTGGACGACCCTGCGACTCACCTGGAACTCACGATGATTCACGAAGTAATGGTGCTCGACAACTCGGGTCGCGATCTTTCGATGATCACCTATGCGAGCGGACTGAAGATGTATCTATTCGGCGCGCTCGCGGCGAACCTGCTTGTGCCGCGCACGGTCACCCCGGCAGCGCACGCTGGTATTTTTCTCGGAATCTTCGCGGTTATCACGATTTCCGTCGGCCTGATTGAATCCTGGGTCGCGCGCCTTCGGATGACCCACGTTCCCCAGTTTATCTTTGTCCTGAACATCGCCGGGATCCTTCTCTTCTTTCTCGCATTGCTCGGAGTAAAATCGTGATCGCCCCGTTTGACCTGATCATCATCATTTTCGGTGCGGATCTGTTCAGCGTGATGATCTCCAGCCGCCTGGAAGTCTACATTCGCACTATCATGCTGCAGGGGCTCCTGCTGTTCGTGGCTGCCGTGTTCAGTCTTCCCGGCGGTGACGTCGGTGACATTATCCTTTTGACCGTCGAAACGCTCGGCTTCAAGGCAGTGGTGACTCCGTGGTACCTGCGGCGCATCATTCGCGAAAACGGGATTTTCCGCGAAACAGAGGCGAATATTCCGCACTTCTACTCGATGGTAATCGGGAGCGCCCTTTTTCTCTTTGGCCTCGGAGTTTCCTACTGGGCGGCGGAAAATCTTGCGCCTATCAAACCGCTTCACTTCGGGATGTCCCTTTCGGCCATCCTCGTCGGCCTTTTCATTATTCTCGCGCGCAGAAAGCTCGTCACCCATGTCATGGGGTACATCATCATGGAAAATGGCATCTTCCTTCTTTCCCTTGCGCTCGCGACGACGCTCCCTGGCATCGTCGAACTCGGCGTCGCCCTTGACCTGTTTGTCGGTGTCTTCGTCTTCGGCGTTTTCATCAAAAGAATTCGCAGTGTGTTCGACGAAGATCATGTCGCCGGCCTCACCGACTTACGGGATTGACCATGCTTATCACGCTGCTCATTGTTCCGCCGATTTTCGCCGGGCTCCTTTTCCTCTTCCCGTTCCGTCGGACTGCGAACGTCGCCCTTGGACTCTACGCTCTCATCCACATCGCCACGGCAGTTGCACTGTCGGCCAGACATGAGTCGTTCACCCGCTACTTTGCGATTGATGATTTCAACATTCTCTTTCTCGACGTTCTGTCGGTGGTGTTTGTTGCCACGACGGTCTATCTCGTAGGGCAGTTCTCCCGGGCAAACGTCGGGGGAAGAGATCCCCGTTATGCCCGGTTCGCCGCCTTTCTTCTGCTTTTCGTAGACTCCATGAACGGCGCCATACTCTCGACGCATCTCGGTCTCCTGTGGGTTTTCCTCGAGGCCTCGACGTTGACGAGCGTCGTGCTTGTCAACTACAACGGTACCCGCAGCTCGCTCGAGGCCGCGTGGAAGTATGTCTTCATCTGTTCCATCGGAATCTCCTTCGCCTTTATCGGCGTCATTTTCCTCGGAGCGGCCGATATGTCGATCCGCTCGCTTTTCTTCGCCGACCTTAACCGTGCCGCGCCATCGATGTCGATCTTCTGGCTCCGGCTGTCATTCGCATTTGTTCTTATCGGTTTCGGCACAAAGATGGGTCTTGCTCCCGTTCACAGCTGGCTTCCGGACGCCCACTCCGAAGGGCCGGCACCCGCCTCGGCGCTCCTGTCCGGCGCTCTTCTCAACGTTGCGCTCTTCGGAATCCTCAAGGTGGATCGAATCCTGAATCTCGCCGGGCAAAGCGGATTTGCGCGCGGACTCCTCCTTGTCATGGGATTCCTGTCCCTGTTCGTGAGCTCGGTCTTTATTCTGAGCTCCGTCAATTACAAGCGAATGCTGGCGTATTCTTCAATAGAACACATGGGGATCATCGCCATCGGCATCGGACTGGGCGGTCTGGGCGTCCTTGCCGCCCTGCTTCACATGATCGGCCACTCACTCTCGAAAAGCGCCTTCTTCCTGACTTCGGGTAACGTCCACGACCTTACGGGGTCCAATCTCATCGAGTCGGCCCGTGGCCTGCGCAGCCGCCATCCGGCCACGGCGGCGCTGGTGCTCGCATGTTTTCTGGCGATCAGCGCCGCCCCACCGTTCTCCACGTTTCTCAGCGAGTTTCTTCTGGTCCGTGCGCTGTTCGCACAGAATGCAGTGCTCCTTGGCCTGTTTCTGCTGCTGGTTGTCGTCATACTCTACGGCATGGGTACACGCGTGCTCGAAATTTCGTCCGAGCGCAGCCCGGTTCCTACGGTTACGGAATCGCCGTCGGAGCATGGTAAGTCCAAAATACCGACGATATGGGGCGTGCTTCCGCAGCTTTTCCTGCTTCTTCTGGCTGCAATTCTCGGTGTCTATCTCCCCGGACCGATCTGGGCCGCACTGCACCGGGCTGCAGCCTACCTTGGAGGGTGAGTTGAACGACTGGCTGGATCTGAAAAACGGCAGCGCTGTTTCGCTCGCCACTGTGCCCTCGATTCCATATGATGCGCTGTTCGATTCGATCCGGGAACGGTGCGGAAAAGGCGATCGGCCGGTGGCGTACTTCGGCGTCGCCGAGGGTGAAGGCGTTACACTTTTCACCGTACTCGCGAACGACGGAGAAGGCGTGCTCGCCGCGGCGCAAACCGAGCTCTCCCGCGGGCAGCATATCCGGTCGCTCACCCCCGCGCTCCCGCTCTTTCATCTTTTCGAGCGGGAGCTTTTCGAGGATTTCGGAATCCTGCCCGAAGGTCACCCCTGGCTCAAACCGGTGCGATACGCGGCGAATCGTTTTGACCCCGATGCAAAGGTGGAGGACTACCCATTTTTCATACTCGGCGGTGAGGGTGTCCACGAAGTTGCCGTCGGGCCGGTACACGCCGGAGTGATCGAGCCGGGGCACTTCCGATTCATGTGCCGCGGGGAGCGCGTCGAACACCTGGAAATCCAGCTGGGCTATCAGCACCGTGGTGCGGAAACGCTTTTTGGCACGGGACCGCTCTCACAAAAGGGGGCGCTCGCCGAGTCCATCTGCGGCACTTCCGCTGTCGCACACGCTGCGGCGCATGCGATGATAGTCGAGGCCGCCTCGCAGACGCGCCTCATGGAAGGTGCGGGGATTGCCCGCGAGGTTCTGATCGAAATTGAGCGCGCAGGCGGCCATCTGGCCACCCTCAGCGCACTTGCCGGCGATGTCGCCTATCTGCCCGGGAACTCCGTCATGGCCGGCCTGAGAACGACAGTAATCAACACCCTCCTCGAGCTTACCGGCAGCCGGTTCGGCCACGGGATGATCCGACCCGGCGGAATCCTGCGAAGCGTCACCACACAAACCGGAAAACTGGTTCGTGAGCGCCTCGCAGGCGTCGCCGAACGTCTCGATCACCTGGGCCGGGTCATGTGGTCGTCGCCGAGCGTGCTCTCCCGTTTCGAGCGCACCGGAACCGTCGACGGGGAGACCGCAAGGAGGACGGGAATGGTGGGGCCGGCAGGTCGGGCCTCCGGCGTGGACCGCGATGCGAGACGGGACCTCGGAGTGCCGTGGCGGACCGGAGGACAACGGCCCGCGAATATCGCCGTTTGCCTCGAGCAGGAGGGCGATGTCCTCGCGCGGGCGATGGTCCGCTACCGGGAAACGCTTGAATCGATCCGATTCGTCGACGGCACAATTGCCTCCACCGATCTATCGTCGGTAGAACGCACGAGCCCTTCACAGACGAGAAACATGCGGCCTTCCCCCGACCTCTTCGCGGTGGGGGTGATCGAAGGCACCCAGGGGGAGATCGTCCACACACTCGTTACCGGACCCGAGGGCGAAACCCGACGCTACAAAATCAAGGATCCGGCATTCAACAACTGGTATGCCCTTGCCCTTGCCGTTCGGGGGGAAGCGATAAGTGACTTTCCGCTGTGCAACAAAAGTTTCGATCTTTCGTATGCCGGACACGACCTGTGACCGCGGCCCTGCAGGGAGAGACTGACGATGTTTGATCTGATTAAGTTGAGGCGCGAACAGGGAAGGCAATATATCAAGGATATAGCCGGCGCGACTGTATCGCAGAACTACCGGGGCTTCCCACTCCTCGATGAGACGTTGTGCAACGGTTGCCGGGAGTGTGTCGAATCCTGCCCGACAGGTGCGGTTACCCTTGATCGGCTCAAGATCGACATGGGGCGCTGCGTGTTCTGCGGTGTGTGCGAGGCGGCGTGTCCCACAGGCGCGATCCGCTTCTCCAACGAACACCGACTCGCAGCCACCAGCCGTGAAGCGCTGATTGTAGCTTCAGGAAGCAAGCCGACCGATTATCTGGCTACCGCGGTTCGTCCACGCAAAGAGCTGAAACGCATTTTCGGCGGGTCCCTGCGCATACGGTCGGTTTCGGCGGGCGGATGCAACGGTTGTGAGCTCGAGCTCGCCGCCACGACGAACGTAAACTTCGACGCCGCTCGCTTCGGAATCGATATTGTTGCCTCTCCCCGACACGCTGATGTCGTGGTGATCACCGGACCGATTTCCGCAAATATGGCAACAGCACTCGAAGCGACCGTGAGCGCGGTACCCGCTCCGAAGCTCACGGTCCTCATGGGGGTCTGCGCGATTTCCGGCGGGGTTTTCGCAGGATCGCCCGCGCTCTCGAGGGATTTTTTGAAGAATCACACGGTCGATCTGTACGTTCCCGGATCTCCACCGCATCCGCTCGCGCTGGTGCACGGGTTGCTCTCGCTGCTCGGGCGCCGGGGTTTCGCGCTCAAGACTCCGAATACCCCGGAAACGCCCGCCGACACCGACGGCTGACGCGCGGTTCGCAAACCTATCGGCCGCGGGACTGGCTCCCGCCCCGGGTGATCCCCTGCACTCCGGAACCGTTGGAGCGGACTCCAGAACCGGTGTCTCTGCCACCTGATGCGTGGCCGTGCCCTCCGCGGCCGAAGCCGTTCTGCCTGCCGCTTCTGCGGTATTCGCCGCCGGACGGTTTTCCGCGACCCTGCGATGACGCGCCTTTGGCGCCGTTTCGTCCGCCACCCTGCGGTCGGACGGCCGCCTCGGCGATCCGGGGGGCATGATGGGCGTGGTCGGCCATCACCGGAATCGGTCCCGCCAGCGATTTCTGGATGGCCCGCAAGTTGTCGATCTCCGACTCATCACAAAGTGACAGCGCGGTTCCGCTCTTTCCCGCTCGCGCGGTGCGGCCGATCCGGTGCACGTAGCTCTCCGGTTCGTTCGGAAGCTCGAAGTTAATCACGTGGTCGATATCTTCAACGTCGATTCCCCGCGAAGCGATGTCGGTTGCCACAAGCACCTGTATCTTCCCGGAGTGGAAATCCGCCAGCGCGCGGGTACGGGCGTTCTGGCTCTTGTTCCCCTGAAGATCGTCAGATGGTATCCCGTTTTTCGTGAGATAGCGGGACAGATCCTTCGCCCGGTGCTTCGTCCGGGTGAACACGAGCGCACGATAGCTTCCACTGTCGTTGAGGAAGAGCCGGAGCGCCTCACGTTTTTCCTCGCGAGTAACGAACATGATCTTCTGGTCGATTTTCGGCGTGTTTTTTTCCGAGCTCTCCACGGCGATGCGAACGGGGCTCTTCAGCATCTTGTCGGCAAGACGGACCACCTCCGGCGGCAGCGTCGCCGAAAAAAACAGAGACTGCCGTTGCGAAGGAAGTTTTTTAATGATTCGTTCAACGTCCGGAATGAACCCCATGTCGAGCATCCGATCGGCTTCGTCGAGCACGATGACCTGGACGTCGGCGAGCGAAACGATGCCCTCGCCCATCAGATCCAGCAGACGCCCCGGGGTTGCCACCACGACGTCGACCCCTCGGCGCATCGCGTTGATCTGGCCGCTTTTTCCGACTCCTCCGAAAATAACCGCAATCGACACCTTCAGATTCCTGCAGAAGATTTCAAAGACTTCTGCAATCTGACCGGCAAGCTCACGAGTGGGCGCGAGCACGAGAGCCCGGGGACCACGCCGTCCCGGACCCGGCCGCGCCGAGGAGAGCATCTGCAGTATCGGGAGCGCGAACGCCGCGGTTTTTCCGCTTCCTGTTTGCGCCGATGCGAGCACGTCCCGCCCGGCGAGGACCACGGGAATGGCCTCCTGCTGAATCGGTGTCGGGGTTTCGAATCGCTCCGACGCGAGGACGCGCATAATTGGTTCGCTGAGTTTCAGCTCGCTGAAACTAAATTTGTTCATAGATATCCTTTTGTGAACTCGATTCTACGAGTTCAATAGTGAGAAATGGCTGGAAGATGTGAACTGAGCTACACCTCGAGACCCGCGAAGGTAGGCAGGACAACTGATCGCGCCGCGGTTCGTGTGGCTGTTACCGCGCGGCACTGCGCGCAATCTAACAATCCACCGGGCACGGAGGGATCTCTTCATACGTTATCTATCAAAGTATACGCTCCGCTCCTCTCGGTCAAGTCTGTTCACATGCAGATCTCTGCCGCGGCGATAGTAGCTGAATTTCCCCTGACCATGGAGTATAATTCTCGCCATGTTCATTCGCTGGATCGCCCGAATAATCGCCGTGTTGAATTCCAACCGCCGCCCCATCGAAGTTGGGGCCGCGGTGGCATGTGCGTTTCTTCTCGCGCTCATGCCCTCCGGCAACCTGCTTTGGATCATCCTGTTTCTGTTGACCTTCTTTTTGAGATTGAATCTCGGAATCGAGATGGTATTTCTGGCTGTCTTCGGCCTCCTCGCGCCGCTTGTCGACCGGCCGGTGGATGCGGTCGGTTACTGGTTTCTCACGATTCCCGGCCTGCAGGGTCTCTTTACCGCTCTCTACGCTGTTCCGCTCGCGCCGTTTACCCGGTTCAACAACAGCATGGTGGCCGGCGGGCTGTTGCTGGGGCTCGCAGCGTGGATACCCGTCTGCCTGCTGGCCATGCAGGGTGTGGTGCTCTACCGACGACACGTGCACCCGCGCATCGTGAACAGCAAACTGGTACGGGCAATCAAATCGAGCCCGCTTGTCTCCCGACTGTCGCTCGCGGTGGGAAGGGTTCGCGGTATGTACGGCGCGGCGGGAAGTTGATCCGGAGGATCCATGGCAGAAAAGAAACTCCCGCGTCCTTTCAACAGGCCGATCCCGGAGTCGCGTTACCTTCGCAAGGTTCTCGGCCGGGTATACCTTGAACCTGATCGCGAATACCTGAAATCTCTCTTCGCAGCCGATGAGGTTGGGATGGTTCGGCTTGTGCGCGAGCCCACGGACGACGAGCGTAAAAGGATCAGGAAGATTGCGAAAGAGGTCAGACGAAACCGCGGCGTCGTTCAGAAAGGCAAACTCACGATTCTCATCATCATCATCGCCGGGGTAGCGGTGTTCGACCTCGCATTCAAGAATATTCTAGTTACCCGAGCGGGCGACCAGCTTCTTGAAAGCGCCTTCGGTGCCCGCTCGAATCTTTCGGGCGTCGACTTCCGGCCGCTTCGCGGCAGCATCTCCTTTTCATCGCTCACGGTGGCCGACAAGTCCAGACCGATGATGAATCTGTTCGAACTTGGTTCGACACGGATGGATGTGGACACACTCAGGCTGCTCGGCGGTCATCTGATTATTACCCGCATGGAGGCGAAGGGAATCCGCTGGGGAACACCGCGCAAGATTTCCGGTGCGCTCACGCAGGCGCCCTCCTCGCGGGCGCCCTCCTCGCAGGGAAAAAGCGACCCGACGGCAGCCGGATCTTCAGGCGGCGTTGCCGTTCCGGAAATCTCCTCGGTACTCGCAGGCCTGAACATACCCGTTCCGGGAAGTTTCGACGCAAAGAAGTTCGTCGAATCGCACGCGCAGGACCTGAAGAGTGTAACAAAGATAACCGAAATCACCTCGCGGGCGGATACTCTCACGCAGATCTGGAAGGATCGAGTTGCCGCGCTTGCTTCGGATGCGCAGGCCGCAGCGGGACGGGCATCCGAGCTGAGCTCGATAGACGTCAACGGAATAAAGAGTCTTGACGCGGCGGTTGCCGCTTACAAGCAGGTGCAGGATGCCGGAGCGGTGATCTCAAAGACGAGCACAGAAGCGCAGACTGCCTACGACGCGGCAAATGCCGACATTTCCGCATTCGCCGCGCAGGCCGCGGCGATTCCAGGACTCGTTTCGGCTGACTCCCGATACCTTGTGTCGCTCGTCCCCGACATATCAACCGGGGGCAGAGAGATTCTGACGAAGATCGTGGAGGTCTATGTTCGCGCGGCAATCGGATCATGGTACGACCGGCTTCTGCAGGGTTACGGTGTGGTGACCCGCCTCGCCGACCAGAAAACTGCAACCGAAAAGCCCCGAACGCGCCGACTGCCCGGTCGAACCGTCGTCTTTCCATCGGCTGCACTACCCCGTTTCTGGCTCAAGCAGGCGAGCTTCGATGCGGCGGACACGACGCAATCTTTGACACTCGCCGGCAGGGTTCTTGACGTAACGAGTGATCCCGATCTTATCGGCATGCCGGCCTCTTTTGATTTTCAGGGACGGAGCGGCGCCGCATCCCTCGAGGTGAGAGGAGAAGTCGACGGGCGAAAGGATGCTGCCGATCGGGTTTCGGTCGCCGCATCGACGAGCGGTCAACCGCTGGACATCTCGGGTGGTCTTGAAGGGCTTGAAATCTCCTCGGTGAAAGGAAACCTGAAACTGTCCACCGGGATTACGCTTATGGCCGGCGGAGGAGCGGCCGGCCGCGTGCAGATGGAAGCGTCATCGCTCGCAGTGACAGGGACCTACGCGCGAGATTCGTTCGGCGGAATTCTTGCCGACGTGCTTCAGCAGGACCTTCCGCTTGAAGCAGCATTCGACTACCGGGTTGCGCCTGACGGTTCAATCAGCTTCCCGTCCGGCACCACGAACCTGGATCAGGCGGTGAACGAAGTACTCAAGTCCAGGGCAAAACAAATCACCGACGCTTTGCAGGCGCGCGTGAAGACAGAGCTCGACGGACTCATCGCCGCGCACCAGCCGGAGATCGATGCAGCAAAAGCGCAAGCCGAAAGCGTCCGAAGCGCCGTCAGAAACCAGCTCGATACGGTAGCTGCTGCGGGAAATCAGGTGGAGTCGGTGCAGAAACAACTCGATGCGCGGACAGCGGCGATCAAGAATCAGGCGCAGCAGCAGCTGCAGAACCAGCTCAATTCCCTTCAGAAGGGCGTCAAGATCCCCGGCCTCGGCCAGTAGCGCGCCCGGCCGCGCATTAGCGGGCGGAAAGTTTGTAGAACGCGGCGGCGGTGTCACCGAGAATCCGGTCTCGCTCGGTCGGGCTGAGCTCGGCCACGACGGCTTCCACAATTCCGTAGATCTCCTGGTAGGGAGCTTCGAGGGTACAGACCGGCCAGTCGCTCCCGAACATCACCCGATCCGGACCGAACAGGTCAATCACGGTTTCTATGTACGGCCTGAACTCCCGTGGAACCCAACCCTTGGGCCGTGCCTCGGTAACCATTCCGCTCAGCTTGCAGAAGACGTTTTCACAACGCGCAATCGGTCGCAGCTTGTCGCGCCATTCGCGAAACTCACCGTCGCGGATCCTCGGCTTTGCGATATGGTCGATGACAAAAAGCTGGTCCGGGAAATTGTGAACAAACCTCAGCGTCTGGGGAAGATGGCGGGAGAAAATGAGGATATCGTAGGTGAGCCCGAACCGGGAAAGCATGGCGATTCCGCGGCCAAAATCCTCGCGTAGTAAGAAGTCCGGATCCGCCTCGTCATGCACTACGTGGCGCACACCTTTGAGCAACGGCAGGTTGAGGTACCGGTCAAGCGTCCGGTCAAGCTGTCGGTCACGCAGATCGACCCATCCCACAACTCCGGCGACAAGTGGTGTCCGCCCCGCGATATCCAGCAGCCAATCAGTCTCTTTCAGCGACTGTCGCGCCTCGACAGCGACTGTTGCCTCGATGCCGACCGGCGCACTTGCGGCGGCAAGTTGATCCGGCAGAGAATCCTGCTTCAGGATTGCCATGTCGTCGCTGATCCAGCCGTACTCCTCCGGATTGTATTCAATGAAATGCTGGTGAGAATCTACAACCATTGGTACCTCCGAGCTTTCATCTCTCCCCGACAAATTCGCAGGAAGGATCGATAAGCGATTCGCGTTTCATTTCCGTCCAGAATTGTCGGGGGGCGTGGTTCACGACAGATTCCACGTTCATCTGCACATGGCGCGGATTCGAGGTGTTGAGCCCAACAGCACAGACTCCCGGTGCCGATAACCCGAACTCCACGCAGGCATCCGCCGGTTTCACCGAATGGCGAGCGCAGAGCGCGAAAAATCTCTCGCGCCAGCGGAAAAGCTTCGCGTCGACCGCAGGGTCGGGTAGACGATAGTCGAAGTAGGTTCCGCCGGTGAGAAACCCGGCGTTGAATACCGCCGAATTGATGATACCGACACCTTTCAACTCGAGTTCGGCTGCGAAGTCCAGAAGCTCGCGCGGATGCGTGTAGATCGTCAGGCTGCAGGCGAGCATCACCCAGTCAAGCTCGACCAGCCGGGACACCTCCCGGATAATCTTCCAGTCTTTTGCGCCGATCCCCACGGCCGCCACTTCTCCGGAACTCTTCAGCTCAGCGAGCGCCCGGTAGGCTTCCAGCACATCGTTCAGCCTGGCCGCCCGCTCCGCGTCATCCGCAGCGGCGGCGACATATTCGTCCGGGTCGTGCACCGAGCCGAGCATTGGCCGGTAGGGTTCGCCAAGAAGCCGGCACCCCTGATCCCAGCATTCTCTCATGCCGTCATAGGAGATAGCCTGCACTGCGTCATGCTTCAGGTCCACCCACGCGCCGGGTTCGAAGGTGGGCAGCGGGGTACGCAGCGGCACTCGCTTCCAGGCGAGCTTGTTGCTGATAAGAACGTCTGCGGGGGGGATGTCAAGTTCGCGCATGAGTTTTCCGATCGTTTCGAGGGCGAGTCCCGCGCCGTACTTGCCGGCGGTATCGAGGGCGACCGGGGCCGCAACCCGACTGAACCACTCGGCAGCGATGGCCTTCTTCACCTCCCAGTCGAGGGCCGTGTAGAGATTTCCCATCGCACTGGTTCCAAATATGATCGGAGGTACCAAAAGACCGCTCTTTCCCAGAGGGCGCGTTAGTGTGAGTTTCGACATGGTCCATTGTACACCGCGCCGATGGTGCGGCAAGTCGCAAAAAGCGTATATTATATCCTGAATTGCGTAACCCGGAGCTTCGAATTGCGCTTTCCATGGGACTCTCGGATTCCTACGAACATGGGGTCGTTCGAGGTGTGGTACGCTACGCGCGGGAGCAGACCCACTGGAGCCTCTACGGGGCCGGCTGGATGTTCCGCGGCCTCGGGAACATCGATTCCTGGGAGGGCGACGGCATCATCGCCCGGGTTGAGTCCCGGAAACAGGCGCAGCTGCTTGCCGGAACCGGGCTGCCGGTGGTCGACGTGGCAGGAGCATACCTGCTGCCTGAGCTGCACCCGGTGACCAACGATGACTTTAACACCGGCAGGCGTGCCGGAATCTACGCGGCAACCGGCGGTTTCAGTCGGTTTGCCTTCTGCGGGGTCGCCGACGTGAGCTGGTCGCACGTGCGATTTGCCGGATTTCAGGAGGCGGTCGGAGCACCGATACCGGTTTTTGAACAGCCGCTCACCTGGTGGGAACGCCCGGAAGAGTATGGACAGCTTGCCGTGTGGATCCGATCGCTCCCGAAACCGGCAGCTCTGTTTGCATGCAACGACACCGCCGGTATCAAGGTGACAGCGCTATGTCGCCGGCTTGGAATAGCGGTGCCGCAGGAGATCGCCGTGCTCGGCGTGGACAACGAAGACATCCTCTGCGAGCTCTCCGATCCACCGCTTTCGAGCATCCCGCTCGACTGTGAAAGCATCGGCTACCGCGCCGCCGCCGAGCTCAGGAGGCTCATCGAGAAGCGGCGCACCCTCCGCGGCCGCCATTCGGCGAAGGACCGCCTGCGCGATATCGCATCGCCGTTTCCGGTAATAGAACCGCTTCCTATAGTGGAACGAACGTCGACTCAAACAATCCCTACTCTGGATACGGTGGTCCGTCGCGCCGCGGAGTTCGTCAGGGATCGGGCCGGCACGAAGCTGCTCGTCAGCGAAGTTGCAGCGGCGGCCGCCGTGTCACGCCGAACGCTCGAGCTTCGATTCCGCGCGGTCACCGGGAGAACCGTGCACGCAGAGATCCTGCGTGTGCGTATGCAGCACGCGGCGAAGCTGTTGCGCGAGACCAACCTCCCCGTCCGTGCAGTTGCCCGACAGAGCGGGATCAGCACCCCACAGCGCTTCTACGTGCAATTCCGCAGGGCGGAAGGGTGCACGCCTGACGAATATCGCCGACGTTACAGAAGATGACGCTCCATTCCTGATTGACCCATCGGCGCAGAATCGCTATTATCGACTGAGCGGGCGCTCATAATAATGAGCAGCCGCTCAAAATCGTAACGAAGGAGGCCCAACCTCCATGCTCAATGCCACCGACTGGAAAGAGCGGCGCACGGACGAACTGAAAGAGATCATCCTGAACAGCGCCGCGAGCGTCTTCAACGAAAAGGGCTTCGATCGCACTACCACCCGGGAAATCGCGCGGAAGGCGGCGATTTCGGAAGGTACGATCTACAACTATTTTCCCACGAAACGTGATCTGCTTCTCTCGCTGGTGCGGAACTTCGCCCAGAGCGCGCGCGACGCGTTTCATGACAAACTCGGCGACCCGGAGAGCCACGAATCTCAGGTAAATTTCGCCGCGCGCTATTTCCTCGAGCGGCTCCAGCTCTTCAACATGGGCTTGAGCCCTACCCTCATTCTCTATCATGCAAAACGGGATCCGGACGTACGCGCCATCCTCGACCAGATCCTGGTTGCATCGATGGGAGAGATGCTCAGACCGCGCCTTGAGAATCTGCGTGACCTTGGCCTCATCCGCGACATCGATATCGATTTCCTGATCATGTTTCTCCGTTCGATCGTATTCGGAATTGCGGTCCTTCAGGACATCGAAGTTCCGGGTGACCGGCGCGGGGAATCCCTCGAAGAGTTGAGCAATATGGCGCGGGATCTTGTCTGGAACGGTATCGTGAAAGGGAACAACAATGCAGAGGACTGAAAAAACTGGAAAACTCCCGATACGATATGTCGTGCTGGCGCTGCTTGTCCTCGCCACGGCAGTTGTGTGGTTTGTATTCAAGCACCCGCAGGCAGCAACTGCCGAGCGGACGTCGCTGCCGGTTGAAGTGGTGCTTCCTGCGGTCGGGACCATCGATCAGACGATGACCATCAATTCCTATGTCCAGTCCGACTCGGTTGTGACGGTTCTTCCGACGGTGTCGGGAACGCTCGTGTCCCTGTCCGCGGACATCGGTACGCACCTCTCGGCCGGACAGACAATCGCGAAAATCGATCCCGAACCCTACCGGCTTGCGCTCGATCAGGCAAAATCTGCGTACGACGGTGCAAAATCCACTTTCGACCGGACAAAACAGCTGTTCGAAAGCGGCGCGACGAGCAGACAAAACTACGACCAGGCGCTCGCACTCTATCAGAACACTAAATCTCAGAACGAGCTCGCACAACTTCATCTCGACTACACGACCATCACCTCTCCGGTAGACGGTACAGTGATCGTGCGCCAGGTTTCCAACGGCGCTCTGGTCTCCCCATCGGTTCCTGTCGTGACAATCAGCAACAGCCACACATTGGTGATCGACACGCAGGTTCCCGAGATGAACGCCCTCGCCTTCGAAAAGAATCGCGCAACCATGCAGATCCACGCGGTGATTCCGGCGATGCAGAGTGCGCCCTACTCGCTTCGCATCCGCAATATTGCGCCGTCGGTGGACATCCGCACACGCACCTTTGACGTACAGTGCGAGATCGAAGGGGAAATCTCGGGTATCCTTCCGGGGATGTTCGCCCGGGTGACTTTTGTAATCGCCGAGAGGACGGGAATCCCCTACCTTCCCTTCACCGCGCTCGTGGGGGGAAACCAGCTGTGGTACGTGGACGACAAAGAAACGGCGCAGCCGCTTGAGTTTCGTCCCTCCTACTACAACGACGACTACTTCCAGATTCCAGCCGATGATGCCGACCGCAGATTCATTCTCGCGGGTCAGCACTTTCTCTCGGCGGGTACGCGCGTGAAAGTCGCCGGGACCGTCAGGGCAGGAAAATGAGAATCGCGGACTACTCGATCAACCACGGACCAACCGTGATCGTCGCGATTGCCGCGGCGGTGGTCTTTGGCGTCATCGCGCTGACGAGCATCCCGCAGGAAAGGACGCCGGACGTCGCAAAGCCTTCCATTCTCATCGTTACCCAGTATCCGGGAGTAGGGCCCAGGGATGTCGAGCGGCAGATAACCAAACCGATCGAGGACGTGGTGAGCACGGTGTCCGGGGTGACCAAAGTCACGTCCGACTCACGCGACTCGTTTTCGATTATCACCCTGGAGTTCAACTGGAACGAGAATGTGGACACCAAGTTTTCCTCGCTGCGCGAGAAGGTAAATACGGTTATCTCCGATCTCCCCTCCGGCATTACCGGCCCCCCCGAATTCTTTTCGTTCACCGCTTCCGACCTTCCGGTGCTGACCTATGTCGTGCGAAGCAGTGGGAACATTCAGGAGGTTCGCCGCTACCTCACCGACCAGGTGGTGCCCTTCTTCGAGCGGGTACCGGGGGTTGCCTCAGTTTCGGTGAGCGGCGTGCCCGAAGAGGAGGTAAAGGTATCGCTCGACCTCGCCGATCTCGCCAATCGGCATATTTCCCCGGTGGACGTTCTGCACGCACTTCAGGCGAATAACGTCACGATCCCCGCGGGAAACGTCGAGTTCCGCGGATCGAGCCTGAACGTTCGCAGCGTAGGGGAGTTTTCCTCGCTCGACCAGATACGAGA
This sequence comes from Spirochaetia bacterium, assembly GCA_035530755.1. Taxonomy (GTDB): domain Bacteria; phylum Spirochaetota; class Spirochaetia; order DSM-27196; family DATKUC01; genus DATKUC01. The sequence goes on along the minus strand of DATKUF010000201.1, from coordinate 5,751 downwards.
TATGGTGGTCGGCGTCCACGGCGGCACGTTCGTGCGTCTGCGCGACATAGCCGGTGTCAACATCTCCGACAAGAAGCGGGATCTGTACACGGTGGCAAACGGCAAGGATGTCCTGGTAATCGACGTCAAAAAGCAGCGTGGAACCGATACGATCTCGATAATCGAGCAGGTCAATCGGGCGGCGAAGCAGGTCGAAGGACGAGAACAGGGCCAGATTCAGTTCTATCCAATCACTGACCAGAGCGTCGATATCCATCGCTCGGTTCAATCGGTAGCGAACTCCGCCCTACTTGGTGCGCTGCTGGCAGTGGTCATTCTGTTCCTGGTTCTGCACAACCTCCGGAGCACGCTGGTGGTAGCCGTCTCAATTCCCCTTTCGGTGGTGATCGGGATCATCGGACTCTATATGTCCGGGCGCTCGCTCAACCTGGTCACTCTCGGCGGCCTGACTGTGGCGATAGGAATGGTGGTCGACAACTCGATCGTGGTGCTCGAGAACAGCTATAAGCACATAGAACGCGGCACTGACCCCGCGGAGGCCGCTTCCCGTGGCACCACCGAAGTGGTGGGCGCAGTGATAGCCTCCACCGTGACGAGCCTCGCGGTGTTTGTACCCATTCTTTTTGTACAGGGCTTTGTCGGAATAATTCTCAGAGATGTTTCTCTTGCCGTCATCTTCGCGCTCACTGCATCTCTCGTGGTTGCGGTATTCGTAGTCCCGTTTCTCTTCTCCCGGGTCGTTCATCTGCCAAAGCGGAAGCTCGCCATTTCACAGATGAGTGAAGGGGTCTTCACCTCGCTTGAAAAAGCCTATTCTCACGCGCTTGCCTGGTGCCTGGACAACACACCCTTTGTCATCGGGACGGCCGTCATAGTACTTTTCATGAGCGTCGGCGCACTCAACTTTCTCGGCGCCCAGTTTCTTCCCGACACCGACACAAGCCAGATCATCATGACAATCGACACCCCTCCCGGCTACAGCCTCGCCCGGACGAAACAGAAGATAGTATCGATCGATGCGCTCACCCGCAGGCTCGTTCCCGAGATAGAGTCCACCCTTTTCTACGTCGGCGAAGCCAACCTCGCCGGAATCGGGAACTCCAATACCGCCACGCGAGCGGTCATTTCACTCCTGCCCTCGGAACGCCGCCAACGTTCCATCTTTCAGATCATCAGCCTGCTGCGCAAAGAGATTCCGGCAACCATTCCCGATGTACGCATCGAAATCCAAAATGGGGGAATAGGCGCAATAGTTGCATCGGCGATCGGGTCCGGAGGCCTCCAGATTGACGTCTCGGGTTCCGATTTCGAACACGTTCGCCAGGCGGCCGACAGGATAGCAGCAATCCTCGCCGCCGACAGAAATGTTTCGGCTGTCAGACAGAGTGTCCAATTCGACCGCGAAGATCTGGTGGAACAGTTCGACAAGCCCGTCATGTCTCAGCTCGGCGTATTGCCGTCGGAAGCTGCGCTCACCTCCCGCATTATTCTCAACGGCGTCAACGCCGGAACCTATAGAGCGTCGAATAACGACTACACCATCAATCTCACATCGAACGCTGCGGGCGGCAGGATCACGGGTAATCTGCTCAATGAGATGTCGGTCAAGACAGCTGCCGGAAGTTTTGTCGACTTTTCCGCGTTCACCACTCTGCGGACTGAGCCCTCATACTCCGACATTCCCCACCTGGAAAAACTGAAATCAATATCCGTGAGCGCCGACCTCATCAATCCCGACGTTCGAGGCACCAGTGCGCGCGCGACGACACAGATCGGCCGGCTGACGCTTCCGCCGGACGTGCGCTTTCAGATCGCCGGCCAGGCGCAGCAGATGCAGAGCTCATTCAAGTCCCTCGGTGCCGTTCTGCTCATTGCGGTGTTTCTGGTCTACATCGTCATGGTCATACAGTTTCAGCGTTTCGCGCAGCCGCTCATCATAATGGGTTCCATACCGTTCATTTTTATCGGCGCCGTAGCGTCGCTGCTGATCTTTGGCTCGAATCTTTCGATCATCGCTTTTCTCGGGCTGATCACGCTCGCGGGAACGGTTGTCAACAACGCAATAGTGCTCGTCGACTATATGAACATGCTCCGCCGGGACTACCAGATGCCGCTGCGTGAAGCAGTTCTCGATGGCGGACGACTGCGCCTTCGTCCCATTCTCATGACGACCCTGACCACCATCCTGGGAGTAATCCCCATGGCGCTCGCGCTCGGTGAGGGATCGTCGCTGAACGCACCGCTCGGGCAGGTGATCGGAGGCGGACTGCTCACGTCCACGCTGATCACCCTCTTCCTTATTCCCACGCTCTACTGGCTGCTCGAACGCCGCGTCGAGAGGAGTCGATCATGAGACGAACCACAGGCGTGGTCGTTGCGTTGTTTCTCGGATGCGCGCTTTGTGCCTCCGGGGATCAATTGATCTCCCTGGACCAGCTGGTGCGGGCGGGGCTCGCCGACAATCCGGACATCGAGCAGCTCGCAAGCGCCCGCGCCTACAGCCAGGCGGGGCTTGCAGGAGCACGGGCCTCCGGACTTCCGTCGGTCAGGTTTCAAAGCAGCTACAGCTACATCCCGGTTCCGCCGGCCTACGACATCAGCCAGGGATCGCTCGGCAGCTTCACCATCCCGCCTGCCGGGCCGACGCTCCAGTTCCCTGCAACCGACATCACCGTGCCGCAGGATTTGTACAACTGGAACTTCAACTTCGGTCTGCAGATCGATCAGCCCATCTTTCTCTGGGGAAAGATTCGTGGAAACATCGCACTCCATCGCCAAATGGTTCTGTCCGACGCGGTACGGATGGAAAAGAAACAGGCCGAGATTCGAACCGCGATCACAGTCCAGCTCTACTCACTCTATTACCTGGACCAACTCCACCGCCTGGTGGGCGAACAGCGGCAAACTGCTGAACAGATGTTTCAGATCGCGCAGGATTCGTTCACGGCCGGCCAGATCAACGAAGCAGATCTCACCGAAAAGCGCATGGCATTCCGCATGATTGACCACTCGATTCTGGCCATAGAGGAGCAGGAGCAGACTGCGCTGCGCAGCCTCCGTTCGGAAACCGGTCTGCTCGAGCTCCGCCTCGACACCATCTCCTTCGAAGGCGTCAACACCAGCCTCGACAGGGCTGACCTTCCGCCGCAGGAGACACTTGTTGCCGAGGCGCTCGGCGGCAACCGCGATCTTAAGCTGCTGGCCGTGGCGCAGGAGATCCAGAAGGATCGAGTCGGCATCGCGGACTCCGATGCACTGCTCAAGCCGGACCTGTCGCTCTCGGCAGTCGTCACCTACGGAGGTCCGCGCCTCCCTTTGACGGCATCCGACTGGACAGCGAAAGACAATTTCGGCGGCAACATCTCCCTGGTCATCGGCGCGAGTCTGTTCGACGGTGGGAAAGCCGCTTCATCGGTTGCTCAGGCGAAGGCGCAGCTTGACCAGACAGCATATCAGAAACGGAGTACCGAAAGAGACATTCGAAGCTACGTGGAACAAACCCGGTATCAGCTCGACGTCGACAGAAAGAATATCGAGTACTTCTCAACGCGGGTCGATGATACGCAGAAGCTCGTCGCCTATCAGAAACACCTGCTTGATATCGGGGCGGGAAGCAGACTCGACTACTTCCAGCGGCGCATCGATCTGTATACCCAACAGGTCCACGTCCTCGAAGAGCGGCTCGGTTTTGCGAACCGCTTCCTTACGCTCATGAACGTGGTCGGACGAATGTAGCACATCGGCAGACGACCCGGGCAGCGTCGGACCCAAGTCGTGAAATAGATCAGAACTTCCGTCGCTTGGCCACCGTGTCAAAGGTTACTGCGGCAAGCAGCACCAGTCCTTTTGTGATTTGCTGATAATATTCGCTTACGTCCATCAGAATCATCCCGTTCGCGAGCACCCCGGTGATCAGCACACCGAACAGCACACCGAGCAGAGACCCCTCACCGCCCATGATGCTCACCCCACCGAGCACGACTGCAGTTATGACATCCATTTCATACCCGGTACCGATTTTTGGCTGCCCGGTGTTGATTCTCGACAGCATGATGATGCCCGCCAAACCGGTCAGGAACCCGGAAATGACGTAGACAAGAGTTTCGATTCGCGAGGTGTAAACTCCGGAGAGGCGCACAGCCTCACGGTTTCCCCCCAGACCGTATATGTACCTGCCGAATTTGGTGCGATTGAGGAAGACCCAACCCACGCCGAAGGTGGCCAGCATGACAAGCACCGGTATGGGAACGGGACCGATATAGCCTTGTCCCAGAATCTTGAACGATGCAGGTAGCCCCCAGACAGGCATGCCTCCGCAGAGCACGTAGGAAAGGCCACGGAGGATGGTCATCATGGCGAGCGTCGTGATGAGCGCGGGAACGCGCACGTACGCGACGAACAGTCCGTTGACAAGTCCGATTACCGCTGACAGAACAAGCGTTATGAGAACAGCCGGAAGAATAGGAATCCCCGCCGCGGTCATCAGCAATGCCCCGGCAATGTTGGTAATCCCCATGACCGACCCAACCGAAAGATCAATTCCAGAGGTAAGAATGACGCACGTCATTCCTACCGCAGAGATACCGAGCATTGCAACCTGCCGTGTCACGGTCATGAGATTGCTTGTCGTAAGGAAGGATTTACTGACGATCGAGAAGAAGAGCGTCAGTACCAGCAGGACGCCAAAAATGGCGTATTTTTTCAAGGAAGTGATTCTAATCTTCATGATCTTTTTCCCCGGATGCGAGACTTAAGACCCGGTTCTGGGTCGCTTCGGTTCTCGAAAGCTCTCCGCTTATTCTCCCCTCGTACATGACGATGATCCTGTCCGCCATCCCCAACAATTCCGGCATTTCGGAAGAGATGAAAATGATCCCTTTGCCGCGTGCCGCGAGCTGGGAAATGAGCTCATAAATTTCCTGTTTTGCTCCCACGTCGATTCCGCGGGTGGGTTCGTCGAATATGAGCAGATCGCAATCGGTGGCAAGCCACCGCGCCAGGACGACCTTCTGCTGGTTCCCCCCGGACAGTTCCTTGACCTTCTTGTCCAGATTCGGAGTGGCGATGCGCAACAGTGCACGGTAATGTTCCGCAGAAACGGTCGCCAGACTCTTCAGGATAAGGCCCAGTCTGCTGACTCGCTTGAATGAACTGTAAACGATGTTCTCCATCACAGAGAGTTCCGCGATTATCCCCTGTTGTTTCCTGTCCTCCGGTATCAGGCCGATCCTGAGCCGAACGGCAGCATTGGGATGATCGATCCGCACCTCTTTCCCACGTATGCTGATTCTGCCGGCGGATATCGGATCCGCACCGTAAATCGCTCTGGCAAGCTCTGTCCTTCCGGCACCGACAAGGCCGCCGAAACCAAGAATTTCTCCGGTTCGCAGCGTGAAGTTTATGTCCTTAAGAAGCCGCTGCGTGCACAATCCGGTAACTTCGAGAAGGACATCCGAACTTGCCTCCGGTTTCGTCGGATAGCTCCCCGAGAGCTCTCTTCCGACCATCAGGCTGATGAGTTCATTTTTGTCGGTCTCCCTGGTGTTCATGGTCCCGACGTGTCGCCCATCGCGAAAGACGGAAACTCTATCGGAAAGTTCGAAAATCTCCGAGAGCCGGTGAGAAATGTAGATGACCGACACTCCCCTCGCCTTGAGGTTTCGAACAAGGGTGAACATTTTTTCAATTTCGTTGGTGGTAAGAGGCGCGGAAGGTTCATCCATAATGAGGATTTTAGTATTGTGAGATACA
>DATKUF010000200.1:0-6407 GCA_035530755.1 Spirochaetia bacterium | reverse complement strand
ACTGCATTGAGGTCTTTGATCTCCTCGATCATTTTCTCCGCCAGACGGACACCGTTCTGTTCTGCCGGAAATGGGTTCTCCCATGCGTCGAAACTCCCGTCTTCGGCAACGACGACTACCTGTCGGCAGTGCGCGAAGTCTTCGTCCACCCATGCGCCCAAACCGGCACCGCGAGCTGTGACAATTGTGCTCATCTGATTTGTCTCCCTGTCAAACCGGGCCGGCAGATTGCGTCGGCCGGCCGGAGAAGAGCGTCAGTCGCCGATCATCTTCTTGATGGCGTCGACCGCCTGCTCGGTGTTCATGTTGCGAATATCCACGCCGTGGATGTCCTCCTTGCTGAACGCCGCCTCATCGAGCGCGTCACGGAACATCTTCACCTGCATGGTCGGATCGCAGGCCGCCACGTAGAGCTCGTCAGTTGCACCGCCCTTCAGGAGCGTCGAAAGAAACTTGTCTCCGTCGGTCGAGCACAGCTGCGGATGAACCGCTACGTAATCGATGAGTTTCTCGCGCCGAATGGCGTTACCCACGTCGAAGATATTCATCTGCTGGAACGACGGGCAGTTGCCCTGACACACGCACATCAATAAACCTTTGTTTGCCATTTTTTCACCTCCTTCAGTCATTATCGCCGAAGTAGCTAATCGATTCTGTAGGACACAGTTTCGAACAGCCCCGGCAGAACTCGACACATGCATTCGGGTTAACGACTACCGGGTGATCGTCGCCCTGCTCGAAGACTCCGTGTGAACAGAAATCCGCGCAGGAATTGCAGTTCGAGCAGGTGTCCGCATCTATCACTGGATACCAGGTGGCTGCCATAGCTTTCCTCCTCTGGTGTGTTACGCTTATTGGTAATATAGCCAAATTGACAAACTCTGTCAAGAGCGAATCGAACCATTTTTATCTTTAGTCGATAAGGACCAGGAATCGGTCGTTCACCCGTTCGTGCGTCTCAACGGTCACGGCCTCATGCGCGTGTACCGCTGATTTGAAGGAAGCGTGACGCCGGCAAGCAGTTGATTATATGCTAACTACGGCATATATTACATGGCGGAAACTGCATCTAAGGAGTGCCGAATGCACGAAGCGAACAATGGCGATATTCAGATATTCGATCCGCCCATGTGCTGCCCGGGCGGACTTTGCGGCCCTGCAATCGATCCAGCGCTGCTCGAAGTAAACGATGCTCTGCTCAAACTCAAACGGGAGCACGGCATCACGGTGTCCCGCTTCCTGTTGCAGCAACAGGGGACCGAGTTCGCGAAGAACCCCGAGGTCATGAAGCTTCTCACGGATGGAGGCGTGGACGCACTGCCGATCACCGTCGTGGGTGGAAAAATAGTAAAATCGCGCACCTTTCCGAGCTACGATGAACTTGTGAGCTACGTAAGACCTACGGCCGCGGCGGGAAAAAGCGTATGAGGAGGTCGACTGCCGCGGCGGCTCGAAACGGCTCGACGGCGCCGCCTCCAGCACCTCGCGACCAGCCAACGCTTGCCGATATCCTCAAGGCGCTGGGAGAAGGTGACCGGCTGCGACTTTTCCGGCTGTTCGTTACCACGAACGCGGAAATATGCGTCTGCGAACTGGTCGACGCGCTCCGGATGCCGCAATACCAGGTCTCCCGTCATCTGAAGGTGCTGAAGGATGCCGATCTTCTTTCGGTGCGAAGAAAGGGAACCTGGGCATACTACTCGGCGCACAGGGCCGCGGGATCGACATCCTCCGCGCTTGCCGACCTTGTCGCCGATTCGGAGGATGACGAGATTTTCGCCGCCGATGCAGCGCGACTTTCAAAGCGGTTTTCGTTGCGGGTGGGCGACCGATGCGTTGTCGGTTTCGCGGAAGCGCAGGAATCGACCGAGCAGGAGTGCCGCGATGGATGTGGCTGAGACGCTCGATGTTCGAACGAGGGAGTTGGTTGGGGTAGGTTCGGCAGTAGCCGCGAACTGCCTTCCGTGCCTGCGCTACCATGTGGCCGAAGCCGAACGAGCCGGATGCGCTGCCGGCGAGATCAAAGAGGCAACCGCTATTGGGCTCACCGTGAAAAGCCGCCCGGCTGCGGATATGCAACGTTTGATCGACCAGTTGACCAATCGCCTGCGCACCGGTGAAGTGCCGCAGGCGGATAGAGAAACCGAAGGAGAAAAACATGCCGACATATGAGTATCACTGCAAAGAGTGTGGAACTACGTTCGACCAGTTCATGGACATAGACGAGAAGAAACGGCGGCAAGAGGCGCACGAGATAACTTGCGAGCAGTGCGGGAGCGATACCCTCGAGCAGGTTTTCGGCGGCTTCTCGGTTTTTTCAGGCGCCGCTGTCGGCTCCTCCGAGGCGGGAGGGAGCTGCTGCGCAGGCGGCGGAGGGAGCTGTTGCAGCTGAATCCGTTCCACCAAACCCACAAATCACGACCGAAGAGCGAGAGGGAAAATGCCGACTGTAGGCGGTAGGTGATCGCTTTTCGATCGCTATTTTACCCTGTGGATATTCCTGGTCATGGCGGTTGCAGTCCCTGTCGGATACGCAGCGCCGCAGATCGGATGCTTCCGGGATTCGCTGAAATCGGGAACCGCCAACATTTCCATCGCCATCGGCCTGATACTGTTGATGTATCCGCCGCCGACCAAGGAGCGGTACGAGAAGTTGCCGCTGGTGTGGACCGACCTTGCCGAGGTCGATCCGGACGTTGCAGCAGGGCTTGTCGCGTTCAATGCGATCTTTCAGGTGCTGCTCTACTCAGTCTGCGCCCGCGTATTCTTCGCGGTGCTGCCGCCGCTGTTCGGTTTCCGTGGCGCGGTGGTAGATGTCTCGATCGGCGAAATTGCGCAACGGTATTGATCTATCTCGGAATTCCGTTCGCCGCCGGGCTGCTGTCCAGCCTGATTCTCCGGCGAGCGCGCGGAGAGGAGTGATATTTCACGAAGTTCGTACCGAAGAACTCCGTGCTCACTCCGGTGGCGCTGCTCTTTATGATCTTCGTTCTGTTTTCGCTGAAGGGGCAGAAGATCGTACAACTTCTGCTTGACGTCCTTCGCGTCGCCATTCGGTTTGGGCTGTACCTCGCCGACATGTTCTTTATCACTTTCTTTGTTGCGCATCGCATGGGCGCCTCCTACGAGAAGACTGCAACCGCCGCTTTTGCCACGGTCATCGGTCCGCTCGCAGAGGTTCCGCTGCTCATGGGTCTGGTGAACCTCGCGCTTGTGTGCAGGAAAAGGCTGTTCATCCCGGACAAGATAGAGCGCAAAGAGGCACCTCCTCGGGGGGGGGCGGAACAAGCTGAAGGTTCCGCGCCGCGAACCCCCAGCGGCGCCGAAGTGAACGGCAGCAAAGCCGACGATCGGCCTGCACTTCATCGTTTTAGCAACGCCTACTTGGCTAATTTGCCATAAAAACTGCATAATCGATTCGAGCGGCCTTGGGCTGTTTGACTTTCCACCACCTTCCGGAAGATTCGAAATGAAGCTCGCAAGTTTGAAGACCATCACCGGCGACAGTTACACCGGAATCACGCCGAAACGAAACTCCGCGGGCAGAGGGATAAGCCGCTTCCTGCTCGCCGCGCTGATTGTGACGATCAACGGCATTCAGGTACTGGTCACCGGAGTCAAAATGGCGGCGTTGCGTAATAGCGCGTCGTTTTCGCTCATCGAAAGAGACTTCGTCCGGCTCCTCGTGGTTGGGTTGCTCTTCGTTATCCTGGCGGAAAGCCTCCGACGCGAAGAATCGGCCCCAAGATCGGCCGATCGAGCCTCTGCGGAGGCATCGAGGCTCAACGCCATCTTTGCCCAGCTCGGCCAAGCACTGCGTCTATCCAGCTGAGCGTCCGTACCGTTCCAGAGCTTCGTGCAAGCGCAGTCCAGAGGCCGAGCCCAAGCAGCAGGACACCGAGGATGATCGCGTCCACCGTCGCTCCGGTGACCGCGGAATAACCGATGATGAACGGCGCGAGAATCTCCCACACGCCCGCAACAGCGGTAACCCATCCGAATGTCTTCGCCGTATTCATAATAAAACCTCCATCCGATGTAGCCAGGATACGGTGGTGGAGCTCCCGCTCGGCCCACCGTTCACCTTTAGTCTACATAAGGAAGGTTAACAGCCCGGTGAACGGAAGGTAAAAGTGTGGTGAAGAATGTTGACTCGACCGGTCGGTTTTTTTGGGTATGCTCCGTGATGAGGGACGGTTGGGAGCGCGGCGGAACTGAGCCAATAGACGAAACTCCGTTTTTATGATATGGCTAGCCATATGAAAACCACCATAGATATTGCTCCGGAGCTCCTAGAAGAGGCAAAACGGGTTGCTGCCAGGCGTGGCGTCACTCTCAAGGAGTTGGTCGAGTCCGGGCTTCGCGAGACTCTCGATGCTGACAGCATCACTCAGAAGACGTTCAGGTATCGGCCCCACACCTTTAGAGGACAGGGGCTTCAAGAGGGACTGTTAGAGGGCGACTTCCGCACAATGATCGACCGAAGCTACGAGGGACGAGGCGGATGACGGCGGTCGACACCAATATCCTTGTGTACGCACACCGGGAAGATTCGACTCATCATCGTGCGGCGCTTCAAACCATCACGAATCTGGTTGAGGGAACTTTCGACTGGGCTATACCCTGGCCCTGCCTCCACGAGTTTCTTGCGATCGTGACCCACCCGCGCATCTACATGCCTCCAACCCCACTTGAGGACGCATTGATTCAGGTAGACCGATGGGTGGAGGCTCCCGGTGTGCGTCTTATCGGCGAAGGTTCTGCAGCCTACTGGCCTGTGCTCCGGAAGATTCTCGCGTCGGGAGGTATTGCCGGCCCTCGGGTCCACGACGCCCGAATTGCTGCTATCTGTCTGCGGCATGGCGTGGATCGACTCCTCTCCGCGGACAGGGACTTCTCAAGATTTCCCGACTTGCGAACCGTAAATCCACTCCTTTAGCATAGGGGTATTAGAGCGGGTCGGCTAAAGGCAGCCTACGCGACACCGGTCAGCAGAAGGGCACCCCAAAGAAGCAGTCCCCCAAGAAATACCCAGAGGACATCGAGCTTGAGCCAACGTACTGCGACGAAAGCCGTCGCCGAAAGCGCTAGCGGCGCAGGGCCGGTGAGCGACAGGGTGCCGAGCTGCAGCACCACGGAAGCAAGCATGCCGACGAAGGCGGCCAGGACGCCTGAGAGCGCTCCTCGCACCGGCTTCAGATTTCGCAGACGGGAGAACACCTCGGTGAAGATCAGCGTCATTGCAGTCGACGGGGAAAACATAGCGAAGGTCGCGAGCAAGCTCCCCGGTATCCGACCGTATGAACCAGGAGAAACCGACCACCGCCAGAATAGTCGCAACGACTAATCCGATACCGGCCCATCGTTTCACCGAGACCGGTCCGGTACGCGCTGCGCGCGGCCCCTCGTCCGGTTCGTCGTCCGGCTCATCGTTCTTCTCGCCTAACGCTCGACCAGGCGAGTGGACTCGTTTGGGCCCTTCGTTCCCTCCATTGGTCCGAATGAACAGAGCACCTGCCGAAAAGTACAGCGCAGTCAGCGCGAGAATGAGCACCGGGGCGGGCAAGATGAAGCCGGCGGCGGCGAGAACCGCTCCCGGTACCCCGCGCAGGCGGTACCCGACGTAGGCGGCAAAATCGACCATGATGGGGCCCGGATAGAGCTGCACGAGGGCAAGCGCGTGTTTGATGACGAACTTCGGCAAGGCGGCCGCTGAATATGGTATCAGGATAGAGGACCTTCGCATCGAGTTTTCCGCTGCCAAGCGCAACAATTCGCTGGTCCCGAAGAACGTCCGCTGCAAGATCACGGTGAGAAGTGATGCGCCGCAGGAGAAGGTACAGGCCGTATTCGAAAAGGCGACATCGGACGGCACCGCGACCAACGCCATCCACGAAGGCTTCCGAGCACAGTTCGAACTGTCCCGGGAATAATGAACCGCGGAGAAATATAGATGGAAATTGCTGCAGTTACCGAGGGCGGGACGACGATCAGCCGCCATTTCGGCAAAACTCCCGTTTACCTTTTAGTCACCATCGAACACGGCGCATTTGTCGCAAGTGAACGGCGCGAAAAGCTGGCGCCCACTTCGCAGCGGGCGAATCGGGTCACCACACTCACCGTGCCGGCGGCCACAGCTTCGCCGGTCGCGTCGTGTGACTTGCCATCCGCGCCTACGTGGCCGGCAAACGCCTTTCTTTCGACTGTGTTCATCGTCCTACCTCCTCTCCTCGCCGACCGGCGCCACAGCAGGTTCGAAAAGCGCATCCGCTGCGCGGGCAATCATCGAGAGCCCCAGGATTTCGGTTTCGAAAAGCGGCAACCGGGCAACCGGCAGATCGAACCGCTCTGCGATCTCGCCGAGGTGGCGTAGCTGCATCGTAAGGCGATTGCGGAAATAGTCGTTC
>DATKUF010000199.1:0-8117 GCA_035530755.1 Spirochaetia bacterium | reverse complement strand
TCGATGAAGTACTCATGAGCGGTGAGTAGCCAAGAAGCGAAGTCTCTGACTTGAATGAATGGACGGTCCGAAATGCCTGATCCAGAAGCTCCTGATCGAAGCCGCGCTCTTCGAGACTGCTCACTAGATAGTCGAGCGTTTCGATCATCTCGGCTCCGTCCTTTTCGAACATCGTCCTCAGCTTGTTGTCCATGAAACCCTCTCGTACTTGGCGTAGCGACCAACAGCCTGGCGGCGCATACCCGGTTGCGTATCCACCATCACCGCCGCTGCAATCGACACAGAACCGACCGAAAAGCACTTCACCACAGCAGAGCGTGTTGTGCCGAGCACAATTCCGATTATCGCGTTCAGGAAAGGCTCTCCCCGTCGTTGCCGAGCTCTCCCTGCTTTCGGCTTCCCTGCAGGGAGATGATAAGCTCAACTTCGCCGATCGTCGACCCGACGCGACCGGCGATTACCGACGGCGATATTCCTTTTCGGTGCAATTCGAGCACCTGGTCCCGGACATCACTCCGCTTTGGCGGGATGTCGTTTGATCGTGCGGCGGCCGACCCCGGAACGGAGTCACGCGTTTCGGACGTCGGATTCGCCTCCGCGGTTGCGGGAACCTGCTGATCCGTCCGGTGTTTCCGATTCTTCTGAACGATGGATGTATAGACTGCGTTACTCATCTCGTGCTTCTCGGCCTCTCGGCGAAGCACGGCCAGGCGGCGATCGGTCGATTCAAGAAGACTCTTCAGCGACTCCACCCGGTCTTCAATGAGTCCGATGTTTCGTTCGGTTGTATGATTGAGCTCCTTGATAATGTCTTCGACTTCGGCGCCTATCCGATCGAGCATCTCCTTGGGATTCAGTTGCCGATCGATCTTTTTGTTGAGCACGATGTAGAGGATCGCGGCGACAAGTATGTTGAGCAGAATAGCTATCAGAGTGGACATAGATGAGGGACGGCTCAACCCGAAATATCGATATTTTGCCCAAGATCCGGATCACGAAACAGCTCGGTTTCCGGCTGCTTCTTCTCGTCTTTGCGCTTCTTCGCCTGCTCATGCTCCCGATTGCGGCGTTCGTCGTCTCCGATCTTTTCGAGTTGATCTTCCTGCAACTCGGGCGTCTCGCTTATGCGGGACTTCTGCTGAGTGCTCTTCTGGGCAATTTCCTGCCCCGCCACGGTTTGAGCCTGTGCAGCTGAGTCCTTAATGGCTGCCTGATCCTGCCCCACCTGCTGAAGCCTCACGAATAGAGTCTGTAGGTCGATGGGCTGAAGCGGCATCATCCCCTCCTGTTCATACTGATATCTTCGTCAGACTCTTCGTATTTCGTGACTCGCACAGTGCCGCCTTCGGAAAGGAATGTCACTGACTTGAACTCGTTGCGGACCTCCAGATTCGCCTCTTTGACGCTTATCTTGACTCCCGGGTACACGGTCCCTGATGCGGAAATTTTTCCCTGGAATTTCAACTGGCTGAGGTAGTTCTGTAGCGCGGCAATTTCCTCCCGCACCTTCTTCTGCTCTCCCATCAGCGCCACCTTATGCTGCTTGAGCTCATTATAGGAATGGACCTTGTCTTTCGGCAGCTCCTTCCGCGCCCGCAGGTGGTGTTCGAGCGTCTTCATATTGAGCGCAATATCGCCCTGTTCCGACGAAATTTCACCGTCACGTTTCTGAAGGGCAACCAGTTGCTCTTTGCTTCTCGGGTCGTAACCCACTTCCAGGTAGGTCTCCATGCCCGCCACCGACCCGAGCGACTTTGCGTTGATCTCCTCTGCAGCGCGCAGTCTTCCTCCGACTATCGCTGCGCGCTTTCCTTTGCAAATTATCCTTCGGTTCGCAAATACCTCTGAGTTGATAATGCCGTCGCTCACCACCACAAGCTCACCAGCTTCAACGCGTGAGTTCTCAATGAACTTCGACCACACGCTCTTGCCCGCCTTAATGGTCCCTGTGGACTTTCCGGTGATTCCCTGATGAACAATAATGTCGCCTTCCGCATCAAGATTGCACTTGCCCACACTTCCCATGACTTCGATATTGCCGGCCGCCTTCACTTCGAAACCGTCCTCTACGTTCCCTTTGACGAGCACGGTGCCAAGAAACAACACATGTCCGGTCTTCAGATTAACGTCGCCGGCAACCGTGTAGACCGGTTCGACGTGGATACGTCCGCCGGTCAGTATCACCTGTCCGTTCATCTCGGCGGTTGCCGTCATCCCGTCTTCCGAAAGCCGTATGTTCTTGCCGACTTCGATTGTAACGTCTTTCCCGTCCTTCGAAGGGAGAAGCTTCCCGGTCACCGTCCGGCCCGGTTCGCCACGCTCGGCCGGAACCTTCCGCGCGAGCACCTGCCCCTCGACTACGTTTTGAACAAGATTGAGTTCCTTGAAGTCGACCCGTCCGTTGACCTCTTTGAGCTTCACTTTAGTCGGGTCTGTCTGGAAATTGTAGACAACTCTCGCGTCCGCGCCGTTCTTCGGCGGTATACCTTCGGCGGCGACAAACGGTACTTTGTACTTCGGGCGATCGACGAAGGCGGCTATCGCCTCGCTGACGATTCCTTCGACGACCCCGTTGTCCTGGATGAATGCAATGACCCCATCGAATGACGGATCCGCTCCTCCAGGGCCCGGCTGAAGAGCAGTCAGATATGCCTTCATCTCCATGTCGGCGATCTCGATCGAAAGGATCGCGTCGTTCGACGGATTATGTTCATATTCTCCGACACGTATGAACTCGCCCTCGGCGAGCTTGACCACTTTGGCAACCAATGACTTGTTGATCTGCTCTCCGGAACGCGCGCTGAGAAGTTCAACTGCCTGTCTCTCACTCGCGGGAGCGCCGTTTCCTCGAGGCGGGGTTACCTTGAGAAGCACCCCTTCGGGCGAAAGGCGGACATAAACCTGTCCATCAGAGTTCGGGTTTTCGCGTGCGGCTGCAAGCGGGGCAAAATCGAGATCGGGAAAATCGGACGTCCCGATCCCGGAGTCGCCGGTTTTTGCCGGATAGGCAAGAATAATAAAGGGCTTCTTCCCTACCCCCAGCACTCCCTGAGATCCGCGTTCGAGTACTTCATATTCGATCTTCTTGACCGGCAAGCTCAGTTCAATGGAAGCCTGCTTCAGCGCATCCTGCAGCGTCGGTCCGGAAACATTCACGTAGGTCTGCTTCCGGTCTTCCACAACCTGCTGTTTCATGAAGCTCTGAATTTGTTCGAGGCTTACCATCAGCGTACCCTTGCCCCGGATTTCTTTTCCGCCGTCCCGGACTTCAGCGCGGCTATACAATCCCTTTTCGTATGTTCGTCAGCTTTCCACGAAGACGCAAAATTGCTTTGGTGTGCAGCTGCGAAACGCGCGATTCGGTCACCTCGAGAACCTGGCCAATTTCCTTGAGAGTGAGATCTTCGTAGTAATAGAGCACCAGAACCTTTTTTTCTTTCTCCGGCAGCTCGTCGATGAAACGGATGATTACCTGGCGGATTTCGTCTTTTTCCACTATCGTGTCGGGATTCAGGCTCTGAGGAGATTCTATGCTCTCGGCGATGGAAACTTTGTCGTTGTCGTCGCCGGTGTACCAGACATCGTTCAGCGATAGCATCGACGTGCCGCTGATTTTGAGCATGAGTTTTTCGAACTCCCGTACGCTGATTCCGAGCGCGCCGGCAACCTCACGGTCGGACGCCGCCCGCCCGATGCTCGCTTCCAGTTTCCGGACCGCCTCCTCGATTTCTCTAGCCTTCTGCCGAATGGATCGCGGAACCCAGTCAATTGACCGCAGTTCATCGAAAATCGCACCTCGGATCCGGGTTACCGCGTACGTCTTGAACTTCACGTGTTTGTCCGGATCAAACTTCTCGATGGCGTCGAAAAGCCCGAAAACACCATAACCAACGAGATCATCAAACTCAACATTGTGTGGCATTCCGATAGCCACCTTTCCTGCGACGTATTTCACCAGAGGAGCGTACTGCTTAATGAGCGCATCGCGGATGTCGGGATTGTGACTCTTCCGATACCTTCGCCAGAGTTCCTCTTCCGTCAGTTCCGCCAGCACGTTGTCGCCCATACCGTTCCTTTCCTTATCTACGATTGGTCACGTTTCAAAACTGTCCGCAACGCGCGCGCAATTATTTCCGGGTCCATATCATCTCTGCCGGTTGAATCGTTCGAGTGTTTTTTCTCCGACTCCGAAGCGACCCGCGAAGTCTCACCATCGAACGATCCCGCAAGTCCACCGATATCCGGCAGTCTTTCTACGTCCGCGTCGAGGAGCTCCCTGCTCTCCTCCTCACTTACCATCTCGGACGCCTCTTCGGACGCCTCCGAGGATTCACCGGGAATTGTGCCTGACGCTCGTCGACCCGGAAGGTCGGGTTGTTCGTCACCCGACAACTCTTCAACTTCTTCGACGAGAGAGTCGGCGATAAAATCGTCGGCTCCGTCGGTTTCGCCTACGTCGTCTCCCGCTTCGGGAAACTCCGTGCTCTCCGACCCATCGACGAATTCGCCTACCGGCTCCTCCGGGATAACGATATCAACCATCCTGCCGGCACTTCTCCCGGCATCAGACGGTTCTTCGGCGCCGCGGAGGCTTCTCAATTCCGGGAGATATCTGGCGACAACAATCGAAACGCCGGCACCGACTACCGCAAACGCGACGGCCCCGATAATCGCGCGAAGGAGCAGAAGGCCAAAGCCAACCCCGGCGATCGCCCCGCTCAGTATGGAAAGGAGAAAGGCCGCGGCGGCAAACGCGGTGCTTACTTTCCAGTTGATTTCCATATCGCCCAGTTTGCGAACCCCACTACAGATTAGGCCAAATATTCCGCCCCGTCAACTCGCGGGCCGGCCGAGCAACTTCCGCAAGAACCGTGCAACCCCACCCTCCTGTCCGGCGGAGACCTTTTCCAGCCTCCCGACCATATGCTGGACGCAGATCGAAGCCTTGCCCTTTGGATCGAGCGCCAGAAACGGCCGCTGACGAAGAACGGCCTGATGCACAGCCGGATCGTCGTATACGTAGCCGAGATAATCTACTTTGAGGTTGAGAAACTGACCAGCGATATTGATAACACGTTCAGCGACTTTCTTTCCCTCGGCGACCGAGCGAACCCGGTTCACAATAAGCTTCAGGTTCAGGCCGAGGTTATCGATCTCGGTCGCTATGATCTTGATAATTCCATAGGCGTCCGTAATGGCGGTCGGCTCCGGCGTCGTCACAATTATGGCTTCGTCGGCAGCGGCGACAAATGAGAGCACGTTGTTGGAGACACCGGCACTCGTGTCGATGATAATCACGTCGGCGCTCGACAGCTCGGAAAGTTCCCGGACAAAAACCTGGCGTTCGTCCTCGGAGAGGTTGGCTATCTTCGCAAAGCCGCTTGCACCGGCAACAATCTGTATTCCGTAGGTTGTGTCCATCAATATCTCACGCATCGTTTTCTGCTTACGGATAAGGTGGTACAGATTGTACTTTGGAATGATGCCGAGAACCACGTTCACATTCGCCAGTCCGAGGTCCGCGTCCATCAGGACCACGCGTTTCCCGAGCTTTGCGTAGGCAATAGCCATATTCGTCGAGATATTGGTCTTCCCGACGCCTCCCTTTCCGCTCGCTACCGCAATAATTCGCGTCTTGTGCGCGGTTGAAGCGGCATCCGACGGGCGTCCGGGAACCGATTTGCTTTTCATGATTTCGCGCAGCGTTTCGGCCTGATCTGCCATTTCCCTCTCCAACTATTTCCGGATCAACCGAATCGGGCGTCTACATGATCCCGGTTGATCCGGAATCCTTCCAGATTCGTGAGAAGCTTGACTACCGAAGCACGCGAGATATCCTGAGGGACTCCCTGTCCGTCGGTAATGAATGAAATCGATTTCTGTTTTTCGGCCAGGACACTCACCACATTCCCAATTCTCGTGGTTTCATCGAGTTTGGTAAGCACAATGGATTGGTAGTTGAACGGTTCAAATTGACGCAGAATTTCGTAGATGTCACTGGTTTTCGTAGTCGCGCTCAGTGCAAGATGCACCGAGCTCCCCGCACCCGACTCCCGCAGCAATTCGCGCATCTCCCCGAGTTTTGCAAAATCTTTTGGGCTCTTTCCGATCGTGTCGACAAAAACCAGATCGGCATCGCTGTGGAGATCGAGATGTTTCTTGAAGTCCTGCGGTGACTCGGCGAACGAGACCGGAATGCCCATTATTTCGCCATAGATCTCGATCTGCTGCTTTGCACCGATGCGGTAGTTGTCAATTGTAACTATCCTCACGGTCGCCGGCCTGGTGCCGTTCCCCGTGATCCCGTACATCGCCGCGAGTTTAGCTATCGTCGTGGTCTTTCCCACGCCGGTTGGTCCAACCAGGATGAATACTTCAGCTCGTGAACGTCGCTTGCCATCGGCGTCGGCCGGGGAAGCCACATCAGTGCGCAGGTTTATCGACTCACCGATCCATTCGACAACGCGCTTCTGGACTCGTTCGAGATCGTCAAGCTCGTCTACGGAGAATTCGCGCCGGAGGCGACCGATCATCTCCTGCGAATACGCCGGGGTAAACTCGTTCTGCGAAAGTAGCGCCTCAATCTGCCTGATCGTCGGGTGCGCCGCGTCCACAGAAATCGTCGGGGGCGATTCGGCCTGCTTCTCCATCCGCTCGCGGATGTCCTGTATTTCCTTGAGCACGAGGTCTATCGTCTTGTCGGATTTCACGGCGTTGAGAATCTTGCGTTTTTCTTCTTCAACATCGACTGTTTTTCTTTTCACCGGTTCATAGGAGTAGTATCCGGTCACCTCCACGCCTTCGCGCGCGAAAAAACCGAGGAAACCGCCGATCCGTACAGTCTTGTGCGAAAGAATTCTGGCATTGTCGCCGTATTTCACGCGCACCTTGTCGAGAGCTTCGCGATGTGTCGGACCCTGCTCAACGAAATATTCCATCTATGGACACCTCATCCATCGAGTTTGATTTCGCCAACTCCCTCGACTCGGACGTCGGGAATGATTTCAGACACCGAAAGCACTACCAGATCGGGTATCTCGCGTATGGTGCTCGCCCTCACGAGCGCCCGCGCCGCCTCGGAGCAGAGGATTATCGGGTACAGCCCCTGCTCCTGTACTCTTCTCACCATGTTCGACATGGATGTAATCCACTTTCTCTGAACCTCGGGCTTCAGTGCCGAGATTACGCCGCCGGAGGTTTCTACCCGGGAATCGATAATGGTTTGCTCAAAAGCGGGATTGATCGTAATGACGGAGATCTTCTTTTCGTCATCTGCGTATTGGAGACAGATCTGCCGTGAAAGCCCCTGGCGAACTTTTTCGATAAGGTACCCCGTGTCCTTGGTGATTGTAGCATAGTCACCAAGCGTTTCCAATATAGCGACCATATTGCGAATCGATACTTGCTCCCGCAGTAATCCCTGCAATACCTTCTGAATTTCTCCGATGGAAAGATTACCCTGGACCTCTTCCACGACTGCCGGGTAATCCCGCTTGAGCGTATCGAGGATCGACTTCACTTCCTGCCGTCCGAGGATCTCCGATGCGTGCTTCTTGATCACCTCGGTCAGGTGGGTGGCGACTATCGAAGGAGCGTCCACCACCGTATACCCCGCTCGCTCGGCCTGCTCCCGGAACTCCTCGGTGACCCACTGGGCTGGAAGCCCAAATGCCGGATCGCGGGTTTTCTCCCCCGGGATATCCTCTTTTACGCCGCCGGGATTGATCGAAAGATAGTGCCCCAGCCGGATCACACCACGTCCGACCTCGACGCCCCGAATCTTGATACAGTATTCGGAAGGCTCAAGCCGCATGTTGTCGATGATTCGGATCCGCGGCACAACAAGCCCCATGTCGAGGGCTGCTTCCCGTCGAATTCGCGTAACCCGATCGAGAAGCTCCGCTCCCTGATCCTTGTCGACAAGCGGGACGAGTCCGTATCCAAGCTCCAGCGAGATCGGATCCAGCGGCGCCACGGGTGAAATTTCCGCGGGCGTCGCATCTCGCGTCTTCTCGACCGCCTTCGCTTCGCGGGCATCCCGATCCTCACTCATCTGTTTTTGCGTCAGTCGGATCCCAAGAAATCCAAAGAGTGCCGCCATGGGAAGCAAAACGTAC
>DATKUF010000198.1:0-38809 GCA_035530755.1 Spirochaetia bacterium | reverse complement strand
TACCTACCTGTGCGCCGATCTCAGCGCGACGATCCTGGAAGAGATCAGCATCCGGCGCGGCCGACCCATACGCGGTCCTTTGCTCAATCTGCGGGCAGCGGAAGTCTGTTTCGTCCTCGAGGGACGTACGGAACGTCCGCTGGACGAAGCAACCATAAATCTTGTATAGTTTCAGACACATGTATAGGGATATTTGACTCTATCGGGCAACAGTGATACAGTGTTCAGCCTGTACTCACCGACCGGTAGAGGTCGCGCAAAGCCAAAGAAGGAGGTCGATTGGCTACAAATAGAGACTTGCGGATCAATGGAATGATTCGTGTGAGAGAAGTGCGCCTGATAGACGATGAGGGAAATCAGCACGGAGTCGTGCCGACACTCGACGCCGTTCGGATGGCGCAGGAACGAGGACTGGATTTGGTCGAAATTGCACCACAGGCGAGCCCGCCGGTCTGCAAGATACTCGACTACGGAAAGTTCAAGTTCGAGCAAGAAAAGAAGAACCGAGAATCCAAGAAGAAGCAGAAGTTGGTCAAAATGAAGGAGATTCGGATGCAGCCGAAGATCGAGGAACACGATCTCCAGTTCAAGACCAAGCATGTGCGTGAGTTCCTGGACGAAGGGAACAAAGTCAAGGTTACAATCCGTTTTCGAGGACGAGAGCTCGCACACACGGAACTCGGGAAGGATGTTCTGGATCAGGTTCTCGTGCTCCTTGAGGACTCATACGTGATGGATCGCCCGGCACTCATGGAAGGCCGGTTCATGTCGATGATCGTCAGCCCGAAGGTCAAGAAGTAAGCCAAAAGACCGCAGGTAAAAGATACGATTTGTCAGCGCGCCGATGCTCCGAAAAACCGGTGGATCGGCGTACGTACAATCAGTGAGGTGTGAAGATGCCAAAGATGAAGACTCGCAGAGCCGCCGCGAAACGATATAAGTTCACCGCGACGGGTAAGGTAAAGTACAAAAAGCAGAACCTCCGGCACATTTTAACCAAGAAAAGTCCGAAGAGGAAGCGTCATCTGCGCAAGACCGGTATTCTCAGCGCGGCTGAGGTCAAACGAATCCGGGTCTTGTTACCCTACGGTTGAAAAACCGCAGGACCGCGGTTGAACTATCGCGCGGTCAACGCATACGACGCAACGGAAGGAGTAAGCACCGATGCCACGAGCAGTAGACGGAACTCGACGCAAGGATCGACGAAAGAAGATTCTTAAACAGACAAAAGGATTCTGGGGAAAACGCAGCAAGCTGCACCGCGTAGCCAAAGATGCGCTCGCGAAAGCCCTCAGCTATTCGTATCGCGATCGGCGAGGCCGCAGGCGGGAATTCAGAAAACTCTGGATTGCAAGAATTTCGGCGGCCTGCCGGAACGAAGGAATGACCTATTCTCGCTTCATCAACGGATTGAACAGGGCGAATATCCAAATGGATCGAAAGGCCCTGAGTAATCTCGCGATCGAAGACGCACAGGCGTTCAAGGCCCTGGTAGAGAAAGCCCGGGAATCTGTAGGAGCGTAGTGCTATGGTGAACCTGGAACAGATACGGCTTCTCGAGTCCAGGGTTCAGAAAGCCATACAGTACATTCAAAAACTGCGTGACGAGAATAAGTCGCTTCGCGCTTCTCTCGAAACATACGAAAAACGCATTGGTGATCTGGAAAGCATGGTTGGTGACTTCAAGTCCGGCCAGCAGGAGATCGAGTTGAGCATCACCAATGCGCTGAAACAACTCGACCAGCTCGAAGACGCTCTCATAGAAGAACCGGAAGAGACAATCACGCCCCCAAAGGGGCATGCTTCGTCCAATCCACCGGCCGGAGGCGCCCACTCAAGAACGGCTCCGAAGGATCGAGGTTCCTCGAGCGCGTCAGCCACAGACGCCGCGCACCCGGTTGATTCCAGCATCAAGTCCGAACACCGGAAACCAGGCGAACACCGGGCAGCAAGCGAAATCGCGCCTCGGCGCACCGAAAAGCCCCAATCCGACGATGACTTCGAGGCGAAGCCGATCGACGCCGGAAAGAACGGAGAAGACGGTCTGTTCGCGGGTGAAACTGCACCGGACGAAGAGAGCGCTGAATCCGAGCTCGACATTTTCTAAAGACCGGAGCCGGCAGTGACGGTCATGCGGATTGAATTGCTCGGAACATCATTCACACTTCAAAGCGATGAGGATCCCGAATATCTCGCCGATCTTCTCGATTTCTACCGCACGAAAATCGAGGAAATCTCCCGTAGCGTTTCTACCCGGGACAGCCTGAAACTTGCCATATTGTCGGCACTTCTCGTAACTGATGAGCTGTTCAAGGAACGGCGTCATTCCCAGGAGACCGCAGCCAGCACCGGCGAGGAATTGGGCCGTATCACAGAAGAGCTGATAGCGAAAATCGACGCGGCGATGCCGGATCCAAAATAGTCTCAACGACTGAGGATTTCGGACCTGTCAAGCAAATCATAATCACAACCTTGCACAGTTACGACTCGCGAGGCAAGTCGGTTGGCGAGGCGCCCGCACTCGGCAAGCGGCCGACCCTGAAGATAGGTATAAAGAAATCCCGCCGCGAAGGAATCCCCCGCCCCGGTGGTATCCCGCGGATCAACGGCTTCACCGGGCACGCGAACTGCCCCACCCGCGCTCAGGATCAAGCAACCCAGCTTGCCGTACTTCATCACAACCACGGGAGCGTACCCTCCGGCGGCATCGAGGACCTCCCCGGGTTCTCCTGCGACGTCCGTCATGGCGCGCAATTCCTCGAGATTGGCAAACAGAATGTCGATCTTTCCGGGCAGCCAGTGCACAAGCCTGTCGCGATACCGACGGGCTACAAATGGGTCAGCAATATCGAACGAAACCTGAACACCACGTTTCTGTGCTTCCACGATTCCGCGTTTCGCAGCTTCTTCCTGGTTGACCGTGTCCCACATATAACCGGTCGTGTGGAAAATGTGTGCTTGAGACAGCAAATCTTCGTCAAAATCGGACACCGCGTATTCCCTGCAGGCACCAAGATAGGTGAACATCGTACGCTCAAAGTCCGGCGTTACCAGAATCGCGGAGGTTCCGGTGGGGACCGGCTTTCTTGCAAGAAGGGTTCTGACTCCTTCGGCCTCCATTGCGCGCTGGAATCTCCCGCCGTTCTCGTCTTGCCCCACCGCACCGGTGTAGGCTGGCGAGCCGAGATCCCGTTCCTTGCCCGTCAGCCAGGCGAGTCCGCGTATGGTATTTGCGCAGCTTCCACCCGCCGAAAAGACCGGGTCTTTGCCCAGTGATATAACCCTCTGCTGGTGGTCGAAGTCGACCAGGTTCATCGTTCCGGGAACCGCATCCAGCTGCGTAATCGTCGAGTGATCGGCCCGAAGTATGATATCCATCAACGGATTGCCCAGACCGTACACTGAAACCATTGTCTCTCCTTGCGACTTTTGCATCAGACACACAATTGACATCCGGAACGCCGATATCCTAATATCATAGTCGGGCCATGTCTATAACAACAAGCCAGCAAATAGCGCGCTACTACGAGCAGTTCAGCACAGTTGACGTTACTTTCACCAAGGAAGTGATCAAAGCCACCCTCCTCTATCCGAAGCAGGTGTTCATGAAGTGCCTGGGCTTCCAGTGGCCGTGCATAGTTTACGCTTCCTCGATGATCGGTGCCAAACTCGTGGTGAATCGTCAGGGAAACTTTTCCGAAACCGTGCGGAAAGCAAACAACGTAATTCAACTTCGATTCAGCTTTCTCCGACCCGACAAGGCGGATCCCTTGACTTTCTTTGTCGGCGCCAAGATCACCGGGTATTCGCCATACGGACCCGAGAAACCGGATCTCACATTCCTCACGCTCCAATATACGCAGCGTCCTCCGGACGGTCTGATAGAGATACTCGGCGAGCTTCTCGAAGCGAATGTCAATTCGCAGAAACGAAAAGAGGAACGGGTGACGATTACCGCGGACTCGTTACGAAAGATCGGTATCAAATCGAAAGAATCCACAGTGCTCATTCAGGGCATTCCGCGGCGTGGAATCATCCGCGACCTTTCCTTTTCGGGGGCAAAGGTAGTAATTTTTGGCATTGCGCAGTTCATCGTGAACCGGGAGGCAATTCTCAAGCTTGAGCTTGAAGAGCCGGAAGAGCTCATGGCAATACCCGGGAAAGTAGTGCGATTCGAGCCGGTCGAGGGAAGAAACGATATCGCGGCTTTCGCAATTCAATTTGTCGAGGATCAAGTTCCGATGAAATACAAGCTGCGCATAAACAACTACCTGAAAACGTTCCGGGTAAAGGCAGCAGACATCTCTGATGAGTGAAAGTCCAGAAAATAGCCCTCTTTCGAAAATCGTATTCATTTCTCTCCCTGACCACCTGCAACGGAGCATCGGGGATTTCCGGGTGGACCCTTCAAGACCACTCCCGGTGGAAAAACCGGAGAATCGTGAAGATTGGAACATTTCCGAACTGTCCTGGGAGATGATTATCGCCGGAATGCTTCGTGTGCTCGCGCACGATTCGAATAACGAGAATGCAGACTACTACCGGGATTTTGTACGAGCGGCCCGCCCCTCGATCATCGAAGATCTGACGGAGACTGCAGTTCTCAAAGCGCGCAATCGAGACTTCGAACTCGCCGAAGATATCTTCAAGGCGCTTCGGGGATTGTTACCGGATGATCCACGTACAAGCATGAACCTGGCGATTGTGTACGAACAGCGCGCAGACGCGTACGAGACAATCGGCAACGACGAGCTACAATCCCACTATTCGGACCTGGCCTTCGAAACTTACAAGCAGCTCTTCGCCGCAGACGAGGTGCTTCCGGAAGCTCACCTCAACGGGGGCTTCTTTTTTCTCAAACTCAGGAGTTTCGAAAAAGCCCGCTTTCATCTCGAGTCGTATTTGAAACTTGGTGACGATCCCGAAAAACGCCGCGAAATCAAACGAATCATCCACGAAATCGACAGTCAGAATCTCCTCGACACGCTGTTTAACGAGGCCTACGATTTCATTCGCATGGGAGAAGAGGAAAAGGGAGTGGAGAAAATCCGCCGCTTCCTCGAATCGTACCCAAACGTCTGGAACGGCTGGTTTCTGCTTGGCTGGGGTCAGAGGAGGCTCCAACACTACGCTGAAGCGAAGCGAGCCTTTCTCAAGGCGCTCGAAATCGGACCTGAACAGGCGGACACACTCAACGAACTGGCTATCTGCGATATGGAACTTGGCGAACTCGCCGAAAGCCGCCGCAGGCTGAGCCGCGCTTTGACGCTCGAGCCGGAAAACATAAAAATCATTTCCAACTTCGGGATTCTTGCCCTGAAAGAGGGCCGTGACGCAGAAGCTGCCTCATTCTTCAAGACGGTTCTGGAAATCGAGCCTGAAGACCCGATAGCGATTCGTTATCTCGAAAAGATCGAGCAATAACGATATTACGGCGCAAGCGCTGTATCTCACCTCGCGCACTCCCCTTCTTTACGTAGTTCATTCCAGACGCTAAAGATTATGCCCGCTGTTGCCGATAGGCAGACCGGGGTGAGGTACGACTGACTGTTTCGGAAGCGGATACTACTCGCCCCTATTCTGAATATCGGCGCCCGATTATGAGCCTTGAGTGTTTTTTTCGGCTTCGATCGGACGACCGTGAAGGAGGTGATAAGGTCAGAAAACCTCAGGCAGCCGCTCGTAGTCGCCGTACCTGCGGCCGGTAACCCTGTCAAACCCCAAAGCCGATTGGATCGAACAGGCAAGGATGCCTGTCGCCCCGGCAAGGGAGTTCCCCCACTCTCGGGGAAACTCGCGAGCGAGTGCCCGCGAGAAATCATCATTTCATGGAGGAAACGATGGTCATCAATCACAACCTCAGCGCAGAGTTCGCCGACAGGCAGCTCAAGATTAACAACGAGAGTTTGCAGAAGGATATCGAAAAACTCTCGAGTGGTCAGAGGATCAATCGCGCAGGAGACGATGCATCGGGGCTGGCTGTCAGCGAGAAACTCCGATCTCAAATCCGCGGTCTGAAGCAGGCGTCAACCAACGCATCGAACGGTATCTCCTTCATTCAAACTACTGAAGGCTATCTTCAGGAGAGTCAGGACATTCTGCAGAGGATTCGCGAGCTTGCAGTTCAGTCTTCGAACGGTATCTACACGAACGAGGATCGGATGATGATCCAGGTGGAAGTCTCGCAACTGGTCGACGAAATCGACCGGATCGCCTCCCACGCGCAGTTCAACGGAATGAATATGCTTACCGGACGATTTGCACGCGATTCCGGACAGAACGTTGTGACCGCCAGCATGTGGTTCCATATCGGCGCGAACATGGATCAGCGAAAGCGCGTGTATATAGGTACCATGACCGCGGCGGCGCTGGGAGTCAGAAACGCCGGCGACAGGCAGATCGTGTCACTTTCGACTCCGGAAAGTGCAAATCACGCAATCGGAACGCTCGATACGGCGCTCAAGGTTGTAAGCAAACAGCGGGCGGACCTCGGTGCGTACCAGAACCGGCTTGAAATGGCTATAGGCGGGCTCGACATTGGCGCAGAGAACCTGCAGGCAGCCGAGTCCCGGATCCGGGATACCGACATGGCTTCGGCAATGGTCGAGTTCGTCAAGAATCAGATTCTGGTCCAATCGAGCACGGCGATGCTGGCTCAGGCAAATCAGAAACCGCAGTCAGTGTTGCAACTTCTCCGATAACGGAGTATCATTGCTATTATGAGTTGTTCTGCCCGGAACCAGGGTTCCGGGCAAAGCGCTCCTGTCGCGCAGCTCGGTTCGGCCGATCTGCGGTGATCTTTGAAAAACACTCTCCTGAACAAAGGGGAATCCCGACGCGGCGCAAACCTTCAACCTTTTGGGGTTCAGCTCCGCGGCGCCGATTCGGAGGGGTCGCTCATAAGGCACAGGGAGTGCCTGGTGAGGAGATCTCTCTGTCGATGGGGTGAACGAACGGAGCAGAAGAAGCGCGATCTCTTCTGGGACGCCCCCAATCGGCAAGGGAAGGCAATGGATGCCTAAAACCACCCGACAAGGAGAGTCATATGATTATTAATCACAACATGAGTGCTGCCTTTGCTTCGCGTGAGCTCAACGTTCGAAATCAGTTGATACAGAACAACATTGAGCAATTGAGTTCCGGGTTGCGCATCAACAAGGCAGCCGATGATGCTTCGGGTCTCGCCGTTTCAGAAAAACTGACGAGCCAGGTTCGCGGGTTGGATCAGGCGGGCCGCAATATCCAGAACGCCGTTTCGTTCATTCAGACGACGGAAGGATATCTCGGCGAAACGACCAACATCCTCCAGCGACTCCGAGAGCTTGCCGTACAGTCTGCAAACGGTATCTACACTCCCGAGGATCGCATGATGATTCAAGTGGAAGTCTCGCAGCTGGTCGACGAAGTGAACAGAATCGCTTCGCACGCTCAGTTCAACGGGATGAACATGCTCACCGGACGATTTGCCGCGAACTCTGCTTCCGGTCAGATCATGCAGTTTCAGGTGGGCGCCAACATGGATCAAAACAAACGGGTCTTCATCGGGACGATGACGGCGAGCGCACTCGGGCTGCAGGGAGCACAGGGCCAGGCTGGCGGAACGGTCTCGATTTCGACACCGGAATCAGCAAACCGCGCAATTGGCACCGTGGACACTGCCCTGCGCATGGTAAACGCCCAGCGAGCAAACCTCGGCGCGTATCAGAACCGGTTTCAGATGGCACAGCAGGGTGTCGCGGTCGCCGCGGAAAACCTGCAGGCAGCCGAATCGCGCATTCGAGACACGGACATGGCGACTACAATGGTTGACTTCGTGAAGAACCAGATTCTCATGCAGTCCAACACAGCCATGCTCGCGCACGCGAATACGAAGAACCAGTCGGTACTCCAACTGCTCCAGTAGGCAAGCGACCCGATTACTCCGTTCACAACTCGTACATAGACAATTCGCGATAGGCGTTTGGTCTTGTGTGCAGAGCGGAAAGAGATCTCTGGACGTCGTCTCTATTCCGCAATTAAACCCGGTGGGAGGGGTCGCGCTCTCCTCCCGCCTTTTCATTCTTACACGGAGGTAAGGGTATGTCCATGGAAATACGAGGAGTTGGGTCCTACTACGACATTCCAACCGCGAACATTCCTGGAGCCGGTACTCAACAGGTCGTCGAACAGGCGGCAAATGTCAGGACGTCGCAACCACAGCAGCACATCGACAAAGTTCTATCGGATCTCCAGAAAGTGTCTCAGGCGTTTGATCGTCGCTTGCAATTCAGTCTCGATCGCGACATAAATCGCGTCGTCGTCAAGGTGATTGACACCGAAACCGATAAAGTAATCAGGGAGCTTCCGCCTAAAGAAATTCAGGAGCTTTACCGTAGAATTCGGGAGGCAGTCGGATTACTTTTCGACCACAAAATCTGAGAAAAAAGAATCTCGTATATTTCGCCGTGGCGGTGTTACTTGCAGTTGCCGCTCCGTTGTCTTTTGCGCAGTCAACAGGTTCGTTCACAATCCCGGGGGTAACCGACCAGTACAACACGGACCAAATGATCAACAAGATCATGAAGTATGAAGCGGCGCCGGTCGACCGCATGAAGGGCAACGTAGACGGATACAAGAAGGAGAAGGCCGTCTGGTCCGACCTGGGCCAGAAGCTGAGCAAACTCCAGGACAGTGCCAAGAAACTCTACGGGTTTCAGAATCCTTTCAACGAAAGGATGGCGAGTTCATCGAATGACGCTGTTCTTACCGCGACGGCCACTCGCCAGGCGCAGGAACACAAGAACACAATTATCGTTAAGCAGCTTGCGGGAGCTGACTCTTTCCTCTCCAAAGATCTACCGCTGGACTACCATGTCCCTGCGGGAACCTACACGTTCAAAGTTGGCGACGCCGAAAAGACTTTTGCGTTTCGCGGCGGCAAATTGAGCGAGTTCGCGGACGCACTAAACAGGTACGGCGCCCCGCTCATATCCGCGAACGTCGTCCGAAACACCCAGAGCACACAGGTTCTCATGGTGGCGTCGGAGAAGTCCGGCGCAAAGAATCGACTTCAATTCCTCAAGGATGCGGCCGCATTTGCGGTGGACGCGGGAATCCTGCAGAAAGTACTCAGCAATAGTCGCGATCTGGTGATCTCCGGAAGTACTGTCGCCGGCTGGACCGTTCCGCTGGATCAAACGAATGTCACTGTCGCCGACGGAACGGTAACTCTGTCACCGGGAACCGAAGCTTCGCTTCCTGTGACGCCCCCGGTAGCATTTTCAGGCAAGATGGAGCTTTCGCTCGAGATCAGTGTCACCAATCTCGGTGGAAGCGCAATTGCAGCCCCCGTCCCCCCGCCGGGACCTTCCGTGCCATCTCCCGGGTCAGCCACCCTGGATGGGGTGACGGTTCACAGCAACAATTCACAGGCCCCTCTCCCACAATGGAAACCGCCGGAGCCTCCAAAAATAATCGTAGATCACCAGATCATCTTTGCTCAAAACGGCGTGGACGCAATTCCGCTTCCGGACGTTCCTGACACGGATGGCTTCCAGCAACTGACGATACCGATCTCCGACTACGTTCACGGCATGACGGCTCTCGATATTCGTAATCGCAATACGGGGCGAAGGGTCGAAGTTCGCAATGTGCGCATCTACGATCCGCAAAGTCGCGGCGATTACCGCGCGGTGAATCCGGTATCCGCGGCCCAGGACGCGAAGCTTACGGTTGACGGGATCGATGCCGTTCGCGACAGCAACACGATTACTGATCTTGTGCCGGGAACCACCCTGCAGCTCCAATCGACGAGTACGGTGCCCGTTGCGCTAACAGTCGAACCGGACCGGAAATTGGTCAAGGACTCCATAATCGAGTTTGTAGGACGATACAATCAGCTTCTGACCCAGATCAATATCGTTTCGAACAAAACTCCTGACGTCGTGGACGAAGTAACCTATTTTACCCCCGACGAGAAAAAACAGGCGATGGACCAGTTGGGACTTCTGCAGGGAGACATGACGATGAGTATGTTGAAATCCCGGTTGCAGAATGCCATGATGGGGCCCTACCCTACCGACCTGGGTCATCAACTCACGCTTCTCGCGCAAATTGGAATCTCCACCAACACGGGCGGGTTCGGGCAGCAATCCTATGACGCTTCCCGTCTGCGCGGTTATCTGGAAATCAACGAGCAGGCACTGGACGCGGCGATCAAGGACCACCTCCCCGAGGTCAAACAGCTTTTCGGGTCGGATACCAACGGGGATCTGGTTATGGACAACGGTGTATCAGTGAAGATTGACGACCTTGTCACCCCCTACGTTCAGGTCGGTGGCATCATCGCCATTCGAAGCCAGGGGCTCGATACACGGATCGCGAGCACGAACAAGGAGATCGATGATCTCAACAAGCGCCTGGATCAGAAACGCGTAGATCTGAGGGACCAGTTCGCGCGTATGCAGGGCGCTATGGGCGATCTCCAGAAACAGTCGCAAACCCTCAATGGTCTCGGTGGACAGTCGGGTGCCTCAGGCGGCCGATAAGCACTCAGCGACGAAGGAATAACGCGTGGAAATTCTGGTGAACAACGAGCCGATACAATTCGCACTCGAGGGTGAGGACAACCTGGGACAGGTGGTGAACCAGCTCCAGGAGTGGCTTCTCGACAATCGGTTGACTATATCTGGTCTGGTTGTCGACGGAAACGATTTGCCGCTTTATGCCCCTGAACGGTGGAATACTCATCCGTTGGGGAACGTATCCAATGTGAGCGTGACCGCATCGACCTATCGGGAGATGAAGCTCTCCACTTTTCAGACTATCCTGCAATACGTCGTGCTGCTGCACAATGGGATCGAGGAGCGCCGCTACGCCGACCTCAAGGAATTGCTGGCTGAATACCGTTACATCAGAAAGAGCCTGATCGATCTCATCGGGCCGGTTCGTCCGGAGCTTGGCGAATTGCGGCTGGATGACCTACTGGACCGTTCCGGCCTTCTCGAGGGACGGCAGGTAGACGACGAAGAGCGGGAAGGACTACTGGTCCACCTGAAGAACCTGCAGTTCCTGGTAATCGACCGCATGAAGGAAATCACTCAGCCGGAGCAGGAGGCGGCATTCGCGGCAGTGCTGCTGCAACAGACCATTCCGGAGATTTCCGAGGTATCGCTACTGCTTCAGACAGGCAAGGACAGGGAGGCGATGGCTGCGGTCGTTCGATTTACTGAGTTGCTCGGCAAAGTCATTCGAATCGTACCCTACGTCTACGAATCGAACCCCGCCATCCGGGAGCGTGTCACCGACGGAAAGAGTCTCGCAGACGTAACGGGCGACCTCAATCGTTTTCTCAACGAGCTTGTGGACGCATTTACCGCGCAGGATTCGGTGCTTATCGGGGATCTGCTGGAATACGAAGTTGCACCCCGCGTACAACAGGTTGTGACGCTCCTCGCAGACGACCCTCTGTCCCCTGCGCAGGAACCGCCGTCATAATCAAGGAGGAAACAGGTAGCAATGACCCTTCTGCAGACCGAGTACAACTTCTTTTCCCAGCCCGATCCCACTACCTCCTATGTCGCGATTGGGATCTTTGCGATGCTCATTCTCGTGGCCGTCGTCGGCTCAATTCTCTCAAATCGCCGACGGGGACGTTCGGCCAAAAAGGGACGTTTCGGCAAGGGTTCCTTCCGCCGGCGCGCGAAGAAAGCCGGACTGTTTCCTTCGCATGTTCGCGTACTCGAGCACATGATAAAGGATCAGAGCCTTCAGACACCGGACCGACTGCTTGAAGGAGGCTCCTACCTGGATCGAGCCATGCGCGATGAGCTCGAGGCGATCGGTGCTTCCTCGATCGGCGAAGGCGAGAAAGACACGCGAAAGAACACGGTGCTCCAGATAAAAGCGATTCTGGACTCGAATCGCACAAACCTGAATACTATTTCGAGCTCCCGGAACTTGCGGATAGGACAGGAAGTACGACTCGTCTTCGAACGCGGTGGCTCTTTCGAAACGGCGATAGTTTCTAACCTCGCGAATATGCTCGGCGTCGAGCTCCCGCAGAACGATGATGGTCCTGTCCGCCCGGAGAAGGGCCGACGCATGCAGGTAACCTTTCTTCGAGACAACGATCGGGTCTACCGATTCGTTTCGCGTGTCCGAGGAATTCACAGTGTACGCGGAAAAGGAACGCTCTTCATCGAGCACGTGAACGATATCAAGCAGGTTCAGAAGCGAAAATCGCCCCGTAAAGAGTATGGGCGCCCGGCCTACTTCTATCCGGTCCAGGTAATGGAGACCGGCACCGGACGGAAACGTGCACGTCAGGCGGTTGTTCAGAAGAATCGAAGCATCCTCGGACGCGTGGAAGACATATCCACCGGGGGCTGTCTATTGCGTTCCCAGCGACCGCTGAAGAAAGGAAGCCTCATCCGCATCGATCTCCAAACCGACAATCGAAAATCAATGAGCGTTTTTGGCAAAGTTTGCGGCGTGGAATCGAAACCGCCATACGGCGGCGATATGCACGTCATGTTCACTCGGGTCTCCCAGAAGTACATGAACGAAATCATGTCATTTGTCTACGGATTTAGCGAATAATATCTCTATTTACCCTTTTAACTACAATATTGACGAGCCCGCTCAAAAGGTGTACAGTCTGCGAATGGAACTGGTTGAAATCCGGAACATCGTCCGCAAGGATGCGCCGGTCCTCTACAGGCGTAGCTTTGCTGCCGAAGCGGTACTCAAGTACGATGACGTTACCACGCGTTCCCGGCGCATTTCGTTCATTCTGGAACACACGCCAACTTCCGGCATTCAGGTTCAGGCGGAGTTCCTGGAAATCCCTGACTACCCGCTTGTCCCCGCACTTCGTATGCTGAAAGACCACATTCTCCGGCTCGACGCGAAGGGATTGCTCCCCTGAAATTCGGTGTCGGTTATCGCTGCGAAACCGCCGAGGAAACAGCC
Source organism: Spirochaetia bacterium (assembly GCA_035530755.1). Lineage (GTDB taxonomy): Bacteria > Spirochaetota > Spirochaetia > DSM-27196 > DATKUC01 > DATKUC01. The sequence goes on along the minus strand of DATKUF010000198.1, from coordinate 25,858 downwards.
GAGTATGGCAGATCGCTTTCCGTGCTCCTGCGCAAAGGTTCGGTTGTTGCCCTGGAGGGACCTCTCGGTGTCGGGAAAACGACCTTCGCGCGAGGAGTTCTTCGAGGACTCGGCGTCGATGATCCGATCACCAGCCCCACGTACACGCTGGTAAACGAGTATGAACTACCCGCGGCAGACGACTCGGCTGCCCGCATGGCTTACCACGTCGACCTCTACCGCATAGAGCGGAGCATCGAGTTCGAGTTGGTCGGGTCAGACGAGCTGCTCAACGGCGAGGCGATCGCTATCGTTGAATGGAGCGAGAAAGCGGCGTCGCTTCTGCCGGCCCACGCCATTTTTGTCAGGTTCTCGATTGAACCGGGCGGCGCGAGAAACATCACGGTAACAGGACCGGAAAATGCGGATACTGGCAATTGATACAGCCACCGACCTTATGAGCGTTGCCTACCTCGACGACACGGGCCGGTTTCTCTACTCACGCGACGGCGGTCTCCGGCATGCCGAAACTCTCTTGCCTGCAATCCTTTCGCTTGTCGCTCAGGCAGAAGCCCAGAAGCAGACGATCGCGAAGAAGGGAGAAACGGAATCCAACACCCGATTAGCGCCAGACTTTGTCGTGTGTACCAGAGGGCCCGGTTCATTTACCGGCCTTCGCATCGGGATGGCCACGGCGAAAGGAATCGCAGCCGGCGCCGGATGTCCGGTCGTGTCAATCCCCAGCCTCGAGGTCTACGCATGGCACGCGCGCTATTTTTCCGGCGTGGTAATTCCCGCGGTTGACGCGAAAAAGGATCGGTTTTACTGCAGAATCGTGACCGAATCGGAGGATCCGGCGCCCGATCTCGACATCGACGCTGCGGCGATTTTGCGATTGCTCGGCGGTGCACGTCGCGTCTTGCTGACCGGGCCCGATGCGGGCGCTCTCGCAACAGCGATCAGAGGAAGTGTTGGGGACGATGAGACAATGGAGTTTGTCCTTGACCTCACCTGTCGGTCCGGTTACGGCGACGCGCTTCTGTCGCTCGGTCTGAAACGGTTTCAGGCGGGTCTTCTCGATAGTGATGAACAGGGACCAGTCTATGTGCGGGAAAGCGACGCCGCACTGGGGCTGCGAATCGACCGAACGTCGAATGGAGGAGACTAGCGGTCCTCTTTCGAACTACCGCGCGAGCCTTCGTCAATGAACCCGTTCAGCGAGGGAAGCTCGCCGTGCGACTGTGCTGCTTTGCGGTTTTCTTCCTGAATTGCGTCGAATATTTCCTGCCGATAGACCTTTACCTGCGGCGGCGCCTCGATTCCCAGTTTTACCTGATCGCCCTTTATGTCTACAACCGAGACGTAGATTCCGTCGCCGATGATAATTCTTTCATTTATCCGGCGCGCAAGTACCAGCATTGTCAGCCCCGGATCTTTGCCAGTTCGTCAAGGATGAGGTGACGAACGAGCCACTTGGGGTCCGTCGAAATCGACTGCCGGCCGAGTCTTCGCGCCCGATTTATGAGAACCGGCCCCTGAAGATTCGCCGTCATCTGGCGGTGATCATCCGGAACTGTCACAATTGCAAAGACGAGCATCTGCTCAGAACTTTCGATTCCGATTTCTTCAAGATCCGAATCGGGAACCGCAATCTCATAATCCGGCCTGAAGACCCGGGGCTCGATGAGGATAAACGCTATCTCCTGCACGTCCAGGCTTTGAAGCCAATAGAACGGCGCCTGCGTCGCGTCCATGAGCGCGTAGTCTTTCAACCCCTCGAACCCGAGCACTCCCAGCGGAAAGTAAAGCCGCTGTCGATCGTCTATTTCGATCTCGCCGAAAGGTTTCGATCGTATCAGCATTTCTCAGGCACCTCGGTCATTCGATTATCGCATGAAGTCGAGCAGCGTCGGCGGAAGAATTCGTGCCGCCGTCTGCAACGCCGCCTGGTGGGTGTATTCAAGCATCCGCAGATCGGTAATCGCCTTGGTCATATCGAGGTCCACTAGGTGGGAATTTTGTCCGGTGACGTCCGGAATCTCGGCTTCGGTCCGCTTCAGCGTAAGGTCCAGTCTCTCGGACTCCGCGCCCAGTCTTCCCAGGTTGCCAAGGAGGTTGTGCAGACCGTCGTCTATGCCACGAAGCGCCGAACCTCCGACATCCAGCGTGTTTCCGCTGTACATCGCGTCGCGAAGTCGGATTACCATATCAAACAGCGACCCGCCGTACACGCGCGCATCGGTAGCAACGTTCCGTGGTGGATTCCCGTTGGTGGCATTCGCGACTCCAAGATCCTTCAGCGTGCTGCTGTTCGGTCCGTCTTCCAGCCATATCTGATGCGGCGTCGTACTTTGCAGTACCATCGCGTTGGACACCGGGTCAAGTGATGCTTTGACGGCCGCCGCAGAGTCGTTAATCTTCTGCATTATCGCATAAACATTGTCTCCGGCTTTGAGGTCGACCGGAACGTTGTCCAGGTAGATTGTGGAATCGTGCTGCACGACGTAGCCCGTCGCATTCACTGAGGGAATTATCTGCTGCTGTTCCGCCCAGAAGACGCGGTTGCCGGGAAAGTTGACGTTCGCGGTTGCGACGTCGGATATATCGGTTTTATTGTGGCCGATGTCTCCAACGTATTGCACGTTGGTGATCACCTGTCCTTCGGCGCCGGGGACATTCCCCATTACTTCCCGGAACGGTTCATTGCGCGTGAGCAGTCCCGCGAAGATCGTTGTGCCATCCGGGCTACGGGAGTTGCCGACTTTCACCAGCTCCCCGAGCAGCTGGTTCACCTCCTGTCCCATGCTCTGCAGATCACTCTTCGTATAGGTACCGTTTGCGCCCTGCACTGCGAGCTCGCGGATGCGCTGCATGATGTCGACGGTCTCGCGCATGTAACCTTCGGCCGTCTGATGTTTGTCCATTGCGTACTGGATGTTGTTTGCGTAACGGGAAAGCCGCGCCAGATAGGACTGATAACGGGTGGAATTGGCGGCCGCAGCGGGGTCGTCGCGCGGGCTGAGAATTCGTCTCTGCGATGCGATTTTGTTCTGCATGTCGTTCAACATCGCTTCGCGATTCCGAAGCTGGTATTGCATATCGTCATTCATCATGTTAGTGCTGATCCGTTCCATACGCTGTTACACTCCCATCCTGTTGATGATCGTATCTAGCATTTTATCGACCGTGGTAACGAAACGGGCGGCCGCATCATACCCGTGTTGAAATTTGATCATTTGTGCAAGTTCTTCATCTACGTTCACGCCCGAGATAGACTCTCGCAGATTTCGCAGATTCTGCATGACCAGCTTCTGCGTGTTCAGAGCCTGCGAGGCCTGCTCCCCTTTCAGTCCGATATTGGCGACCGAGTTCGCGAAATAGTCGTCGAACGTCGCGATCTGACCGACCATTACCGGCTGATTCCGAAGATGCGCGATTGCGAGAGCGGCTGATCCGTCTCCCGGCTCGGCGGCTCGGCCATCTTTTCCCAGTCCGGCAGCGATTGCCGCAGGTTCCTGAACGATCTTTTCGTTAATTGCCATCCATCCGGAAGGATGAAGAAGAGGCGCGACCTGATAGTCAACGGCCGGCTGCACTTGTGGCGTCCCGGTGCGGGACGCGGCTGCAGGAGCCGGGACTGCGGCACCGCCGTCGCCTCGCAATGAGGTGACGGCGTTCGCGTGAGCCCAGTCGTACGCACCCTGTGCGCCGCTAGCCCGAAGAATGCCTGCGTACCCGACGAGGAATTGGCCGGAATCTTCCACGTGACGGATTACGAAATCGGGATTGTCGGTGTTCGCCGATGTTGCCGCTTTCATCGACAGATGCCCGTCTCCGTCCATCTGCGCCACAACTTCTGCGCCGGAATTGTTCACGCGCGCCAGGATGTCATGTACGGTGTCGGTCGGATAGTACTCGACGCTGACCGATCCGGAGGCGCCGGGAAGCGTGATGGTTCCGCGAAGTCCAACCTGCGCCTGCGCATCCAGTGCATTTGTTCCGGTCATTCGGAACAGGTAGGTGTGATCGAATGTCCCGTTTCCACTCTGATCGAAATTGCCCTGTGCGTTCAGCACGCCGGGTCGTTCCACGAAGAAGTTCGCCCCGGTCTGACCGTTGAGTCCGTAACCCTTGCGATGAATGCCGTTGACGAGATCCACGAAATTGACAGTCATGTTGTCGAGGTTCTGGATTTCGCCACGGACGTCTTTGTCGCGAAGATCGAAGAAAGCTGCGATCTTTCCGCCCTTGAAATGGACCGTCTCGTTTGTGTCTGCCCACACGACTTTCGAAAATCCCTCGTTGTTCTGATCCGGCGCAAGCTTGAACGGAAGGGCAACCCGTCCCTGCACCAGCTGAAATCCGGCGGTGTGGATATTGAACTCGGCCGGATCCTTTCCGCTGACCGTTATGTTGATGTAATTAGAGAGTTTTTCCACCAGAAGGTCACGCTTGTCGAGCAGATCGTTCGGATTGTCTCCTGCGGCCTGGGACTTCGCAATCTCCTCGTTAAGTTTCGCTATTTGGCGGGTGAGTCCGTTGACCTGGCTCACACCGACCTGAATTTCGGTGTCGACCATCGTCCGAATCTGATCCAGGCTGTGATACTGCGCTTTGATGCCGTCGAGCAGCGTCTGGCCTCGTTTTAAAACCGTCTGTCGTGCTGCGATATCCTCGGGATAGAGCGACAACTGTTGCCAACCGTCCCAGAATTTGTCCATCAGCGTTCTCACTGACTGGTCGGTGGGTTCGTTGTACACCTGCTCTACCATCTGGAGGTACTTGTCTTTCTGTTCCCAGTATCCCTGATTGTTGTTCTGTGCGACGATCCGGCCCTCGAGGATCTGGTCCCGCACGCGAGCAATCCTTTCGACTTCGACGCCCTCCCCTACCTGTCCTGGGGTTACCGGTCGGGTCAAACCGGGAATCGTGAGCGGTTCGGCGGCTTGCAGCTCCACGCGCTGGCGCGAGTAGCCTTCGGTGGACGCGTTTGTCAGGTTATGACCCACTGTGTCGAGGCCGACAGTCGTGGTAATGAGGCCGCGTTTTCCAATCTCGATCCCCGTGAAGGTTGAGAGCATATCGTTCTCCTAGAGCCGGTGGTTCACCACCATCGACGAAGTGTCCGTCGATGCGGCGGCACCGGTTCGCGAGTAGAGCTTTCCCTTTCGTTCCGGAAACAGCTCATCAAGAATGTCACGCATCGTACCGACCGTTGCGGTGACATAGGCGTCGATTCCGTCGGTAATACTGCGAACCTTGGCAATGCCGATCCGAAGTCGGCGGTAGAGTTCCACGAGCTCCTGGCGTTCATCGATCGGAAGTCGGGCAAGCACGTCATAGAAGCTGTCCCCGGATTTGAGACCGAGCGATGTCTTCAGGGAACGGTAGGATTCGTTTCGACGGGTCTCGCATTCCTCGACTCCCGCTGAAAGGCTCTTCATTTCGCGGACGCACGCTTCGAGCGCTATCCAGTCTTTCTGGAGCACCGCGATCTGCAATCGTGCCTCCTCGTGGGATAGTCTATCCAGGAGGATTCCCTGAAGCTGGAGGGCTTCCTTGAAAGAGCCCATCTTTTTCGTTGCGTTCATTGGCGATTCCTTCTCCTACCGGTCGCTGTGATCAACGTTCGGCAAGTGCCGGCGCAGACCGGGATTCTCTTCTTTATTTTCGGCGGAATCCGGCTCGCATTGAGCGGAAACGGCAGCTGATTCGCTTGATTCCCGCTTTTGGGGCATCGAATGGTCACTTGCGCCCGGTCGGACGGGATTTGATCTCTCTTTTGGGTCCAATAAAAATCTGCTATACTGCGCGCGGCCATTGGAGTTTTATGGACGTACGGTTTCCTCAAACCTTTTTCAGCCTCTTCATCTCGGTTTTGCTGTGCGTTGCTGCGGTACTCATAAGAGCACAGGACTCCCCCGCCCGACAGGACGTCGCGCATCGACTGGAGACGGCGGGAGGCGAGTTCCCGGTGGTTTCGCAATCCCAGGAGTCGCCCGCCTATCCGGGAGCGTTCTGGTCGGTCGGAACTGACGAAGAGACGGCAGACAAGCTTCTATCGGCCATGTCTGACAAGGAAATCGTCGCACAGTGCTTTCTCGTCGGCTGGCCTACCGAGCACCCGGCCGCCGGCATTATGGAATGGATCCGGTCGAGGGGTATCGGAGGGGTGAAGGTTTTCGGATGGAACGGTGGTAATCCGGATATTCTCGCCCAGACGGTAGCCACGTTTCAGACCGCCGAGATCACCGGACACCACGGAATTCCGCTTCTTGTTGCCACCGATCAGGAGGGCGGCATCGTACGCCACATCCGGGGTGACACCTCAATTACTCCCGGCAACATGGCGATTGGGGCAAGCGGACTGCCCTACGACGCCTACAGGACCGGCTTCTACATAGGTCGAGAACTCCGCGCGATCGGTGTCAACATGAATTTCGCCCCGGATATCGATGTCATCGTAAATCCGAAGGATCGTGTAATCGGTCCGCGGGCGTTCTCCAGCGACCCGGTGAAGGTGGGGATTCTCGGCATTGCCTACATGCGAGGGCTCGACCAGGCACATGTAATCGCGACGGCCAAGCACTTTCCCGGGCATGGAAACGCCGCTGGTGATTCGCACGGGATGCTTCCCGTGATCCCCGATACATTCGAAACGGTGTGGAACAGGGACCTGCTTCCCTATCGAATGCTGATCAGTGCCGGACTTCCCGCGATTCTCGGCGGACATCTCAATTTCCCCCGAATCACCGGCGACGACGCACCGGCCTCACTTTCACGCTATTTCAAAACCGTCGTAATGCGCGAAAAACTCGGTTTCAAAGGCGTCGTAATCACCGACGACATGTACATGGAAGGAGCGCTTATATACGGCGATCGCCACCATCTCAGCTTCGGTCAGCTCTGTCTTCTGGCGCTGAAGGCCGGAAACGACATGATCATGCTCTCACGAACACCCGGTATAGACGACGAGGTATGGCGCACAATCTACAATGCATACGAGAATGATCCACAGAGCCGCACAATCATCAGGGCGGCCGTGCGGCGCGTCCTTCTCATGAAGCTCAAGTATCTGAAACCGGCCGGCCATGTTCCTTTTGTCCCGGATGTGACCGCGTTGAAGCAGGCTCTTCCAGACCGGAACGGTGAGAACTTCTTCCGGGACCAGGCGGCGCGCGGAATCACGGTTATCCGCGACGCGTGGCTCCCGCTTGAGCCGAGGTCGGGAAAGAAAGTTCTGCTCGCCGGTGATGACCAGACATTTCTGCAGGTCGGAAAAAAAGCCTACCCGGATGCCTCGTTGTTCAGGTTCAACTCGACGGCCGACGCGGCGGCGCTGGTCGCTGCAGCAAGTCGGGCCGACACAGTAGTATTCTGCCTCTCCGACCCGTACACGATCGATCTGTTGAACGACCTTCGTGGAATTCCGGCGCATGTCGTGGTCTTCTCGATTCTGACGCCCATGTACCTGAGGGAGGCTCCCTGGGTGCAGTCCGCTATAGCGGTGTACGGCTGGGGTATCGAATCCTATGATGCGGGCTTTGCGGCGCTTGCGGGCGGCTATCGCCCGACAGGGAAACTGCCGATCGACCTCCTCTGGAAAGGAGCCGGGCCGTGAGATGGCGGCTCGTTCGGGAGGAGATCTTCCCGCAACTCGTCTCATTTCTCGCACCTATCGAGTGGGGTTGTGTGACCTTCACCGCCAAACTCATTCGAGACGGCGCTCCGGCCCTTCCCTCCCGTCGCGCCGCGCGCATATGCGCCTGTGTATCGACCGAAAAAGAGCATTCTGATGTACACGCCGCAGTACTACAGTCAAACTACGGGTTCTATTTTCCCGTATTCGACGGTACCGACCTGAAACTCGATCAGTGCCTCGCGGATGATCTGCGACGAACGCTGCGGCTCTCGGCCGCAGGCGTCTATTCGGTAATGGGAAGAAAGCGCGACGCGCGTGCGTTCGAAGAGCTTCTCGGTAAGAGACCTTCGCATGAAATTGAATACTTCCTCATGGTGCAGGAACGCAAAGGCAGTTACGATGCTTCGCGCCTTCCGGACCGATTGTCGATCCGACAGGCCGAGATAGAGGATACGGAGTCTCTGTTCCCGCTCCAGCGCGAGTATGAAATAGAGGAGGTCCTGCTTCCGGGGGATCGGTTTGATTCGAGTACAAGTCGGCACCACCTCAGGATGAATCTTATCGAGCAGATGGTATTTGTCGCCGAACTCGATGGCGAGCCGGTGGCAAAAGCCGGAACCAACGCTCGCGGGTTCGCCTTCGACCAGATCGGTGGAGTGTTCACGCGCTCCGATCTGCGTCGACGCGGAATCGGAGCGGTGCTGATGACCCGTCTTATGAACGCGATCGCAAAGGAAGGAAGATCCTGTTGCCTTTTCGTGAAGCAGCATAATGCGGCCGCTATAGCCATGTACACGCGTCTGGGATATCTTATTCGCGACGAATTTCGAATCACCTATTACTGATTTCGTAGAGAAGTGCTGGAGGAGTGAATGGCCAGGAGTGAACCGCTGAAAATACTCATGGTTTCGAGCGAGGCAGTACCGTTTGCAAAGACCGGCGGCCTGGCGGATATGGTTTCGACGCTCGCGGCTGAGCTCTCGCGCCTGGGTCATGACGTGCGGATAATCATGCCGCGGTACTATTTTGTACCCCGGGATCGACTGTTCAAGCATTGGCTCCCGCTCGGAGTACCGATGGGCCTGGAAGAGAACTGGAGCGGCCTTTATGAATCCAAGCTCCCCGGCACGGAGGTATCCGTCTATTTCCTTGATTTCGAGGAGCTATATGGACGTGACGGAGTGTACGGCACCAAGGCGGACCCCTTCTTCGCGGACAATGCACGGCGTTTTGCGCACCTTTCCAAGGGGGCGCTCCAGGTTTGTCGTTTCCTGGGATGGACTCCGAACGTGATACACGCTCACGACTGGCCGACAGCCCTGTTGCCGGTCTACCTCCGCGATGAAAACGGTGCCTTTCCCTTCGCGGATACGGCCACGGTGCTCACGATCCACAACCTCGGGTATCAGGGGATTTTTGAACAGAAGGACTATTTTTCACTCGGGCTGATGCCGGCGACCTATCATGATTCTGGTCTGGACGATCACAACCGAATGAATATGCTCAAGGCGGGGATTCAGAACGCGGACAAAATTACCACGGTTTCTCCGAACTACGCCCAGGAGATCCAGACACCTAAGTTCGGGTTCCATCTCGACGAGCTGCTCCTCTCGCGCGCCGCTGATCTGACCGGCATCCTGAACGGAATGGACTACGATGCCTGGAATCCAAAAACGGATCCGCTGATTCCCTTCAACTATTCCCGTGAACGGCCGGAAAACAAAGCGCTGGTGAAGACAGTTCTCCAGAAAGAGGCGGGCCTGGACGTCAATCCGAATACGCCGCTATTCGGAATGGTCTCTCGACTGGCCGAGCAGAAGGGGTTCGACGAGCTTTGCGGACCTTCTTACGGTTCGCTCTTTGAAATCTGCAGTAAACTCGATCTGCAATTTGTCATTCTCGGTACCGGCGAGCCCTGGTGCGAAGAGGAAATTCGGCGTCTTTCCCACCGCCTCCCGAACCTCAAGTCGTTCATCACCTTTGACGAACGGATGGCACATCTGATCGAAGCAGGCAGCGACTTCTTTCTCATGCCGTCCCGTTACGAGCCGTGCGGATTGAACCAGATGTACTCGCTTCGATACGGAGCCATTCCAATCGTGACGAAAACCGGGGGCCTCCTCGATACCGTCGAACCTTACTCACCGAGAGGAAGCGTCGGCACCGGATTCACCATAGATGAAGCGAGTCCGCGCGCCATATACGACGCGGTGGATCAGGCGACGAAGTTCTATTACGCCAAAAAAGATCAGATACAGGCCCTGCGCTATCGCGGCATGGGAGTGCGATATACCTGGAAGAAATCCGCGGCCGACTATGAATCGGTCTACCGCGCGGCGTTGAAGAAAAAGCGTGGAAAGCGGGAAAAATCAGGCGCTGCCACGCCGTCGGCCACCGATGCGCGGACAGAATCCACACGGGCGAAATAGCTGTCTACGGGCCGCCAACGCCGGATCGGGAAATTCGTCGGTCGAGACGGGCCAGCCTGTGACGGAGAGCTTCCCTCCACGGGTTGATGCGCGGTCCCTGGTACCCAAGCAGCGTATGGACAACCTCGCGGGCGGCCGTGATATCCCGGCGCCGGTGCTCGAGTAGCTTCGCCAGTTCTATCCCCGCCGGCACCGATCCGTTATTCTGAAATTCTTCCTGCCATAGCGCTTCGCACTCACTGAGCCGTCCGGCCTTCAGGTAGAGACGGGCAAGCAGCATCACTTCCGTCCAGCCGGAATTGCCGCGCACGCGGTTTCGCTCGAGCAGTTCGCGCGCGCGGTCGGAATGTCCGTGGCGATCGAGCAACTGCGCCGCCTTCAATGAATCGATGTCGGCTGTTTGTGCCTCCGGCGAGAGGTCATGCTCGATACGGGTCATGAGCCGCAGGAGCGAGTATATATCTTCGAGGTGATGCGCCGCCACGGATTCCATCGCTCGAAAATCGGCACTCCGAAGAAACTCAAAGTAGATCCCGGGAATCATGACCCCGGGTACGTCAAGTTCTCGCGTGACGGCAAGCAACTCTCTCTCAACGTCTGAAAGCCCACAGGGTCCGATCTTCGAACGGTATAGGCTGCGCGCAGGATAGAGAAGGTCAAGCTGTTCGGGAAGAGTCAGGCTGCGACCGTTCATCAGAAAGCGCGTGGACAGGAGATGCGAGTCGAATGCCTTTCCGTTGTATGAGACGAGAATATCGAACTGGGTGATTCGTGATTCGATTTGGGAGATGAACTCCGGTTCCCCCGGGTAGTCTCCGAGGAGGTATTGTTCGACGATAAAGCTGTCTCCGGAAACCCGGCCCGTGCCGAAGAGGAAAATATAGCTTCCCGCTCCGCCGGAAAGTCCAGTGGTCTCCGTGTCGTAGAAGCCAACGCGGATGTTTCCTTCAGGGCTCTCGCCGTCTTCGCGCGCATCGTCAACTGCCGGACCCCTGCGCCACCCCGACAGAAGTACCGATCGGGCAACGAGCGACTCGAAGTCCCTCAATTGCGCCGGCAACGGCAGGATCGTCTCACGCCGATAGACCAGCGGCACAACCTGAGACCAACCCGGCGCTCCGGTGGTTTCGGAAAAGGCGGGCCGTTGCGACTGCTCGCTCCCTGCGCGTGTGCCCGTGCCCGGCGGAGGCGGAGGAGACTCATCCGAACTTGTCCGATCCGCATCGTCGACAGCCGCATTGGGCGGGGTCTCCACCGGGAGATCGTCGTTCGCGCGCGCCTTCAGCTGCCGCAGCCGCTCGTACAGCTCATGACTCATGGACTCCCTCCGCGGTGATCGCGTCGATCCATACAGTCAGGAACTCGTCGGTGCCTCTCTTTGGATTACCGTCCAGTTCTTCCTGGGGATCGCGCGGTCCGACACAGCTCGGACAGCCCTCCTCGCAGGGACAGTCGTGAACGAGCTCGCGAGCTGCCTGGAGTATCTGAGCAAACTTGCTCAGAAAAGCCTCGGCGAGTCCACTTCCCCCCGGATAGGAATCGTAGATATACAACGCGGGACATTCGAAGTGCGGATCTCGCACCCGTTCGGCGACTCCTATGTCCCTCGGATCACACATGAGAAAGACCGGGGCTACGTTCTTGATGACGGTCCCGAGCCGCGCAACCACTGCTCCGGTCAGTCCCGGCGGCAGTGCGCCCAAAGATACGCCGGCAGCGCCGTCGAGTCCGAACAGAAGCACTATGCTTCGGGTGTGCATCTCCTCTTCAGGAAGCGAAATGTCACCATATCCAATGTTCTCATGCGTATGGAACCGGATTTTTTTGAACTTTGCCACCTGATTGCGCACGAGTATGTCGCCGATGACCACGGTGCAGCCTTGCGCAACCACCCGTTCGTCTTCGTGCAGCACTTTGAGATCACGCTTCACCACCGCGTCGGTATAGTAATTCACCGTGGATTCCTCGACAAAGCAACGGCGGTTCTCCAGATCGAGTTTAGTGACAACGTATTGACCACCGCGATGGATATAGATCGCGTTATCGAAGATCAGCTCTTTCGCGCTGGGACGGTCCATCTCTCCGATGACTTCGTTTCGACCCCTGGTAGTGTCGATGATGACCACATTGTCCGACGTTGCGCTTCGCAGGCTGATCTGCTCAGCCGGATACGACCGGTCGGACCAGTAGTATTTTCCCGCGGATAGCCTGATTACCCCGCTTTCCTCGAGAATCTGAAGACCCTCCGCCGTGTCTCTCCCGAACCGCTCTCCGACAGCGACCGGAAGTTCGAAGGCCGCGCATTTGAGCTGATCCAGCAGGATGTAGAGATTGTCGGGGTCGAGAAATCCCGATTCCGGCGCACGGCCGAGAAAATACTCCGGGTGCTTGACCATGTACTGATCGAGAGGACTCGAGGAGGAGATCATGATCGCGAGCGAAAGATCGTTGCGTCTGCCGGCGCGGCCGGCCTGCTGCCAGCTTGATGATATTGACCCGGGAAAACCGGCAAGAACTGCGGCGTCAAGCCCACCAATATCGATCCCGAGCTCCAGTGCATTTGTGGAAACTACCCCGCGGATACTCCCATCCCGCAGTCCACGTTCGATTGCGCGCCGTTCGTTCGGAAGATATCCGCCGCGATATGGTTCAACTCGGATTCGATCGTTGTCGGTGTACATGTTCGCGAGCGATTCGTTGATATAGGCGGCGATCAGTTCCGTTCGAACACGGGAACGGGAGAAAACGATAGTCTTGATACCCGCCCTCAGAAGCTTCAACGCGATTTTCTGAGACTCGAGCACCACTCCTCGACGAATTCCCTGAACGCGGTCGACCAGAGGCGGGTTGTAAAGCACCAGATGCTTTTCGCCCGAGGGTGCACCGTTTCTGTCTACCAGCTGCGCGTCCTCTTCGATCACGCGTCGCGCAAGCTCGAGAGGATTTCCGATTGTCGCCGAGCAGCAGATGAACAGCGGCTCCGCTCCGTAGAACCGCGCAATCCGCTTGAGTCTGCGGATGACGTTGGTCATGTGCGAACCGAACACTCCGCGGTAGGTGTGCACCTCATCAATGACGACAAACTGAAGGTTCCGAAGGAACTTGATCCACTTCGGATGATTCGGAAGGATCCCTGAATGAACCATGTCAGGATTGCTGATGATGATCTGACCGGTATCCCGAGCAGAAACACGAAGGCTCGCCGGAGTGTCGCCGTCGTAGGTTGCGACTTTCACAGGGAGCGATCCGAAGATGATCGATTCGTTGAGTTCCGCCTGCTGATCCTGCGAAAGAGCTTTGGTAGGGAAAAGATAGAGGGCGCGTGCTTCGGGCCGCTCGAGGAGCGTCTGCAGCACCGGTAGATTGTAACAGAGTGTCTTGCCTGAGGCGGTCGGAGTAACGACGGTGACGTTCTGCCCGCCTCGTACTATACGATAGGTTTCCGCCTGATGGCTGTACAGGCTCGACACACCGCGAGATGTGAGTGCGTCCCGAAAACGACCGTCAAGGTCACCGGGGAGCGGTGCGTAGCTCCCCTCCTTTGGTGGAATCACCTCCCATCTGCTGACGCACGACATGAAGTCCGCATCTTTCTGGAGGTCCTGCAGCACGCTTCTCAACGAATCCATACGAGCTCCGCGAATCATATCATAAACCGACCCTTTTGTTTCAAGATTTTCTTGACCGTTTGGAATTCGTTCCATACAATTAGCAGTAAAGGAATCCCACTTCATGCCAAAAGTACTGTCGATAATAATGGGCGGCGGAAAAGGAACGCGTCTCTACCCGCTCACAAAAGATCGAGCTAAACCGGCAGTTCCCTTCGGCGCAAGATATCGGCTGGTGGACATTCCGCTCTCCAATAGCATCAACTCGGGTTTCAAGCAGATCTACGTGCTGACGCAGTTCAACTCCGCTAGCCTGCACCTCCACATTGGCCAGACCTACATCTTCGATTCGTTCACCCGCGGCTTTGTGGAAATCCTCGCAGCGGAACAGACTTTCGAGCACTCCGGTTGGTATGAAGGGACGGCGGACGCAGTGAGAAAGAACTTCATCCACTTTCGCACGCAGGAGCCAACGCATTACATTATCCTCTCCGGTGATCAGCTTTACCGAATGAATCTATCGAAAGTCTTCGAGCAGCACGTTGCGAGCGGCGCGGAGATCACCGTGGCGGCCACGCCGGTGACCCGGGAGCAGGCGGTCGGATTCGGCATTCTCAAAGCTGACAGCAACGCACGAATAGATGAGTTCGTGGAGAAACCGCCGCTGGGCATCGACGTATCACACCTGCGAATACCGGCGGAGATTCACCCCAACCGGGAAAAGCTGTCATCCGGGAAAGAGTATCTGGCAAGCATGGGAATTTATGTATTCAATGCCGCAATCCTCGAACGAGAACTCGATAATGAGTTCACCGATTTCGGCAAGGAGATCATCCCACGAGCGATAGAGCACAGTGTCGTGAATACCTATGTTTTCGACGGTTTCTGGGAAGACATAGGTACGATCAAGTCTTTCTATGAAACGAACCTGAACCTGGCAAGTACGAGGCCTGACTTCAATTTTTACGATGAGACTATGCCGATCTACACACACCGTCGCGATCTTCCTGCTTCCAAATTCAACCACTGTACGATGTCCCACGTGCTCGCTGCCGACGGCTGCGTTATCACCAACGCGTCAATTCAGAACGGGATCATCGGAATTCGTACGTTCGTCGAATCGGAATGCAATCTAGAAGGCGTCGTATGCATGGGCGCGGACTACTACGAAACAGATGACGGGCGGGCGGAAAATCGCCGTCTCGACAGACCCGATATCGGCATCGGAAGAAGATCGAGAGTTCAGGGCGCAATCATCGACAAGAATGCACGAATCGGAGAGGATTGCCGGATCGGTATTGACCGGGTCGAAAGACCGGACGCGGATTTCGAAAACTACTACGTTCGCGACGGAATAATCATAATTCCCAAGAACGCGACGATAAAGCAGGGAACGATTATTTAGACGCCGTCTGCGCTGCGGCTCTTTCGAATAAACTCGAGAACCGAAGGCACCAGGCCCATGTCTGATTCGGGTAGATCGAGCTTCGGCAAAAGATCAGAAGGAAACCATTTCAGTGAGACATGCTCTCTTCTGATTCGCGGTTGCCCGGCGAACGTCACCTTGTATGCGGTGACGACGAATTCCCGCGCGCCGCTGTGAAACATGCATTCCCCGATTTGATCGCCCACCGTCACCGTCACACCGAGCTCTTCATGAAACTCACGTATCAGCGCTGCGGCAGGAGATTCACCGGGTTCTATCTTTCCGCCGGGAAACTCCCATTTGCCGCCGATATTGCCGCCGGCGATGCGTTGAGCGAGGAATACCCGATCGGACTCGACGGCAACGCCGGCAACAGATCGAGCTGCGGGTTGCGGACCGCTTTCGGACTGACTCACAGAAAGAGAACCGAATGGAAGAAGAAGTGAAGGACTGCGGTGATGAGCGCAAGCAGACCGATTACGGTCCGATTTTTGACGAAGATCGCCTGGAGAGTTTCGAGGGTGGGCGAGCTGACCGTTGAACGATCCTGGTAGTAGATGAGAATGAGTGTGAAGCCGGCTGCCAGCCCGACCACTGCGGGCAGTAGATCGCCGACGACGGGTACGTTGCCGTCGGTAACCGACAAGAACTTGAAGAACCCGACGATCGCAGCGATGATTCCAACAACGAGCTGAAATCCCGGCCGCACGAACAGCTCCGTGTTCAGAAACAATCGAGTCGATATTCGGTCCTCGAGTGATTCGTGTGCGAGCGCAAATCCCGCGAGAAGGTTCATGAATATCGACAGAAAATAGAACTGATACATGTTGGTGCCTCGTCAAATCACCGTGTCCGGGTCTCCGTCGACGGTGGTCACAGAATAACGCAACGTTTTGTGGCGGTCAATACAAACATCCGCCGCGGACAGAAGGTCACTCGGGTTTCAATGCGGTCGAGAGCTTTCTGGAAACCTCCCCCACGGAAAGCGTTGCAACTACCTGGGCGGCTTTCCCGCCGGACCCACCCGGCAACGGTTCGAGAACAAAACGAAAGGTTCTGGCCTGACCAGTTTTATCCGGCAGGATATCCTTGTCCGACTTGCGCAGACTGGTCCCTTCCACCGCGACCGTTGCCTCTACTATCTGCCCCGACAGATCGCTCCTGTCCTTGGTGCGTGTGATGCGCACCACAACAAGGGCTTGAGATCCAAACTGGACTCCGCTCAGCGAAACCGCGTACCCCTCGAAACTGGAATTTGACGGACCACCGGAGATGAACAGATAGATTGCAAACATGCCAACGATAATGACGACGTCGAAAAAAATGAAAAGAGGGCCGCGGTATCTCTTAAAGAAACTCTGAGGTGCAAGACGTGATTTGAGATCCGTCGACGCCATGGCGAGACGTTCTTCACGATCGTAGTGGAACTCATAACGCCCCGGCTCTCGGGTTTCTCCACTGCCGTGATACTTTGCCACCGGCCTATCCCTGTTTCTGGAACATCGCCAGAACGCGGGACAACAGCGTGAGCAGATCTTCCGAGATGAACCAGCCACGCTCCTTGAATGCGATCCTCCCGACCTCCTGGTGTAGAAGAACTCCGCCTTTTGCTGCCTCGATCGGGGTGACCCCGGAGGCGAGGAGCCCCGCGATAATGCCGCTGAGAACGTCGCCGGTGCCGCCGGTAGCCATTGCAGCGTTCATCCCGTCCACGAGCCAGTATCTGCCGGATGGAGACGCGATTGTCGTCACATGGCCTTTCAACACGATTATCGCGTTCAATTCGGTTGCGGCGGTCAGTGCCTCCTGAACGGGGTTGTCGAGAAATTCAGCCGACGATTTCCCGCGCATTCGGGCGAACTCTCCGGGATGGGGAGTCAGAACCCAGCGCCCCTGAAAAGCGAGTCCGCGGATTTCGGCCGGATCGAGCGAGGAGAAGATATTGAGCCCGTCCGCATCAAGCACTCCGGGAATGCCGCAACCGACGAGGGCCTTCAGCCATGCGGACCGGTTTGCGTTCCGACCCCAACCCGGTCCGACCAGACATGCACTATAGGCCCCCGGCAGCAGATCCCCGGGATGCTCCTCGTCGGGGTGCCACGGCAACGCCATTACCGAGGTGCAGGAAGATGCGACGGCATCGTAGATCGCGGGCTCTATATGGAGGGTGACAAGCCCGGTCCGGCTGCGTGCGGCCGCCGTTGCCGCAAGAACTGCGGCACCTGCGGTTCCCGGAGCGCCGGCGAAAACGCCAAGGTGTCCCCTCCTGGTTTTGTAGGTCCACGCGTCGATCGGTGGGAACAGGGACGGCAGATCCGCCTTCGTGAGTATTTCTCCCGCAAATCCCGCGTTCTCGGTGAGCGCGCGGGGAAATGAGATGGGAACAGCAATGACTCGCCCGCAAAGCGGGCGCACCGCCGGAAGAAACAGGCATCGCTTGGGAAGCCCGATCGTCGCGGTTACCGCAGCCCGCACGCATGGATATTCCTTTCGGAAAGAGTCCCCTGCCCCGCTCGGGGTATCGATGGAAAATACGGGGGTCCCCGACCGATTGATCGCATTCACAAGTGCCGCCAGCGGCTCTCGAAGCGCGCCCCGCAGTCCGGTACCGGAAACCCCATCAACTATCCATGATGCCTGTTCCAGCTGCGTCTGTGAGGCACCGGGGTCGTCCTCATAAACCGATATCGGTAAACCCATCGCAGTGCAGCTTCGGAGCTGCTCGCCTGTCACTCCGCCCGGGTCCCGTTGACCGAGAATAACGGACACGGGGAAGCGCCCGTCGACCTCGCACAGGCGGGCCATAGCCAGAGCATCACCACCGTTGTGTCCCTTGCCGGCAACGAACACTACCGGTCGGACCGCAGTTTTTTTCAGGCAGGACGCCGGGCTACCGGCCGATACGCGAAGGGCCCGGAAGGCATCGAAATCGGAGAAGCCGGAAAGGTCCTCGAATGAGAGTCTGCCGGTTGCGAGATCCTCGAGAATCTGAGCGCAGCGGATTGCCGCGCCCTCCATGAGCACAACGCCCGGAATGCCGTACCGATCCTGCGCTTCACGATCGATCTCCGCCATCTCCCCGGTTGTGACCAGTCTCATGAACCCTCCCGGTCGAACAATTTGTCGGTCCTCCACCAGACGACTTTCGCCCTGTTGTCCCAGACCAGGAGTGCGCACAGAATCCCCTCCGGAGATAGTGCAAACGTCTTGTATACCAGGTCGCTGTCTTCCACGCTGATATAGCGTCGGCGAACCACGCGACCTCCGGTGTTCATTACCAGGAGCTGTTCACGGTTGTTGTCCTCCTGGCTCAGAAATATGAGATGCTGTCCGGGAGCCGCCCCCACGAGCTGATACTGGTAGGTGACGTTCTGTCGTCCAAAGATGTTTCCACCGCCGACCCGTTGCGTGTTTTCGGGTACCTGCACATAGTCTTTTGCATAGGTTCCCGTTTCGAGGTTGATCCAGTAGACGCGCGAAAAGACGCTCTGCATTCCGACCCTGGCCCCCGTTGTCACATCGACCGACTGATGGTAATAGTTCAGCTTGAGATAGACCCGGCGCCGGTCCTGGTCCGGAACGACGGTCTCCAGAGTGGGGATCACCTGCTGGTTCTTCGGAACCGGCAACTTGTCGAGGCTGATCGTAACGTTGTACCGGAGGGAACCTTTCGGCGTAAACCAGAAGACAATCCAGGAATCGAGGGTGCGAGTCACCACGACGATATCGTCGCTCTTGGTAACGTAGATCTTCTTGATGAAAGGAAAAGGCGTTCCGCCCACCCCTTCCTGGCCGAGAAAATCGATCAGGTGCCCTTCGTCGTCAAAGCGAAGCACTACCCGATCGAGAAGCACACCGAGGTTTTTGTCATAAATCGCGCGCTCTTCTGGAAGCCGGTCTTCGACAAGAAGGTACTTGTCCCTCGTTACGGCAATCTGGCTGATCTGATTGAAGTAATACGGGAATGCACGCCGGTTGGCAACTTTGCCCTGGCTGTTTTCCGACTGCAGCAGAACCGGTTCCGGGTTCTGCTCAGGATTGTAGAACAGGGATATGAGATCGCCGTAGCTGGTGAACTCCATTACCTTGTTCGCGCTCCCGTTTGAGAGGTAGAAGATTCCATCCCGCATAGCGAGGGTTGTGGCGCTGCTCATGGGTGAACCCGGGACCTGGAAGAGGTCAAGCTCATCTTCCATTTTTCCCAGATCAAGGGAGAACAGATCCTCCCGTTGAATGTTGACAACTTGCGGGTTTCGGCAGGCGAGTGCGGAAAATGCCGCCAGGACGATAATCACAAGAAGCAGAGCATGCGTTCGCGCAGTCCCGGTTTTCATTCAGTCATAGTAGCTTTCGCAAAAGGCGAATGTCAATCTTACCGGTGTTACCCGTTGACAGAGCGGTGAAATGCGGCGAAATCCTGATTAACTCGCGCTGAAACCGTCGAAATCTTGACCCGGAGGTAAGAAAAAGTATACAGTTTTCCTATGGTCCAAAACATTATCGAATTCTTCTTCGGATCGAAGAACGAAAGCGATCTGAAGCAACTTATCCCGATCCTTCACAAAATAAACGAGAAAGAAAACTGGGCAATGGGCCTGAGAGCGGAACAGTTTCCCGCCATGACTGCAGAGTTACGTCAGCGGATTTCGAACGGCGAGAAGCTCGACGAGATTCTTCCGGAAGCGTTTGCGCTGGTGCGGGAAGCGGCACGGCGGGTCCTCGGCGAGCGGCTCTACGACGTTCAGCTGATGGGCGGCATAGTCCTCCACCAGGGAAAAATCGTCGAGATGAAAACCGGTGAGGGGAAGACCGTCTCGTCGGTCACCGCCGCGTATCTGAACTCACTATCCGGGAATGGCGTCCACGTCATTACGGTGAACGATTACCTCGCCGAGCGCGATGCGGGATGGATGGGCGCGATATACAACTATCTTGGAGTCAGCGTCGGTGTCATCCTCACGCAAATGGACAACGATGCCCGGAAGATTGCCTACGCGAAAGACATTACCTACGGTACCAACAATGAGTTCGGATTCGACTATCTGCGCGACAACATGCGTCTGGATTCCGAAAGCAAGGTCCAGCGCTCGTTCACCTATGCAATAATCGACGAGATCGATTCAATTCTCATCGACGAAGCGAGAACTCCGTTGATTATTTCCGGTTCCGCCGATGACGATACGCGGATCTACATGGATGTAAACCGCATTGTCAACGATCTCGTCGAATGTGCCAAGGATCCCAAGACCGGTGACTATCCGGAGGAGCTGGAGGGCGACTACAAACTCGACGAAAAGGGCAAGCGCGTCGTCTTTACCGACGAAGGATTGAACCACGTTGAGGCGCTTCTCCAGAATCGGGGAGTAATCCGCGGCTCTCTGTTCGACGATCAGAATTTCGAGTACATCCATCATGTCACCCAGGCGGTGAGATCACACAAGCTCTTCCACCTCGACACAGATTACGTCGTCCAGGACGCACAGGTTCAGATCGTCGATGAGTTCACCGGGCGCATACTCTACGGCCGTCGCTATTCAGACGGACTGCATCAGGCGATAGAGGCAAAAGAGGGCATCAAAGTCGCTATGCGGAACCGGACGCTCGCAACCATTACCTTTCAAAACTACTTCCGCATGTACGGCAAGATATCGGGAATGACCGGGACGGCGGAAACGGAAGCCAAAGAGTTTGGAAAAATTTACAATCTCGACGTAGTGGTAATTCCCACCAACCGGCCGGTTATTCGAAATGACGACGACGATCTCATCTACCTCAACGAACCGGATAAATTCGAGGCCATTTGCGATGAAATTGCCGAGGTCAACAAGCAGGGACAACCGATACTCGTCGGGACTGTTTCGATCGACAAATCGGAGAAGCTCTCCAACCTGCTCACCCGGCGCGGCGTACGCCACGAAGTGCTGAACGCCAAGAACCATGCTCGAGAGGCGCTCATCATTGCGGAAGCCGGCGCGAAGGGTGCAGTCACCATTGCAACGAACATGGCCGGACGAGGGACCGACATTAAGCTGGGCGGGAACCCGGAGTACCGGGCGCGCCGGCGCGCGGGCACAGAGGCAACGCAGGAAGAATACGAGCTGGCGTACAAGAAGGAGATTGAAGTCTGGCGCGATCAGTACGCGGAGATTCAGCGTGTTGGGGGACTTTATGTGCTGGGCACAGAGCGCCATGAATCACGAAGAATTGACAATCAGCTCCGCGGACGTTCCGGCCGCCAGGGAGATCCCGGCTTGTCCCGCTTCTTCATTTCAATGGATGACGAGCTGATGCGGCTTTTTGGCGGCGGTTCCGGCGGCCTGAAGAATCTCATGGCGCGCGTCGGAATGCAACCGGGTGAACCAATCAACAGTCCTCTCATCACACGGAGCATCGAGCGTGCGCAAAGACGGGTCGAAGACCGCAACTTCGAAATAAGAAAACACCTGCTCGATTACGACGATGTGCTGAATGAACAACGAAAGTTCATCTATCAGCAGCGCGATGCTATCCTCGAAGACACCGATCTGACTGAGCGGGTGCTTCAGACCGGACGCGACATCATTGATGATGCCCTTCAGCCCTATCTGAAGAGTCGGGGCGACGACAAACAACTTTTCACCGAGTTCATGAACGTGCTTCGGGACAAGCTGTACTTCTCATCGGAACAGCCGATCGAGGAACTCACGCAGTCGTCACCCGAGCAGCTTCGCGAAACGATTATCGCGGAGATGTCGAAGGAACTCTCGGAAAAGTCGGAAATCGTCGGCACCGAGATGCTGAACATGGCTATCCGCTACGAATACCTGAGAAACATAGACGCCAGGTGGCAGGATCATCTGGAAAATCTCGAAGCACTTCGTGAAGCAGTCTACCTCCGGGCCTACGGCCAGAAGAATCCGCTTCTCGAATACAAACTGGAAGGGTTTCAGATCTTTGACGAGCTGCTGTACGACATCCGAATCGCGATAGCGAGAAAGCTTTACGCGGTGAAAGCCGAAGGGATGCGCACGCCGGCACCTGGCGTCCGTGCCGGCGGTGCACGACACGTGGCTGTCCACAGCGAGGTCAGCATGTTCGCCGGCGGGGGAGCCGCCACGGCAACTCAGACGGCGGCCATGCCGGCGCAGGCACAGATAAAACGAAGCTACCCGAAGGTCGGCAGGAACGACCCGTGCCCCTGCGGGAGCGGAAAGAAGTACAAATACTGTCACGGAAGGTAGATTTGCGTGCCGGGCCGCCATCGTGGCGACTCAGCACACGAGACAGGAAGGTCGCTCCGGCTACGGCAGATACTTCAGCGGATTGACCGGCTGGTAGTTGTGATAGATCGTGAAGTGCAGGTGCGTTCCTGTGCTGTACCCTGTGCTGCCCATCAGACCGATAGTCTGCCCGGCCGTTACATGCTGGCCAACACGTGCAAGCTGCTTCGACATATGCCCGTAGAGCGTTTGAAAATTGTCCGCATGCGAGATCACCACGTAGTTTCCGTAGATGCTGTTGTAGCCGACGTCTTTGACGATACCGTTGCCCGCCGCATGAATCGGGGCACCGTAGTAGAGCGCGAGGTCGATCCCGTTGTGAAAATCCCGCACGCCGGTAAATGGATCAGGACGAAATCCGAACGGAGACGTCATCGTTGCACCGAGTACCGGCCAACGGAATGCCACGCCGAGAACCAGATCAAGTTGAAACGGATCCATCCGAGCACCGGGAATGAACAATTCCTGGCCGACACTGAGAACAGTGCTGTTCAGATTGTTAGCATCCAGGAGCTCATTCACTCCCACGTCATATTTCTTGCTGATCCCGCTTAGCGAATCTCCCCGGCGCACGGTATACCGAAGACCATTCTTATTCGGGATTTGGAATGTTGCGCCAACCCGTATCCGGCGCACGTCGGAAATGTCATTGAAACTGATGAGTGTATCTTGATTCAGTCCGTGGCGTGTCGCTATCCCGGATATCGAGTCTCCGGGTTTTATCGTATAGGTCTGAAGCCTCAGGGACTGAAACTTTGACAGATCCGCCGGCGGCGCCACCGCCTGCGTTGCGTCGGGGGAGTCGCCCGAATTGTCGACGGACGTTGCGCTGTAACCGGGAAGCGCGAACTGCATAAGCAGCGGATCGATCTGAACATCTTTCGGGAGTTCGATCCTTCCGGAGGGTGAATAGACAAAGTTATTCTCGAGCTGCCACATGCGCGGAACTGCGAGCGCGAGAAAAATCGCTGCTCCCAGGGCGACAGGAGAGGCCACTCCGGGAACCATACCGAGAAATAAACGGCGAATCGCGGCAGAAACCGTCGCCCCTTTGCTGACGAGAAGGACGGACGCGCCCCGAACACGCGCGGAGCGCAGGCCGAAAAGGCGATCGCTCCCTCCGTTGAGTCCCGCATTGCCCGACCTCGGATGAGGTACCAGCTCCGGGCTCACATCTTCTGCCTCTCGCGGGTAGACGTCGAGGCCGTCGTTGGAAACGACAAATTCTGAATTGGAGAGGAATCGACGGTCCATGTCGCCGACACCTGCGCGCAGTTTTTGCGTGGACCGCCGGTGCCGCGTCCCCAACCGTGAACTGGTCGAGATGATGCGGAAATCGCGATGGGGATGAATCCCCGCGCCTCGCGCTATCATGACATCCGTACCGGGGAGCTCCTGCGACGGTCGATACGTTTCGCCGGTGGATGCCTTTCGTCTTGCTACGTGTTGTTCAACGTCGAAGGTGACCATAACACTATAAGATATCGACAAGATAGCGAGGGCATATTACAGTGGATGTGCGATCCTCTTGGGGAATGCCGGTTTTTCGCCGATGACACCATTTGTAGGAACAATTGCGGTTTTCTTGTGGCATGGAGACGTCAACCATTAGGCTACGATACCTCATCGTATTTTCGTTGACCGGCGTTTTTTCACTTGCGCTGATCATTCAGTTTGCCTCGGTCATGCTTTCAGCGCACAAAACGGCTGACGGCGCTGCGTCTCATTCTTCTGCGGTGGAACGAGGACCGATTCTCGATCGCAACGGCAAGATACTTGCCATCGAAACGCGACTCAACACGGTAAGCATCTGGAGTCCCAATGTAACGGCGCCCGAAGAGACTGCCTCACTGCTCGGGGAGGTTCTCAACCTTCCGTCCCAGGAGATACTCGAAAAGATACGAGGCAGCAGCGATTACGCGGTTATCAAGAGAACCGTGTCTCCCACCGAGACCCAGAAGATCAAAGATCTGCAGGCTCAGAACAAACTGCGCGGTGTGACGCTTCAGCCCGCGTATGGACGGAGTTATCCGGAAAATAGTCTCGCCTCGCATCTCATTGGTTTCGTCGGCGTCGACAATCGGGGATTGTCCGGTGCGGAATATCAGTTCGACAAACAGCTTTCGCCGGATCCGTCGGGCCAGAACCCTGCGGCCGCTTTCGGTGATCAGGTATTCCTCACGATTGACGCAAACGCGCAGTTCAAGATGGAATCCCTGGCGCGCAAGGCCTACGAAGAACACGATGCAAAGGCGGTTATGCTGCTCGCGATGAACGCGAAAAATGGCGACCTGCTCGCCTACGCGGCTCTTCCCGACTTCGATCCCAACAAGTTCGACCAGGCCTCCGTGGAATCGCGTCGCGATTTTCCGGTCAGCTATCTGTATGAACCGGGATCAGTATTCAAGATGTTTTCGATCTCGTCGATTTTTCAACTTGGCGGCATAACAGAGAACGATTACTTCAACGCGGACGGCATCTACGACAAGGTAAGCCCGCCGATCACCGACCTTGGAGTCTATGGACGGATCAACGCCGAGGGAATTATCAAATACTCCTCGAATGTCGGCGCGTCTTACGCGTCTGAAACGGTGTCCCGCGATAATTTCTACCACATGATCCGGTCCTTTGGATTCGGTGAAGAAACCGGGGTCGAGCTGCCGGGGGAGGAGAAAGGTATTCTTCGCACCCCGGAATTCTGGACCGACCGCTCGAAGCCGAGTATATCGTTTGGGCAGGAAATCTCGGTCACGGCAATGCAGATGATAACCGCGGCAACCGCGATTGCAAACCACGGTGTGTTGTTGAAGCCGCATATTCTCCAAAAGATCGTATCACCGGACGGTCGCATTCTCATGGAGACCAAACGCGACCCGGTGCGCGAAGTGATCTCGCCATCGATCGCGAACAAGATGATCTCCTACATGATAACCGCCACTCAACCCGGTGGAACCGCTGTCCGTGCGTTCTCGCAAGAGTATTCGATTGCCGCGAAAACCGGAACCGCCGAAATATGGGACAACAAGGCCGGCACCTATTCCAAGACGGCGTTTCTTGCGTCGTGTATGGCGATGCTTCCGGCGAATGATCCGCAGATCATCGTTTACGTCGTCCTGGACGACCCGCGGAAGAACGGCTACCTCGGCGGCATCATCGCGGCCCCGATCATAAGAGAGGCTGCCGAGTATCTGGGCAACTATTTCGGCGTTCCGAGAAAGGGTGACACCACAGCGGACAGCGAGAATCGGATCACTATCGTGCGCCCACAGCTTCCATCGTTTACCGATACACTTCCGGACTTCACCGGGCTCCCAAAACGCATTCTCATGCCGCTCTTCGATCGAAAAGATATGACCGTAGATATTTCCGGCGACGGCTGGGTTACTTCACAGTCACCCGCCCCCGGGACCAGGATAGTTCCCGGAATGAAGCTCCGTCTGGAGCTTCACTAACTCAATGACGAATCACTCAGACCAGCTGTTGAAACGGAACCTCACTTCGCTCGAGCGGGTTCA
>DATKUF010000197.1:0-17567 GCA_035530755.1 Spirochaetia bacterium | reverse complement strand
TGTTACACTTATCGAAGAGATCCGTCACTTTCGCCCCCCCTCCAGAATGGCCATCACACTGCGCTCGATTTCATCGCCGGCGCTTGCGAGATTTCTGCGCAGCTCCTCCGCGTCGAAGATCAAGTCCGGTTTCAAATAATGCTTTCGGCCGGTTCGCTCCAGATTGTTCATTCCACCGCCGGTGATGTTCAGCGCGACAACGTCGCTCTCACCGATATAGCCGCGCTCAACCGCCCGGAACAAGCCTGCAAGGGCAACCTCCGCGGCGGGATCAAGATCGCACCCTTCGAGATCCGAGAACAGTCGCCCCGCTTCGAGCGCGGCGCGGTTGGTTACCGAGTACATGTGACCGCCGGTATCGGTGAGTGCATCAAAAACCCCACCGCGAATTGCATAGGGCGGCTGTCGGTTGCTCAGAACCGGCGCATGCAGTTCGCGGATCTGTTCGCGAGCTCGCGATTCGTTCAGATTGCCCAACGCCGGCGAGTGACTTTCCCACGCGTCTGTCATGACACCGAACGGTGCGTTCTGCACCAGGTGCAGTGTGGTTTTACGCGAACCATAAGAACCGTCAGCCAGCAGCCGGAGCGTCATCTCCCAGGCCGCAATCCCTCCGGTTCCGCTTCCGACTGCCTGCACGTAGTGGTCAGGAAGACGCCCGAGCGCCACGGCTGTCTCCAGCATGGTCGTCCCCATACCATCCCGGCGCGCGACATTGCGGGCACCACCTTCGGTATAGCATACCGAAAGGGAAGCGATCTTTTCAGCGAGCCGGATTGCATCGAAGTAGTCGGTATTCCCCGCAAGAACGACAAGTCGAACATCCGGGTGCTTCTCGCCGGTAATCCACATGGATTGCAGCGCGAACTCGGGCACTACGACGACCAACCGGACGCCGAGCCGCGAAGCCACCTGAAGGAATGCCCTTCCGGTGTTCCCGGCCGACGCCACCACCAGGTAGCGATCTTCGCTCTCCGGTCGCCGGGCTAAAACGGCGAGAGCCTCGAGCTCTTTGAAACTGCATGTTTCAATTTGTGCCCCGTGTTCAGGCCAGAAACCGTTGAAAATCACGTACAGGTTTTCGAGACCCAGACGCGGACCGACGCCTTTACTGTGAAAGACCACCGGTCCAGGGCTTTGCGGGAAAACCCGCCGGACCGGGAGCCAATCGGCAAATCGGAAAAGTCCGTTCTCCGCATCCCGAAGAACCAGTTTCCGATTCTGATATTCGCTTCGTAGAAGCGCCGCAGGATGTGGGACGGAACAGGAAAGCAGGAACCCCTGCTCACTGTCGGGGTGCACGGCACCGCAACCGAGGCAGCGGAGATCGTAATGTGACATGTTCATGCGTGCCGGGTATCCTCGTTGGACGATGTCCGCATTAAGTTCCCACACAGGCCCGTGAATGTCAAGTTAGGATTTGGTTAGCGGGGCCGGCTTGCCTGCCGGAGGGGCCGGGAGGTATCTTACCGATACTGAAACGCGCCGCGACGTGGCGCACTCGAGCACCGGAATGAACGCAGGAGCAGTTGCCACGAATACCACACCATCGGAAACCACGAGCCGACGAGGCCTCGTACTGACGGGTTTGATGTTGACTACCGGACTCTCGGCGATGGACGCCTCAATCGTGGCCACCGCAGTGCCGACCGTTGTAGCAAGCCTTGGCGGCTTCACCCGGTTTCCGTGGGTCTTTTCCGCCTATCTGCTCGCAATGGCGGTGACGATTCCGTTGTATGGAAAGCTCGCAGATCACTACGGCCGCAAGCGATTGTTGCTCATCGGGAGTTCGATATTCCTCGCCGGTTCGGCCGCGGCCGGATTCGCGTGGAACATGACGTCACTGATCCTTTTTCGTGCGCTTCAGGGAATCGGCGCCGGCGCGCTTCGCCCGCTCACGGTAACGATAGCAGGTGACATATACACGGTAGAGGAGCGTGCGAAGGTCCAGGGACTGATTTCGAGTGTCTGGGGAATTTCCGCCGTGCTCGGACCGCTGTTCGGTGGCCTTTTCACTCAATTCGTCAGCTGGCGATGGATCTTCTTTGTCAATATTCCGATTGGAATTGCTGCGATGATGATGATCTGGGCGCACTTTCATGAGAAAGTGGTCATGCGCCCCGTGCGCACCGACTATGCCGGCGCCCTGCTGCTCGTACTCGGGATGGGAGCGATCGTGTTCACGCTGCTGCAGGCGGGGAATGCGTGGCCGTGGGCATCGGCGAAGACCGTTGCCGCGGGCACAAGCGGACTGCTTTTGATGATCCTGTTCGTTTTCCGCGAGCGGAGAGCGGCCAATCCGGTGTTTCCCCTGTGGGTCTTCCGGGAACGTCCGCTTGCGGGAGCGGTGCTTGCAACCCTCATGACCGGACTCATCACCTTCGGGGTCAGCGCCTACGTCCCAACGTTCGCGCAGAGTGTCTATGGCGCGTCACCGATCATCGCCGGCGGAATCCTCGGATTGATGTCGATCTCCTGGCCAATCGCGGCAAGCTACTCCGGCCGGCTCTACCTCAAGATCGGCTACCGGGACACGGCGCTCATCGGCGCGGTCCTCGTTATCGCCGCCGCGATTGTTCTTTCCGCCGTCGCCGAGACCGGAGCCTTGCTTCTCCTGGCGGTGGGCACGGTCGGGATCGGCGCCGGCCTCGGCCTTGTGACAACCCCGTTGATCGTGGGCGCGCAGTCGATCGTAGATTGGGGCAGGCGGGGAGTGGTGACCGGGGCGGTTACCTTCGGACAGATGCTCGGAGGCACCTTGAGCACGGCGATCTTCGGGAGCGTGTTCAATTCGGGACTCGCCGGGTGGTTTCGCCATGCGCCCGCCGGGCTCATTTCGCGCCTCCCCTCCCCGGACCACGCTGCTGACCTTCTGAAGAACGGACAATCGGGACCTGTGATGAATTTCGTTCGGACGGGGCTCTACCTTGCGGTTCATCACGTGTTTCTCGGCCTCGTGGCCGCCGGTGTCGCAGGACTTCTTGTCGTTCTCGTGGCACCACGCCATTTTGGATATGTCGGGGAGACCGAACAGGCCGGCGGCGCGGAGATTCCCACTACTGCGGACGGACCGGCACCGAATCAGGGCAAAACGGACCCGTCAACAAGCTCACCGTAGGGGTAGACCCGGGAAGCGAGGCCTTTCGCGTGGAGCCAGGCAGTGACCTCGGTCACCTCCTTTTCGCGCGGCACCGCGGCGAGCTCATACCTCGGCAGAACCAGGCTCTGTCTCGCCTGCGACGGGAATGATGCGCTCACAACGAGTGCATCGATGTACCTGTCGGGGGGCGTCGCTTCGAGGTAGGAGACTGCATCGTTGTAGGCAGCGTAGAAGTTTCTGATCTGGGCCGACCTGGCGGAGATGCTCTGTTCCCGGAAGATGATCACGCCTGGATTGATTCCGAGCCGATCACTAGAATCAAGTGTTCTGCCCCCGGCGGCGACCGCGACGCTTGCAAGCGGTTCGGGCAACACGGCCGCATCCAGTTTTCCCTGCTGCAGCATCTCCAGCCGAACGGGCATCTGCGATACCGGGAGTTTTCGCACCAGCGCCACAGACAGATTTGCCGCTTCGAACATGCGATCGGTGCAGTATTCGATAATCGTGTTCTGCGATATACCGACGCTTTTTCCTTCGAGACCGGCAAGATTGTTCACGGCCGAGTGCGGATTTACCACAAGTTTGTAGGAACCGTTCGTGGCCGAGGTGATTCGCACTTTGAATCCGGCCTGCCGAGCGAAGACCGCGGCGAGAACGTCGGAAATCGCGCCGTCTATCTCGCCCGCCTGCAGCGCCGCATCGCGAGTGACCGGGCTTTTGAACTCGATCAGCTCCACATCGGCGTTGTCCCGTGCGAAGAATCCGTGATCGCGGGCAATGAAAAGGGGAATCGAATCAACGTCGCTGAGTACACCGATTCGCAGCTTGTCAACTGCACGCAAGGAGGAGCGGCCGTCAGCCGACGGGCCGGCCGAAGAGCCGGCTGGTGGCGGCGGTGCCCCGGATTCCCGGGCACCGGAGGCGAACAACTGCGAAGTGGATCCGCAGATCGCGGCGAGCGCCAGAATCAGTGTCGGAAGGGATGGCCTTTTCACTCACGGCTCCTCGGGTTCAATTGAATCGTCAGACCATTCGCGGAGAAGGCTGTGCTCGATGCCGAGTAGGTTGAGAATACGCGACACGATAAAATCGACGAGTTCTCTCACCTGAGTGGGTTGGTGGTAGAAACCTGGGGCGGCGGGCAGCACGACACCTCCTGCCTGCGTAATGGTGAGCATGTTCGCGAGATGGATCGAACTGAGAGGCGTTTCCCGGGGCACAACGATGAGCCGTCTGCGCTCCTTCAGGGCAACATCAGCCGCGCGAACTATGAGATTGCGGCTGATACCACCGGCAATTTCTGCGACAGTCGCCATCGAACAGGGCACGACCACCATTCCGTCGGTAAGAAAGGAACCCGACGCGATCGACGCGAAAAGATCGTCGTAACGATGTCGGACAAAAGCGCCCCGTTCCTGCGTTGCCGCAAGAATGCCGGTCAGGTGCTGGTCGAGCGTACTGCCGGTTTCGTGCAGCACGACTCGCTCGCCCATCGGAGAGACCACGAAATGAACCTCCCGGTTCGCGGCGAGCAGACATTCGAGGGTCCGGAGACCATACGCACTCCCCGAAGCGCCGGTGACAGCGAGCACAATTCTTTTCAAGTTACACTCCTCCCGGATCTCAACCCCGGACCCGCAGATATAGATCAAGAACCACGAACAGGAAAAAAACCACCGACAGTACCTGATTTACCGAATATGAGGCGATGGTGACTCTTCGCAGGTTGGCGGCGCTCACCATACCGTTCTGATAAGCAAGAAGTGCCGCCGCAGCTATCACGCCTGCATAGTAGAGTGCTCCTCCGTGAATCAGTACCCCAAAGCCGATAAGCAAGACCGGGACTATCCCGTGGATGAAACGCGCGACAGTCAGTCCTCGTGCAACGCCGTAGACCGCCGGAATCGAGTATAGCCCTTCACGGCGGTCGAACTCGACATCCTGCGTCGCGTAGATCACGTCGAATCCCGCCACCCAGAGCGCATTTGCCGTGCCAAGGAGCAGCACCGCCGGATCTACCCTTCCGGTCACCGCAACCCAACCGCCGATCGGTGCCGCCGCACACGCAGCGCCGAGCACGAGGTGACTCGTCGAGGAGAATCGTTTCATGAACGAATAGCTTCCGATGAGAAGCCCACCGACCGGCAGCAGGTAGACACACGTTCGGTTGAGCATGAACGCAGCGAGAATCATCAACCCGAGAAAAAACCCGGTAACGACCCACGCCTCGCCCGTACTGATAGTCTCGGCCGGCAGATGACGTGATGCCGTCCGCGGATTTCGGCCGTCTATTGCTTTGTCCACGATTCGGTTCAACGCATTTGCGCTGTTCCGTCCGCCCATGAATCCAACGACCACCCAGACTGCGGTGGCGGGGTGCGGCCTACCGTTCGCCGCGACGAGGAGGCCGATCAGGGCGAAAGGGAGCGAGAACAGGCTGTGAGAAAACATGACCATCTCCCCGTACGCGCGAATTCTATCAAAAGCCGTACTCGTTCCAGCGTGCGTCAACACGTTCACGTATCTCCCTGTTCATCACGATATCGTCCGGCCACTCCCGGGCGTGTCCTTCGGCAGGCAGCTTCTTCGTTGCGTCCACCCCCAGCTTGTGGCCAAAATGCGGCAGGGGCGAGGCGTGATCCAGAGCGTCGAGCGGGCCTGTGACGATTTCGAGATCCCGTGCCGGATCGATATTGTTGAACACCTTCCACGCCACGGTGGAAAGATCCTGGGGGTCGACGTTTTGATCCACCACCACGACCATCTTGGTGTACATCATCTGCCCCATGCCCCAGATCGCGTGCATCACTTTGCGCGCATGACCCGGGTAGCGTTTGTGGATCGAAACAATAACGCAGTTGTGGAAGACCCCTTCGAGCGGGAAGTTGAGATCGACGATTTCGGGGAGCTGCATTTTGATCAGCGGCAGAAATATTCGCTCCGTTGCTTTTCCCAGATAGCAGTCTTCCATCGGAGGTTTTCCCACCACAGTCGCGTGGAAAATCGGATTGTGTTTTCGCGTAATTGTCTCCACGTGAAACACCGGGTACAAATCGACCAGCGAGTAGTACCCGGTGTGGTCTCCGAATGGTCCTTCGCGCCGGAGCTGCTCGTTCGTGTCGACATAACCTTCCAGGATGAACTCCGCATTCGCGGGAACACGTAGCTCACTCGAAACGCACCGAACCGTCTCAACCGGGGCCCGGCGGAGAAATCCCGAGAAAAGGAGTTCGTCGATGGACTTCGGCAGGGGCGCAGTTGCCGAATAGACGGTGGCGGGGTCGCAGCCCACTGCCACAGCAACCGGCATCCGCCCGCCGCGTGCCCGGTACTTCTCCCATATCTCCCTCCCGTCCTTGTGCAGGTGCCAGTGCATGCCGGTGGTACGGTTGTCGAAAACCTGAAGGCGGTACATACCCATGTTCTGCACCCCGGTATCGGGGTCTCGAGTAATGACAAGGGGAAGAGTAAAAAAGGGGCCGCCGTCACCGGGCCAGCAGCGAAGCACGGGTAGAAGACTTAAGTCCGGTTCCCTTTCCACCACCTGCTGACAGGCGGCTCGCTTCACTTCATGGGGAAAGAATCTGGCAAGCTCTGCAAGCTTGGGCAACGCCCGCAACCGGTCCATCATCCCCGCGTAACCACCGAGGTCGATGAGCTCAGCAATTCGTGCGGCGATCTCGTCGACAGAGGTGACGCCAAGCGCAAGGGCCACTCGCGCTGGAGAGCCAAAGGAGTTAATGAGCAGCGGGTATGGAGAACCGGCAACCCGCTCAAATAGAAGCGCTGGACCGGACGCCTTCACGACACGATCGGTAATCTCGGTTATTTCGAGATTGCGTTCTACTTCGCATGAAATTCGTTTCAGCTCGTGCCGCTGTTCGAGCGCCGAGATGAACTCAGGTAAATCCTTGTATGCCATGTGCGGGTGATGAGCCTCACTGACAGTATGAGGATTTCGCCGTGAGGGTCAAGAGAAGATGATAGTCGGCAGGTCAATTTCGGCCTGGCGGCTCCGACCGGTGCAATGGCGAATTGCGCAAACGAACAGAATTGCCGCGACCGTCACGAACGGGCAAATTCTTCGGAAGAAAGCTCTGCTTCCCCGCGTATAACCGGCTCGAGTTCAAGCAGGTCGTCGGACATTCCAAGGCTTGCCGCGCCGACCAAACGTTCACCGTGGTAAAAACCCGCGAGAAATGAGCCGTTTTCGGGATCTCCCCGGAATGCGATCTGCTCGAACCGGGTTGGAAACCCAATGTACTTGATTGACTTTTCACATTGCCGTGTCCAGAAGAATGGGAGGTCCCTGAAAGCGGCGCGATCCCCGAGTATCGCTCGTGCTGCATGGCGTGCCTGTGTTTCGGCAACCACCCAGTGCTCGATCCGGTGCGTTCCACAGTCGCCGGGATAGGGGACGGCGGCGATGTCCCCTACCGCATAAACACCCGGGGCTGAAGTCTCACACATGGAGTTGACGCGCACGCTCCCCTGCGTAAGCAGTCCCGTGTTCTCCAAAAATGCAATGGCCGGCGTTACACCGAATGCAGTGACCACCAGAGTAGTGTCAATCTCGGTGCCGTCTGAGAGGAATATTTTCTCCACTTTCCTGTCACCTGCGGCGCGAGAAGCGGTGACCCCGAGGTGAAACTGGACGCCTCGTTCGGTGTGCATTTCGCGTACCCGGCTTCCGATACGTTCGCCGAACTGCAAGAGCATCGGCTCGGCTTCGGGTGCCACAACGTGCACCTGCATTCCGGCATCGGTGAGATCAGACGCGAGCTCCATTCCAATGAACCCGGCGCCAAGCAGCACGACGCTCTTCTTCTTTGTAACTCGGGCTTTGATGAGTCTGGCGTCCGAGGCACTTCGAAGCGTGAATATGCCATCGAGATTCGCACCAGGAAATTGCGGCCGTCTCGGCACGGAGCCTGTTGCGAACACGAGCGCGTCGGCCTTCAGCTCGGTCCCGTCACCAAGTGTGACCGATCGGAGGGCCGGATTTATGGTCCGGACAGCCGTACCACGTTTGAACTGGATATGCAGATCCCCGTAGAACCTCTCCGGGCGAAGCGGCAGCCATCCCTCTTCCGCGCTGCCGGACAGGAAACCTTTCGAGAGCATGGGGCGATCGTAGGGACGATCGGATTCCTGCGTGATGATAGTTATTTTTCCCGCAAAACCGTGCCTGCGAAGCGCCTCCGCAGCAGCGTTTCCGCCGGCGCCGCCGCCAACGATAATGACCGTTCGGGAATCGGCGCCGGAGGGCATTTGGATGGCCGGAGATCGTTTTGACCCGATCATCACATATCCGTCCTCGACCTTGACATCGAAAACCGGGAGATCGTCGAGGGCCGGCGGGGTAAGCAGGGTTCCGTCTTCCAGGTCGAATGAAGCGTTATGCAGTGGGCAGGTGACCACGTGTCCGCGAACGCTCCCCTTGTGGAGCGATCCTCCGTAGTGAGGGCAGCTGTTCGAGCAGGCGAATACGCGATTCCCGTCTCTCACAAGGAGGACTTCGTCCTTCCCCACGTCTATCTTAGTTCCGCGGTACGCACGCGGACTTCGAGCCGCGATGTCCGGAAGATCGTCAAATTGCGCAACTCTTGTCCATTTCTGAGAGGTCATTGTGCTTCCCTGCTCACCGGTCGATTCGACTGATAGAGCCGTTCTCTGCCGGGTAGTTAGAAGATGGGAAGGGGGTTTCGCACCGACGATACGCTGGTTGGTCTATAATGCGGTTCCTTCCGGGTTAACGGAACGGGAAGAGTGAACTTTTTCGCGCATTTTGAAGTAGATTTGTAAAGAAGAAATGCACTAAACAAGGACGGGAGGATGACGGGAAACGGTACAACCAGAGCAGATGCCTGGGTCCTCGCAGGAACGATCCTTCCTTCGGCGATGGCGTTCATTGACCAGAGCGCGGTAAACATCACGCTTCCGGCTATCCAGGCCGACCTGCATGCGTCGGGCGCACAGCTGCTATGGACCATTAACGGCTACACATTGATGCTCGCGTCGCTCATCATCGTCGGCGGAACGCTCGGTGACCGAATCGGCCGCAGACTCACTTATCTGATCGGCATCTGCATATTTACCGTCGCATCCGCTGCCTGTGCTTTCTCTCCATCGGCGGTGTTTCTCATTTCCGCGCGTATCGCACAGGGGCTCGGTGGCGCGTTGATGATACCAGGGAGTCTTTCAATAATTTCCGCCCATTTTCCCCGCGAAAAGCGAGGCGCCGCGATCGGCACCTGGTCGGCCGT
Organism: Spirochaetia bacterium; assembly: GCA_035530755.1. GTDB lineage: Bacteria > Spirochaetota > Spirochaetia > DSM-27196 > DATKUC01 > DATKUC01. Next base: position 8,201 of record DATKUF010000197.1, on the reverse strand, counting down.
CACGACGATCACGACCGCCGGCGGCCCCGTCCTCGGCGGATTCTTTGCGGGGGCCGGCCTCTGGCGGTTGGTGTTCCTGATCAACCTGCCGCTCGGGGTTGTCGCCTTCCTGATGCTCGTACTGAAAGTTCCCGAGAGCCGTTCTTCGGAAGCCGGCCGTGGGATCGACATCCCCGGAGCGGCGACGATAGCCGTTGCCCTGGCTGGGTTGAGTTACGCTCTCATCGCCGCCCCGGATCAGCGCTTTGCGAGCCCGCTTGTGTATGGCGCTCTCATCACCGGGGTGCTCTCGTTTGCAGGGTTCGTTGTCATTGAAAGGCGCAGCGCTTCTCCGATGGTGCCTCTTTCGATATTCCGCTCTCTCCCGTTTTCCGGTGCGAATCTCCTCACCCTTTTTCTCTATGGCTCTCTGACCGCGTTCTCTTTCTTTCTCCCGCTGACAATGGTCCAGGCGCAAGGTTACCGGGAATCTGTTGCCGGTATGACAATGCTGCCGTTTGTCGTGATGCTTGCCGGGATGTCGCGCCTCGCAGGAAAGATCTCAGACAGGATAGGACCCCGAGTCCTGCTCACCGTTGGTCCGGTTCTCGTCGGCGCAGGTTACCTGCTTTCCACGTTTTCCGGTTTGACCCGCGGTGCGTCCGCATATTGGTCGACCTATTTTCCCGCGATCGTCGTCTTTGGTGCAGGGATGGGGATGACGGTCACGCCCCTTACGACTACCGTAATGAACTCGGCGGGCGAACAGCGAAGCGGTACGGCTTCCGGGGTGAACAATGCAGTTTCACGTATCGCCGGCGTGCTCGCGATCGCCGTTCTGGGACCACTCGCCCTTGTTCAGTTCTCACATCTCGTCCAGCACGGTGTTGCCAATTTCGACATTTCACCCACGCAGGCAGACAGCCTTAAAGCCGAACTGTCGAATCTTGGTAACGCCCGGGTCCCCACCGGCATAACCGGGGACACTGCTTCCAGAATCGACAGGGTTCTACGAATCAGTCTTGTCGAGACATTCCGTATCATCATGTACGTCTGCACCGGTCTCGCATGGTTGAGTGCTCTCCTTGCCAATATCTTCCTTGGCCGCACCGCTAACCCGGTGCGCGGGAAGCCGCTATGAAGAGCCTGTTTGATTTGCGGAATCTCATCTCGGCCTATCCGGGTAGTCCCGGGGCTCTCCTGGGAGAGGATGAGTCGGCGAGCGGAGTGCTTGCACCATTCATTCGCCTGCACGGAGAGTACCACCTCGTCTTCGAGAAACGAGCCCGGCACATTCGTCAACCCGGCGAGATAGGTTTTCCCGGGGGCCGATTCGACCCGGTTTCGGATTCCACCACTCGCGACACGGCAAGACGGGAAACCGTGGAAGAACTCGGCGTTCCGCCTGCGAGCGTGACCGTCTATCGCAGGATCGGGACGCTCGTTGCAGGTTCGGCGACGGCAGTCGACGTCTACCCCGGCGTTCTTCGTATTCGATCACTCGAGTCGCTCCGGCCGGCGCCGTCTGAAGTGGATTTTGTGTTCGCAGTTCCGTTCAGCTACTTTGTCCGGACTGATCCATCGCGGTACTCGGTTCGCACTGAAATGCATTCCTACCGGGTAGACGAAAACGGGAATGAAGTGGTCACGTTTCCGGCAAAAGATCTCGGGCTCCCCGCGCAGTACCATCGCAGCTGGACCGGTCGATCCCATGAACTTCTCGTTTACTCGTGGCAGGGGCAACAGATCTGGGGAATGACGGCCCGTGTGGTTCGATCGCTTGTTGAAGTCTATCGGAGGATCGGCCGGAGTTAACCGGTTCCGGACAAATATTCCCACAGGAATGTCCTTGTGCTATTATCCAGGTGCCGGGCAAATCCTCAGACTCAGGACGACGAATGAAGTGTGTGATTATCGCGGGAGGCAAGGGAACTCGCCTCGGGCGTGCGGACATACCCAAGCCAATGGCTCGGGTAGGCGGCGTCCCGATCATTGAGCATCAGATCCGCCTCGCCCGGCGATATGGGTATCGCGACATCATCATACTCGCAGGGTATCTGGCGGAAGTCATGATTGACTATCTCGGCGATGGTTCGAATTACGACGTGCGCATCGAATATCTAGTCGAGGAAAAGCCGTTGGGTACGGGCGGCGCGCTGCTGCAGCTGATGGGAAAACTCGACGACGACTTTCTGGTGCTGTACGGAGATGTTTTCGTCGACATGAATCTTCGTGCGTTCGAGGAGGTTCATCGGTCTTCTCCGGCGATAGGGTCCCTGGTTGTTCACCCCAACAGCCATCCGTATGACTCCGACCTGGTCGAGGTCGACGAGACGTGGACCGTCCGCGCCTTTCATCCGAAGCCCCGCGACAAAAACCGGTTCTACCGAAATCTGGTGAACGCGGCGCTCTACATGTTGAATCCCGAGATTCTGCATTTCATTCCGAGAGACCGGCCGAGCGATCTGGGGAAGGATCTGTTTCCGGCCGTCGCGGCGGCGGGGAAAACCCTACGGGCCTACTCTACGCCTGAATACTTGAAGGATATGGGAACACCCGAGCGGCTTGCCGAGGTCGAACAGGCTTTCGCGGCGAAAAAGCCGCAGCGGAGAAACCTCGAGTTTTCACAGAAATGTATATTTCTCGACCGTGACGGGATCATCAACACCGAGGCGGGAGGAGTTCTCCGTCCGGAATCGTTTGAGCTCACCTCCGACATCGTGCCTGCGCTGCGCCGCATCAACTCGAGCGATTTCCTTGCAATCATTGTGACGAATCAGCCATTCATCGCAAAAGGAATGATGACGATTTCCGATCTCGAGCAGATTCACGCGAAAATGGATACGCTCCTCGGTGAGCAGGGTGTCTACGTCGACGGACTCTACTACTGCCCGCACCATCCGGAGACCGGTTGGGACGGAGAAATAGCGGAACTTAAGGTGGTTTGTGAATGTAGAAAGCCCGCCCCGGGAATGATCCTCCGAGCGGCGCAGGCGTTCAACGTCGATCTCGCGCAGTCATATATCATAGGGGACAACGTGCGGGACACTCGCGCGGGAAGAAATGCGGGACTGTGTTCCTCCCTGCTTATCGCTCCTGCAGAGGCCGAGCCTGAGTCAGGAGCCGACTATGACCGCCGCTTTGCCTCAGTGCCGGTAGCGGTGGATGCCATTCTGGGAGGGGCACTATGATCGTCTGCAGAACTCCATTCCGCATAAGCTTTGCCGGAGGCGGAAGTGATCTGCGATCATACTATCGGCACCAACCGGGAATGGTCCTCTCCACGTCGATTAATCAGTACATGTACATTTCCATACACCCCTACTTTTTTTCCGATCAAACGCTCCTGAAGTACTCGAAAAGCGAACTCGTAAGGTCCAACTCCGAAATAAAGCACCCAATTCTGCGGGAAGTACTGTCCATGTTTGACGTCGGCGGCGTGGATATTTCCAGCGTCGCAGATATTCCCGCAGGGACGGGGCTTGGTTCATCGAGTTCGTTCACCGTCGGTCTCGTTCATGCCCTGTGCGCCTACACCGGCAAATTCGCCAGCAAGGAATTTCTGGCAGAAACAGCATCCCAGATAGAAATCGAACGCCTGGGCGAGCCGATAGGAAAGCAGGACCAATACGCGGCAGCGTACGGCGGACTCAATTTCGTCACTTTTCGGCCGGATGAATCGGTATCGGTAGAGCCGGTCGCACTCGACGGCGATCACATTGAACGGCTGCAGCGCAATCTGCTCATGTTCTACACCGGAGTCGTCAGGTCAGCGGGCGGGATACTTTCAGAGCAGAAATCCAATCTCGAAACCAGCAGCGAAAAACGCAAGGGGCTGGAAAAGATGGTGAACCTCGCGACCCAGCTGCGACGTGAGTTGGAACAGCACAACCTGGACGCGATGGGTGAGATTCTTCATGAGTCGTGGCAGTACAAGCGGGAGCTTGCTTCGGGAATCAGCAACCCGAGCATCGATCACTACTACGATGTGGCGCGGGATGCCGGCGCTGCGGGCGGCAAACTTCTTGGGGCGGGCGGCGGCGGTTTCTTCCTTTTCTACGTCGATCTGGAACGGCAGGATCGGGTCCGTGCTGCATTATCGGAGCTGCGGGAGTTCAAGTTCCGTTTCGACCATTCGGGTTCGACGGTAGTTTACAGTCATTGAAATGAGGATCAAAAGATGGAAAGAAAAATTATCGACGACTATTTCGCACTGCTCAAGAACGCTCTCGACGGCGTTTCGCGCGAAGAGCTGATTTCGATTGCGGGCGTCATCCGCGACGCAGGCGACCGCCACTCCGCGATCTACATCTGCGGAAACGGCGGGTCGGCCGCAATGGCAAGTCATATGGCCTGCGACCTTGGCAAAGGGGCGAGCTACGGCTTCGCGCGTCGATACAACGCTTTTGCACTTTCGGACAACAGCTCGACCCTCCTCGCCTACGCGAACGATGTTTCATATGATGATATCTTCATCGAACAACTGAAGAACGCGTTGAAACCGGGGGACTTGGTAATAGGCATTTCGGGGAGCGGCAACTCACCAAACATACTTCGCGCCGTTGAATACGCGAACGCGCATGGTGGGATCACAATCGGAATCACAGGCTATCCCACGGGACGGCTCCAGAAAATTTCGATGCACAACGTCAGCCTGAATATCGATAACATGCAGATTGCCGAGGATCTTCATCTCATCCTCAATCACAATCTGGTGAACCTCCTGGTTGCCGGCGCGAAAGAAAAGGCGGCACAGCCGAAGTGAAACGAATCCTCATACCCTACTTCAACGCCGGTTTCGGGCATATTTCCTTCGCGCGTGCGATCGAGGCGGAAGTTCGCCGTCGACAGCCGGATTGGGAGGTTCGCCTGATGGACGCGGGCGCCGAAATACCGGCCAAAAAGCTCGCGCATCTGTATGTGGGCGGCTGGAAGTGGGTACTGGCCCAGCCAGGATTCATCAAATCACTACTTTTCGCGGCCAGTGCGCGATTGACCTGGGCGTTCGGTCTTTTCAATCGTCGTGCGATCAAAGAAGCGCTTCCGGGATTGCGCAACTACCTGGATTCGTTTATGCCTGATGTGGTAGTTCCAACGCACTGGGGGTGCGGCCACCTTTTCCACGCCGGACGCCTGGAGTTCGGTTTCACCTTTCCGATCGCCTACCTGTATACCGAGCTTGCCAGCGCCTACCGGCAGGTTGTATTCCCCGCGGACCGCTACTTCTGCCTGACCGCGGAGGCCCGCGACGCGCTCATCGGTGTGGGCGTTGTCGCCGACACCATTCGCGTCGTCGACCTGATCGTCCAGCCGGATCTTGCAGCGGAGCTCCCCGAACGAGGTGAATCGCGCAGGCGCCTTGGACTTCTGGAGGATCTTTTTACCGTCCTCTTCAGCCTCGGCGGAGAGGGAATCGGCAACACCGTTTCCTATCTCGATCACTATTTTGAAAACGGGTCCCAGGCGCAGGTTCTGGTGCTCACCGGAAAAAACAGAACCCTCCTACAGGTGCTCACAAACCGGTATCAGGCAACGGAGGGAAAGCCAAGGATCATCCCGGTCGGGTACCTGCCGGACCTGCGTACTGCGTTCGCCGCCGCCGACGTTTTTGCGGGAAAGTGCGGAACAAGCTTTGCGGTAGAATCGATCAAAGCTCGCCGTCCACTGTTAATAAACCAGGTTGGCGCTCCCAACGAGGCGGAAAACCGTGACTACATGGTGAAGCACGGATTTGGCATCCATACGCCGCGACCCGCGGATCTCACCGCACAGATTGAAACATTCGCCGTGAATCCGGCATCTTACCAGAGAGCTCTCACGCCGTTTGCATATGTCACCGGCAAAAGCGGCGCTGAAGATATCGTGGACTACCTTGTCGAAGAGTTGGCAGACAGGAGGAAGGGGTGACTATTTCTCGTGCGCTTGTCACTGGCGGAGCGGGGTTTATCGGGAGTCACATCGTCGAGCGTCTGGTTGTCGACGGTGCACACGTGGTTATATACGACAATCTGTCCACCGGTTTCGCTACCTACCTCGATCCCTACGGAAATGCGATTTCTCTGATCAAAGGCGATATCCTCGAGACCGCGCGGCTCACGCGCGCGATGGAGGGTTGTGACACAGTATTCCACATGGCTGCGAATGCCGATGTTCGTGGCGGTGTGGAGAATACGCTCATCGATTTGCGTGAGAACGTCCTTGGCACGCATTCGGTCCTGGAAGCAGCCAAGCACTGCGGTGCACGGACACTGGTTTTCGCGAGTTCCGCTACCGTGTACGGCGAACCTGCGGTCTATCCGACCCCGGAAAACACGGAACTGGTGCAGACTTCGGTCTATGGTGCGAGCAAGGCGTGTGGAGAGGCCTACATACAGGCCTACGCGGAATACTACGATATTCGCACGTTCACTTTTCGTTTCGTGTCGTGGATCGGTGAGCACTATTCTCACGGTGTAATCTACGATTTTCTCAAGAAGTTGCGGGCGGATCCGAAAGTGCTCCGAATTCTCGGAGACGGGAACCAGAAGAAATCCTACCTCTACGTGAAGGACGGAGTCCGCGGGATTTTCACGGCGTTGGCAAAGTCAGAATCCCGGAAAAACACCTTCAACCTCGGGCACGATTCCTGGCTGACGGTAACGAACGTTGCCGACATCGTCTGCGAAGAGCTCGGACTTCCGGGGGTGACCTATGAGTTCGGCGGCGGCAGACGCGGATGGCTCGGCGACAGCCCGTTCGTACAACTCGACACCCAGCGATTGAAGTCGTTGGGCTGGAAGCCGGAAACATCGATCGAAGAGGGAATACGCCGCACGGTACGGTACCTGGTTTCCAATCCCGGGATACTTGCGCTCAGGTGATGGCCGCGAGCCGTCGGTCCATTTGCGCCTGTAGCGTGTTGTAGATGAATGTGTGTACCCGCCGGCGCGCTTCGCCGATTTCGGGAACTTCGAAAAGAATCACGTAAGTCGGTCCATCGGGGGTTTCGCGACTGCCGGCCACGGTCCCGGATATTCGTACAATTGCGCCCCGTAGATTCAGCTGAATGTCGGACAGACGCGTACCCTGCGCGACGTCCTGTGCCTCATCGAACTGGCATGCCATGCCGGCGAGACTTATGTCGCGGATGAGTCCGGAGACGAGCAGGTGCCCTACCTTGATGTTGAATGTGATTCGAGACTCGTCGGACAGGACAGCACGGACATGGCGCCGTTTTCCCCGGGCCTCGTTGACTTCGAGCACGGAAAGCAGTATGCGGGCGCTTTCGGCGAGACCAATCTTGAGTTTGATGAAGCCGCACGGGGCCATGAGCTTCATCAGGTAGTGCCGGACGAGCGCCGGGTCCTCCTCATACGAAAGGATTCCAACCCGGACAGAGGCCGTCGCCGGAGAGCTCATGAGCTGTTCGACGAAGATCTTCCAGTCGAGTTCCCGGATCCGCTCGTCGATGTTGACGAACAGGATAGAGTCGGGAAAGTCGGCGAGAAGACGCACCACTTTCACGTGGTCGCGAATTAAGTAGGCCTCATATTCCGCGTGAAATATGATCTGAATCAGCTGTTCCTGCATCACGCTATGCGGATACAGAAAGAAGACTTTTCGCCCCGTCGTTGCAACGTCGGCAGCTCCACCCGCACCGGCACTCTGATCGGACATATCACCTCCCGCGGACAATCCTAATACCTTCAGCGTCGAACTACAATGACGTCCGGCGATATGTTCGAAGTTCTTGTTCCCGTCTTTCTGAAATGGTATACTTGCCGTGTAATTTTGCGCTTTGGTGACCCTGTCCGAAAGGCAGGGCTTAAATGGGGAAGTCCGGTGAATCGGCACGCAATTGTCGAAAGTCCGGCGCTGTCCCGCAACTGTGATCCGGAGGGCGCTACCCGCTCATCCCGGAGAGCCAGGATACCAGCCGAAGCGAGCCTCCAGGACCCTGCGCGGACAGGTTGCGGAGACACAGCCTGCCAAACTGTGCCATCCGACAGCAATCCCTACGTCCGGCGCCGCGGCCCAATTCAGGTGAAACGGGGTGTCAATGCGGAGTCAGCGAACGACCGACGGACTCAAGCGAATGCGACGGCCACTTTCGGCGATATTCACGTTTGTTCTCGCTGCCGGAGCCACTTCAGGCATCGCCTTTGCAGACGATCCACCCCATCCGCGCCCGGCGCCGACGCGCGTCGTTTCACTTTCTCCTTCAAACACCGAGACGCTCTTCG
>DATKUF010000196.1:0-24774 GCA_035530755.1 Spirochaetia bacterium | reverse complement strand
CGGCTTTACCGGCAGGTTTAAATAGTATGCGTAGGCAGCAGCGGCACCGACCGCCAGAAGAACAGCCAGAGACAGCACGAGGAAGACCTTGAGGCCCTTGTGAGAACGACGCTCTCCGCCACCCTCCGCCTCATCGGGCAGCGGCTGTGATTGCACCGTCTTGGTTACTGTGTCAGGCACGAACGCTTTCGACTCTTCCATGGTCCGATCACCGGCCACGCAATACTATTTCCGGATGATCTGCGAGGGCAGTCCATTGCTTGAAATCCGCCGCAGCCATTATTTGATCAATATAAACTCTACGCGCCGGTTCTTCCAGCGGTTTTCGATATCGGTGTCGGGTACTACAGGATCAACGTCACCCAACCCGGCAACCGTCATTCTCGCGGCGCTGATTCCGCGCGCGGCGAGTGCGTCCTTTACCGACTGAGCGCGCGCCAGACTCAACGGAACAAGCTCCTGCTCCTGCTCTTTCGGAGTGCCGCTGATATTCACCGCGTGCCCTTCGATCCTGATACGGTACGCGGAGTATTTACTGAAGATCTCCACAAGACGTTTGAGGATCTCCTCATTCTTGAGACCTCGAAGTGTGGACGGATCAATCACCAGTTCCGGACTATCCGCGGTAAAGGTAATGCTGCTGACCCGAACCTTCAGGCGATCACCATCCCGGATCACCAAGATGTCCACCGGAATCACGCCCTTCCGCACTGTGGTGTTGCCCAGAACATCGGTAATCGTGAAGACGTAGGGATAGTCTTCCGCAGAAATCACCAGTTCACCGTTTCGTGACCTGCCGTCCCAGATCAGCTCTCTGGCGGGCATCCCTGTTCCCGAGAATTCGGTGAAGGACGCACGGTTGCGATCGAGTATCTCGAGGCGCCAATCGCGGATCTCACTCGCGTCTTTCACACCGATACCGATGTGCAGCTCATCGTTTACCCCATCGTTGTCGGGTGAGAACGGGAGCGGCGACAGCTGCAGATTGACGACCGGAGCAGTTGTGTCGAGCGAAAAGTCGGGGGTCTCGGCGGACGGATGATTGCCCTTCCTGTAGGTAATCTCAAAACGCGCCCGGTATTGCCCGTCAGGGGCGACAGCCGCCACGCTTCCGTCTGATGTCCCGGATAATCCGTCCCACGTCACCGTGAAACTCGCTTTCAGCGTGTCGCCGGAGTACTCCCGTACGACCTTCCCTAAGGCGCCCTTTGCGTCAACCTGGAAGATGGAAAGCCGCCAGCTCTGCACGCCGTCGAGAAGATTCGTGTACATGGTGAACGTCTCGCTGTCGCGGAATCCGTCGCCGTTGGGTGAGAATCCGGCTTTATCCACGGTAACGAAAACCGCCGCGGGACGCGTGTCGACGACGATGCCGGGAATCGACTTCTGGGTGCGGTTCCCGGCCTGATCCTGAGCCGAGACCATGTAGCTATAGCTTCCGTCCGGCACGCGGTTCCCTGCGTCATCGGTTCCGTCCCAGGTGAGATCGCTAAGTCGTCCTTTCCAGAAATAGGTCCTGACATCCTTTCCCGAGCTGGAAACGATCCGGCCTTCCCACAGTGTTTCGTCGCTTGATGTCTGCCGGATACGGATCGTGTCCCTGTTTCCGTCGCCGTCCGGTGAAAAAAGCGTATAGTCGGTGGCGATTGTCGCATCCGGGTAGACGGTATCCACGGTAAACGGAGCGGTACGCGCGGTCTCGCGATTCCCGTTCGCGTACAAAACCGTGAGCACTCCGCGGTACGCACCGTCTGCCACTCGTTGTCCCTGATCGTCTCGCCCGTCCCAGACAAACGGTCCGTCGATGCGGTCTTTGCCTGAGATACTTCGCACGGCGCTTCCAGCCTTCGCCGAGTCCCCCGAAGGTTCGATGCTGAGAGTGTAACGGGTAATCGCGTCGTTTCGCCTCAGAGTCGGGGTAATGGTGATGGTGTCCTTTACCCCGTCACCGTTGGGTGAGAACTGATCGTATTCCGCTGAAATGATAACAGGAGTCGCCTCGGTATCGACGCGGAACTCCACTTTGTTTGACATCCCTTTGTTCCCGGCCCGATCGACTGACGTAAGTTCATATTCATAGGGGCCGTCCGGCACGAGGAGTCCGTTGTCGGCTCGTCCATCCCAGGTCACCTGCAGATCGGCCGCTCCGTGCCAGGTGAAACTCCTTATCTCCCTTCCTGCGGCATTGGAAATCGTTCCGTGCCAGATCTCCTCCTTTGAAGTCTCCTGAAAGAAGGTGATTGTGTCCTTGCTGCCGTCGCCGTTGGGCGAGAAGACTGCATCGCTCGCCTTGACCGACGCGTTCGGCGGTGTCAGGTCGAGGGTAAACATCGGCGATGCCGCGGTCGGCTCGTTTCCGTTGCGGTAGAATACGGTCAGTGTCGCCCGATACGCCGCCTCCGGGAGCATTTCAGCATTCGTGCCGTGTCCGTCAAAAACAATCGCGGTCGGCGGCTCCTTCTCCCCGGAGTAGGTTCGAACCGACCGTTGCGACCCGTCTACCTGCGCAATCGATAGAGACCAGTGCAGTACCTCTTTCGGGGAGGGAATAATCGGTGTCAGCGTTACTGTGTCGTTGACGCCGTCTCCGTTCGGGGAGAAGTAGGAACGATCTATTGAAAGCTCCACGGGCGTTGGTGCAGTGTCGACGATGATATTGTCTAATGATGCAGCCCCGCGGTTTCCGGCTTCATCCACGGCGGCAATCCGGTAACTATATACGCCATCCGGCACACTCTTGCCCGAATCGTCCCGGCCGTTCCACACGAAACCGGCGGGAGCCGCGGCCGTCCACGTTCGGGTGAGAACGGTCTTGCCTTCCGCATTCACGATTTCGCCCGTCCAAAGCTTCTCGACGCTTCCAGTCTGTTCGATCGCCAGAGTGTCCTTGTTCCCGTCTCCGTTCGGCGAGAAGATCAGATCGTCGGGAGCTCGGACCGAAACTGATGCGACAGGCGGTGTATCGTCGACAACGACAAGATACGGTTTGCTGATTGCACGGTTTCCGTTGTCATCCCAGGCTTCTACTGAGAAGCGGTAGGTCCCGTCGGGAACCACCTTCCCTGAGTCGGCGGTCCCATCCCATCGCAGCGTTGCAGGAATGGGAACTCCACTTTTCACGGCTGTCAGACGATCGATCACGTTCTGGAACCCTTTGTTTTCAGGGCGGTTCTCTTTGTTGGCGATGATGCGGACGACCTTTCCGCTTTCGTCCTCGATCCGCAGCAGATAACCCATGACGTACCGGCTGTCTTTGATCGAAACCGGGAACTCGAGCGCGTCCTGAATACCGTTGTTGTTAGGCGAAATGTAGCGAGTTTCCGGGTAATCGACGGATATCACCGGTGGTGTATGGTCCACAATGCCAAGCGGAGCATTCACTCCGAGGCCGAAACCCCAGACATTGCCGTAAAGAGGCGCAGCACTCATCCGGGTGCGTACCTCACTCTGGTTCCAACCCTGCTCGGCTATGAAACCACTCTTCTGCTTGAGGTCTGTCTTGATGGTGACGGAAACGCCAAATGAGGGAAGCAGACTTCGCTGTGGAAGAGAGCGGTCAAGCAGGCTCCGCATATCGAGCTGCCAGCCCGCATTCAAATCTACGGTGCCCCACAGCGAAAGAGTGCCGCCCAGGTTGAGCCGCACGTTCTGAAATGAAGGAAAACTAAGATCGGTCGTGACCCCTGCGGTTACTGAAGGGTTGTCAATCAGATCGAATCCAACACCAACGGCGGGCGTAAATGGCGCGGGCATCGGTGATCTGCCGGGGACCGGCGTGTACCACTTGCCCATATTGCGCATCACAATACCCCAGCGAAAATTCTTGAGGGCACCTACACGGCCCGCAAGACCCAGTACGCCGAGGTCCACGCTCGCCCCGAAGTCGGTCGTGTTGTAGCCGCCGGCGTCAAGATTCAGCCCCACTCCGACGAGGAGATTCGGATATAGATCCTTCGCAAAAGAAAGTCTGAGCCCGACATTTGTTCCCAGTGTCATGGTCGGCAGATAGGAGGAGAGGAAGTGCGCCGATCCGGTGATGACTCCTCCGGGAGTCGGAAAGCTCATGCCTACGTTAACCGCGTGACCCAGCCAGCCGTTCACACCAGCGGCATCCAAACCGGTGAGCCCTATGTAGCTCAAATCGAGCACCGGTCGCTGATTTGCGCCGGAGATCGCGGGATTAACTGTATCGGCCTCCGGAGTCTCTGCCGAAGTCACGCTCGCGCCCTTTGCGAGAAACAGCGGCGAGTAGAATTGCTGGACATCTTCCGCGCCGGCCGGCGGATCGTACTGCGCGAACACACTGGAGAGTAGGATCGCGCCATAGAGCGCTACTGCCGTAAAACGTTTCATCTAAAGCTCCCTCGTAGGTTCAATAGCGAGTCGGATCGTCGCCGCGAGAGAAAACATCGATGCCCCGCTCGTACAGCTCACCAATTCGCTCCATTTCTTCAATCGAAAGTCGCGAGTAAAGCATCCCCTCTATGCGATCGAGAAAAGACAGGAGAGTATCGTCAAGTCGTTCGTCCTGTCCGTGAAGAAGAAGATAGAGCGCCATGATTTCGCGGCCTTCGATTTCGACGGTCGGGGTCGGCGAACCGGATGCGTCGTCGGTCGGCCCGCCTTTCAAATCGGAACCTCCAGCCCCTCCTCCGAGAGAAAAATCTCCAGGCGGTCGTTTCCGAGGCGATGCGCGTACCATCGCGCAGATTGCAGATTTCGATGAAGTTTCTTGTCGTCGTATAACGGTTCGTGATGAAAGAGGTACAACTTCTTGATGTCCCAGACTGTCGCGAAGTCCACACCCAGACTGAAGGAGCTATGGCCCCAGTTGAATTTTTCGATCGCCTCGCCCAGCGTGTACTGCGTGTCGAGAATCAGCAGGTCGGCCCCCCGAAAAAAACGGATGTTCGCCGGATTGCGCTCGAAGTCGGACTCCAGGAGCTCGGTATCCGTGGCAATTATCATCGTGCGGCCGTCTTCGTCGAGTCGATAGGCGTATGACCCACCCGGATGATTCAGAAATCGCCAGGTGATTGTCGCGGACCCTACCGACATCGAATCGCCGCCCAGCACGTGAAAATCCATGTTCTTCGTCATCCGATCTTCCATAGTGATGGGGAAATAGGGATGCCGCATGTGTTCGCTCAGGTAGCTGCGAAAGTCTGCCACCGGACTGTAGAAATTCAATTCGGTTCGCGGGTTGTATGCGGGACCGAAGAACGGCAGACCCTGGACGTGGTCGTAGTGAAAGTGGGAGTAGAATATGTGAAATCGCTCAGGTACCTGAAGCTGCCGCGAGAAGTAGGCAGAAAGTTCGCGAATGCCGGAACCGGTGTCGAAGACCAGAAAGCTACCGTCGGCGAGCTCTACCTCGACACACGGCGTATTCCCGCCGGTTGCTCCGAACAGCCAGTGAGGAAGCGCTGCGAGAAACGACTCTCGGGCGCGCGCGGTCACGAGATCTTCCGGCCGGATGCGCTGTACGACACTCGCGATTTTGCTCCGGACTGCGTCCGGAGTCATCGGTGTTGGATGCGAGCCGCGAACCCCCCAGAATCGAACCCTCATGCCATAGTCCCTGTCATGCGTTGTTCCGTCTCAATCCGCGCGGGTTCCCGGTTTTTTTCCCGGAAGAACCTCAATCAACGGTTGGCTTCTGCGCTTTTCGAGTATCTCCTCGATTTCATTCCGCACGTGAAGCTTGCCGATGTTCACCCCCGGACACTCCTTCTGAAGTTCATTCCACGTTTCAATGGATTCGAGATTACCATGCCAGAATGGATAGTTCCGGCACTGCAGCGGCCGATGCTCGTGTACCGTACAACGTCCTCGTTCCCAGAACACGCAGTCGAAGTTTGCTTTCTCCTTTAAGCTCAGTCGAAAAAAACCATTGATGTTGACCTGCCGACAGTACAGACTCACCACTTCATCACGACTCGTCGATTTTTCCTCCGCCAGCTCGAGAAGATCCTTTTCGGAGAGAAAGACGTATCCCGGCTGGTGTCGGCAACAGCGCGAGCAACGCGTGCACGAGAATCGCAGACCATCCCGATAAAACGGTTCGTTTGCCATCGACTCCTCAACCGTAGTATATCACGCCCTGTCTTTTGCACTGATACTCGGACGGGCTGTCTGTAGACGAATCCGCTGCGCGAGACTTTGCTCCGAGCGGCGTTGAGATAGGGCGGAAATTTCCGTAATGACCGTGCAATTGCTGGGCAGGATCGGCGCTCGACCGTTTGGTATGGGGAGAGAAGGATTCGAACCTTCGAAGGCTGAGCCAACAGATTTACAGTCTGCCCCCTTTGACCGCTCGGGAATCTCCCCTTGAGAGCCACGAACATAACACGCTGCTGCGCGCGATGTCAATAGTTCCCCGAATTCCAGCCACCTCCCGGATTCGAACCGGGGACCCCGAGATTACAAGTCACGTGCTCTGGCCATCTGAGCTAAGGTGGCGTTTCGACATCGAAATGCAGAATCCTACGCTATTAAAAAAACGGCGGAAAGTCAATGTGCTCCCCAAATTCCGGAAGTGTCAGGTTTTCAGTTCGACGTCCGAAAATCGCTACCGTGTGCTCGAATTGCGCGGATCGGCTCCCGTCCGATGTCTCATACGACCACCCATCGGGTTGAAGGATGGTGGCCGACCCGCCAAAGCACACGATAGGCTCAATCGTGAATACCATTCCCGGAACAATCGGCAGGCCCGAATCCTTTTCCCCCACGTGATAGACGACCGGCGGTTCATGGATTCGTCTTCCGATTCCGTGGCCCGCGAACTCACCCAGGATAGTGCAGCCCAACTTCCTCGCGGTTTCCTGGATCGCTGCGCCGATATCACCCAGTCGGCTTCCTGCGCGCGCGGCGCGAACGCCGCTCTGGCTGCACTTCCACGCGGCCTCCAGCAGCCGCATAGTCGTCTCGTCGCCCGCCCCGACTATGTAGGTCCACGCGCCGTCCGCATACCAGCCGTCGACACAGCTCGTGACGTCGACCGTCACGATGTCCCCGTTCTCCAGCCGGTACCGGCTCGGAACGCCATGCGCTGCGACGTTGTTTACCGAAACACAAACCGCCCCGGGAAATCCACCGGTGCTCTCCTGCGAAGACCTTGCGTTATGGCGGGAAAGCAACGATGCGCACTCGCTCTCGACATCTGAAGTTGTTCGCCCTGGCGCTACTGCCTCCCGCACGTGCGCGAGGACCAGCGAAACCACGGATGCAGCCCGCCTGATGCATGCGACGTCCGAAGCTGTCTTCAGCTCTATTTCGTCCGCCGTTTTCTCATCCTCCGGTTACCGGACCGAGCAGAACCAGAACAAAGTTGACGCCGAAGCTCAGCGCGGTTCCGAGAACTACCGCCGCGGAAGCAAGAATCGTGCGCCAGAAAACAAACTTTCGCCGGCTCACCATCCACGCGACCAATCCAACCGAGTAGTACAGACCAACGAGCCCGCAAACCAGGCTAACGAATCGAAGAATATCAAGCAGGAGCGTTTGCGAGCTGTCGAGAAATTCCTGCGAATTTCCGAGAAAAAAAAGGCTGAGCACGAACAACAGAAAGAGGAGCGAAAACGCCGTTGCGCCTTCGAGAGTTCGAAGCAGCCGGTAAAGAATCGGGTGAGTCGGCGTCAAATGCATGTGCTTACGAAGTCTACCACGGAAAGGAGCTTGCATTGAATAGCGCTTTTCTCTTAGTATTGCAGGCATGGCGGAAGCGGATCGAGAGCAAATGAACGTCGCAGACGATCTGGCCCTCGAGCTTATCCGAATCCTTCGACACGAAAACGCACCGCTAGTCCCGGAACCAACCCATCAACGATTTTTCGACAACGTGACATCTCCCGTTAAGGCGCTGCTTTTCGACATTTATGGGACACTATTCATATCCGCATCGGGCGATATCGCGGTGCATTCGTCCGGCTGGCCCCACGGAGAGGCTCCGGATGGAATTGAAACCGAGGGACCAATCGCTGCTGCACTTCACTCGGCAGGCTGCGAGATTCTCGATAGTGCTGCAACCGAGGAGGTGGGCCGCGCGGAGTACCTCGCCGCGATCGAAGCTGCCCACGAAGGAAAACGCCGGCTCGCGATCGAGCACCCGGAAGTCGATATTTTGCGCGTTTGGGCCGCAATATTTGAAGAGTTGAACGGAACCGGCCTCATTCGCTGCGTTGACGACCCAAGAGCACCCTACCTCGCGGCAATCACTTATGAGTGTCGTACGAATCCGGTGTGGCCCATGCCGGGTGCCGAGAACCTTCTTCAACTCCTGGCGGCCGACGAGTTCGAGGTAGGACTCATTTCGAATGCTCAATTCTACACCCCACTCCTTTTCCCGGCTCTGCTGAACCGCAGCCTGCAGGAGCTCGGAATCGATGATTGCCTGTGCAGCTGGTCTTTTCGTCGAGGAATTGCGAAGCCATCTATCAAGCTTTTCGAGACAGTCAGAGACGTGCTCTCTCGCAACTATGCAATCGCGCCTGAAGAGGCATTATACGTCGGCAACGACATGCTGAACGATATGCTGCCGGCACAAGAGGTGGGCTTCACCACGTGCCTCTTTGCCGGCGACGCCCGTTCGCTCAGACTTCGCGAGGGTGATCCTCGCTGCTCTCACGTTCGGCCGGACGCGATGGTAGGCGCCCTCGAAGAGCTCCCCCGCATTCTCAAAATCAGGTCCTCCGCCGGAAAGGAGCAGAAATGAAGAAGTTCCTCGTTAGCTTTATCATCCTCGTGGTCGCGGGGGCGGTGGTTTTCTACTTCGGCTGGGTACAACTGCAGCTCCCTGCCGATACTTACGCCGTCGCATTTACCAAAACCGGAGGCTGGGACAAGTCAGTCCTCCAGCCGGGGACGTTCATCTGGCGCTGGGAGCGGATAATTCCTACGAACTTCAGGCTCGACAAGTATCTGATCGAAACCCAGCAGAGCCGGCTCCAAACTTCCGGCACACTCCCCTCCGGCGAGATCTATTCGCAATATCTGCCGGGAAATCCTTCCTTCGCGTTCGACATCGCACTAACTGTCTCGTATCGACTGAAACCGGACGCGCTCCCTCAGCTTACACAGGACGGACTTCTGACTCCACAAACGCTCAACGCCTACTATAAGAACTTTGAAGCCGATCTGGTGCAGAAGGCCGGGACCACGCTCCAATCCGTCGTCAGTCAAACCGCGGAATCCCAGACGTTTTCTCCGGCTGCACTGGAAACACACCTGCTCTCCGAGCTGCGAAAGCAATTCCCCGATTTTGAAATAATGCATGCTACGCCGACAAAACTGCAGATCCCGGACATGGCGCTCTATCGCAGGGCTCGCGACAGCTACGTGGCGTTGCTCGACAGCAAAACCCGCTCCCTCGAGCAGGCGACCAACGCTGCTGCGGTCGACCAGGTGCGAAAGAACAATCGTCTCGATCTGCTCCGGCAATACGGTGAGGTGCTTACTCAATATCCGGTCCTCCTCAAATATCTTGCGCTTGAAAATGGCCAGAATCCGGATTCAATTAATCTCAATGACCTGAAACTTCCGGCGCAGGGAGCGCCTTCCACAGGTAATGGAACCAACACGCGGTAAATTGCACGATGGAATACTTCTTCAACTTCGAGAAAATGGCGTACATCAAGGGCCACCGTCCGGTTGGTTGCATACTCTGCCTGATTCGCGACGAATCCCCTGAAGTGGTCAACCTTACGGTCTATCGAACCGAGTATTTTCTGGCCGTAGTTAACCTCTACCCTTACAATCCGGGGCATCTCATGGTTTTCCCTCGACGTCACCTCCTGGACATCCGGGAGTACACAGTTGAGGAAGAAATGGATCTTGCCCGGGTAAATCGGCTGCTCCTCGACGTGCTGGACCGTACGCACGCGCCGCGGGCGTACAACATCGGCTACAATATGGGGCCGGTCGCCGGTGCATCGATCGACCACATTCATCTTCACATCATTCCACGATATCCGCGCGAAACCGGTATTGCCGATCTCCTTGCAGGGAAACGAGTTCTGGTCGAGGATCCGCTGCAGACTACCGAGAAAATTCGAGGAACAGTTGCGGAACTGACTGGAAGAACAGAATGACCGGCCTCAATATCCCTCTTCCATAGCGATCAGCTGATTAAGCAGTTTCCGCAGGAAGACAAAGGTTTCAACGTACTCCGAAAGCATACTGTTCAGGTCACGGTTTTCCGCCTGAGTACCGCGCAGCTGTGAGAGGCGACCGGAAAAGGCTTGTTCGTTGGCTTTCAATAAATTCCCGAATACTGTTTGTAAACCCTGAATGTGCTCGGCCCCTTTATCGAGCAGTCCCCGCGCCTCCCGGTCTTTTTGTGCCATCAGGATGCGAAAAGTGCGCTGCAACGCAGGATCCTTTTCGAGAACCACGCGCATACGCATGAAGCTCTTGCCTTCGTCGGTTTCGGGACTGAACGAGAGATCAAAAGTGTGGATCTTATCCATGAGGTCTTCGAGCCCGGTTGCATGATTCAGCATGGAGCTCTGCTCGTCGCGATGTCTCACCGGAATGATGCGGCTCAGGCCCTGAACGAGCTCATGCAGTTCCCCGAAGTAGTGCAATCGGATGTAGTTGAACAGGATGTTCAAAGATTTTGTGTAGCGGACGGCCGGCAATCCCAGCTTTTTCACCCAGGAGAAGGTTGACGCCCGGTAGTGTTCGAAATCCGGCGGCTCGGTTCCGAAGATGTGGGTTATCATTCTCCCGATAACGCCCATTCTCACATCCTCCAGCCGATTCTCGATTTGGCTCAGAATGTTGACCGTCAAAGCTGACGAGTAGTACTCCCGGAGATTGAGGCGCGGCATGTAGACCAGAAATCGGTAATAGGGATCCTCGCGGAAATACTTGATGATTTCAGCAAGCGGAAGCGTCCTGTGAACACGGTCGGCCACTTCCTTGGCCCGGCGAAGCGACTTCCGAAGGGCCGACAGTCGTTCATTGCGCGCGTCGATTTCACCCTTCCTGCTCCGCTGGTCCGGACCCTGCCCCTCGGTTTCCCCGGCTTCGTCGAGGGGCTCGTCCACCCCCGGCAGTTCCTCGGGGTCCGCAGATTCCCGAGCCACGCCCGCTTCCGCACCGATCAGCGAGATCCGTTCCTGTTCCGTGTTGTCGATGTAGTACTCGATGAGCTCATTGTGAATGAATACGTTCTGAGGAAGCCGCCTCGTGCTGTAGATCGCAAAGTAGAGTTCTTCCAGGTTCTGCACAATGTCGATGATTCGTACCGCCGAAAAATCGGGAATCGTCTCGGGAACGCCGTATCCGATGTCCTTCCCCATCTTGGCGAAGAACGCTTCGTACGGGAAAAGACACACACCCTTGAGCAGATAGAGTGGAAGCAGACCGGCTTCGAGATGTGAAAACATGTCAGCCTGAAGAGACCCGAGGTAGCGTTCCAGGCGGCTCGTTACCTCCGTTCGAATGCTCTCCTTCTTCTCCGTCTGCATGAACAGGTCCTGCATCTCTTTCATTGGCATGAACTGATTCAGTTCCGTTTTCGCATCGGGAATCCGTTTTTCCAGCAGGTACGATATCATCTCCTGAAAAAACTGCGTGTCCTTCCAGATTCTTCGAAAGACCGGTATCATGGGATAAACAGCCTGGTACAACTGAAAAACACGCGCTCCGGCGTCAGGAAGTAGAAACTTTTCCGGGAAATCCACGATCTGGGCCCCGGCGCTCAGAATCCTGCGACGGAGACGGTTCATTTTGTATCGAAGAAATACCTCGTCGTCGGGACGGTGCGAGACCAGCCTCATGAACCAGTAGACCACTCTGTCCCACAACCCCAGCGCTTGAATTTCCTCCTGTATTATTTCTTCACGTCGTGCCTTCGGAAGATCGGCGTGATAAATCTTCTGCTCCTCCTCCGTCTGGAGACTCAGACTGCGCTGAATCCGTTCGTACAGCTCTTTTCTCTCCTCAACGGGCAGGGCACCAACAAGTTGGTCAAGGTTCTTCGACGTTGCCATACCCTACCCTTCAACCGACCGAACCATAACAAGCCGGCCGCTCAGCATTTCGATCTCCACGCAGTCATCGATCGCGACGTTGCTGATGCCTGCGTCTCCTCGTTTCCACTCCAGACCGTCGAGCGACCATTTGAGCCCGCTGCTGCGCATTCGGCACGTTTCCGCCCCTGCGGGGAAAAACGAGATCGTTGCCCCTGCAAGCCCGCTCTGGCGCCACCTCGCTTCGATACAATGCACCTCGGCCCCAGGCAGCAACCACAGCAGCGGAGCACGTGCACGATCGAAAAGCGCAAAAATCCCAAAAAGGTGGTCCAGCCGTCCGCCCCCTCCGCCGACGATCACAACCTCTTCCACTCCGCGGTCGAAAAGTGCCGTCAGGCCGAGTTCAGTATCTGTCCAATCTTTTTCTTCGGGGTAGACGGCTACCCGGTCCGCCGGAAGGAGTTTCAGCTTTTCGCGGTCACCTATCGAGTCCATGTCGCCGACGACAAGATCCGGTTCGAGCGCAAACAACTTTGCATTGTCGTACCCTGAATCGGCAGCAACGATTATGCTCGCCCCCTGAAGCCATTGCGTTACGGCCTCTGGTCGCGGACATTCGCCTCCCGTGAATAGGATCCCCCGCATATGACCTTGAGATTAGAGTATTTCCGGCCTGTTTGCAAAGCCTTTCCGCACGCGGGAGGTCAACGATTCTCATCCTTGCGCTCGAATTTGCTCAAGAGCTTCCGATCCACGCCGACAATCTATACAGATGTCTCCATTGCGGAGGCCCCCCGTAGGGGGAAAACAGAGCCGAACATGGATGTTCGACGCACTATGTCCCAGTTACAGTCAAGGAGGATTGTATGGTAATCAATCACAATTTGAGCGCGATGTTCGCCGACCGACAGCTCAAATTCAACAACATCACCCTGGATAAGGACATCGAAAAGTTGTCCTCCGGCCAACGAATCAACCGAGCCGGTGATGACGCCTCCGGTCTGGCCGTATCGGAAAAGATGCGCGCGCAGATCCGCGGTCTCAACCGTGCGGAGATGAACGCAGCCGACGGTATCTCCCTCATCCAGACCACAGAAGGATATCTCCAGGAATCTGAAGACATCATTCAGCGGATTCGGGAGCTCGCCGTTCAATCGTCCAACGGTATCTACACCAGCGAAGACCGCATGCAGATCCAGGTGGAAGTCTCGCAACTCGTGAACGAAGTGAACCGCATCGCGTCCCACGCCCAGTTCAACGGAATGAACCTCCTTACCGGCCGGTTCGCGCGGGATACCGGCGTTAACGTCGTTACTGCCAGCATGTGGTTCCACATCGGTGCGAACATGGATCAGCGGATTCGTGTCTTCATCGGAACCATGACTGCTCAGGGTCTCGGAATCCAGAGCAAGACCGGGCTGCCCCACACCGCGAGCTTCATTTCTCTGTCCACGCCGGACAAGGCGAATGCCGCGATCGGGACCCTCGACACGGCGCTCAAGATCGTCAACAAGCAGAGGGCGGACCTCGGAGCCTACCAGAACCGACTCGAATACGCGAGGAAAGGCCTTTCCGTCGGCGCCGAAAACCTGCAGGCTGCTGAATCGCGGATCCGCGACACCGACATGGCTCACGCCATGGTCCAGTTCGTCAAGGACCAGATCCTCGTGCAGGCCTCCACGGCAATGCTCGCACAGGCCAACCAGAAACCCCAGTCGGTCCTGCAGCTCTTCCGATAATTCAAAAACCACGGAATCGTCAAGTAAAAGGCCGCCCCGAAAAGGGCGGCCTCTTTTGTCTACACGCAAAAAAATCGGTATAATGCGGCCATGGCGCCACTATTCCATTCCAGAGGATCCATCTCTCCCCCGCGCGCTCTTCGCGCGTTTGCGCGCGTCTTTCACGAAGCCGGGTATCAGTGCTTTCTCGTGGGCGGTGCACTTCGCAACATCGCTATGGGAAGCGCACCCTCGGATTGGGATATCGCCACCGACGCAACTCCGGATCAGGTTTCCGGTCTCTTTCGCAGAGTGATACCTACCGGTGCGAAGCACGGTACCGTCACTGTGCTCTTCAAGGACGAGAAGATCGAGGTCACCACCTTTCGGACCGAAGCCGGCTATAGCGACTCCCGCCATCCGGATTCCGTCGCCTTCTCCCGTTCCATCCATGAGGATCTGAAGCGCCGCGACTTCACGATGAACGGAATGGCGCTTGACCTCGCCTCCGGCGAGTTCGTCGACCCACACAACGGCCTACAGGACATTCAGCGAAGGACAATCCGTGCAATCGGCGACCCCACCGAACGTTTTTCGGAGGACGCCCTTCGCGTGCTTCGCGCACTGCGATTTGCGGCGCAACTCGATTTCGAAATCGAGGAACCAACTTTCAACGCCATTCAGAAATCAAAAGACGGGCTCATCGCGGTCTCAGCCGAGCGTATCCGAGATGAACTCATCCGGATACTTCAGTCGCCGATTCCTTCGCGCGGCCTGTTGCCGGCAGAGAAAACCGGAGTCCTCGAACTCATTTTACCGGAGCTGCATGCATGCGCCGGGGTGGAACAGGCCGACCCGCCGGCAGCAGTCCTCGCGCGGGTTTCCGAGTTCCCCTATTTCGACGTGCTGCATCACTCGCTCCTCGCCTGTGACGGCGCACCGGCCGAGGTTCTCGAGGTTCGGATGGCAGCTCTCCTGCACGACATAGGAAAAGCGCCAACTTTTGCGCGCGACGCGGAAGGCGTAATTTCTTTTCACCATCACGAGGAACTGTCCGCACAAATGGCAGAAGCGATCCTCGCGCGACTGCGTTTTCCGACTGTCTTTGTGAAAACCGTTTGCCGATTGATTCGCAATCACATGTTCCATTACGAGCCGGAATGGTCGGACGCGGCGGTTAGAAGGTTCATTGCGCGTTCCGGAGCGGATCTCCTGCCCTACCTCTATCTCCTGCGCCGTGCAGACACATTCGGCAAAACCGGGCGCGCTACTCCTGATTCACGCCTCGACGAGCTCGAACGGCGGGTGAATACCGTCGCAGAGGCCGACGACGCTCTTTCGATAGCGGATCTCGCGGTAAACGGAAATGACCTTGCCGGAGTTGGAATTCCGAAAGGCCCAATGATGGGTGTTGTATTGAGTTTTCTCCTCGAGACGGTGCTCGACGATCCGACCGAAAATACGCGGGAGAAACTTCTGAATCTGGCGCGGGCTTTTTACCATGCACAGGGAGGAGGGGCCCCCGAAGGCTCAGGCCCCCGGTGACGGGAACTCGTTCTGTAACGACTACGTGTCGCTTTCCGGATCGTCGAAGTTCTCGTCCGGTCCGATCGATTTCCCGCCGTTCCCCTGCCCTCTTTCCTTGGCAATAGTCACGTAGGCGGTACGGGCCGCATTCTGCTCGGCTTCTTTCTTGTTCTTTCCACTTCCGGGGCCGTAGGTCCTGTCGTTGATCCGTACTTCCATCCAGAAGGTCTTGTTGTGGTCCGGACCTGTTCGTTTCACGAGCTCGTAGCGGGGATAGGTCTTGAACCGCTTCTGCACGAGCTCCTGAAGCAGCGTCTTGTAGTCTTTGCGGTGTTTGTCCTCGAGAACTTTGTTAATTTCCGGGGAGAGATAGCGTTCGACGAACTTCCGTGCCTCTTTGAAACCGGAATCGAGAAAGTAGGCGCCGATTATTCCTTCCAGACAGTCCGCAAGGAGCGCCTTCTTGGTGCGACCACCGGAGTATTCCTCGCCTTTGCCGATGAGGATGAAGTTGTCTACCTTGAGCTTCCGCGCAATTTCAGCGAGGCTCTCCTCGCTCACCACAAACGATTTTATCTTTGCCAGATCGCCTTCAGGACGATCCGGCAACTCGGTGAACAGATACTCGGCCACGACAAGTCCCAGTACCGAATCGCCGAGGAACTCCAGGCGTTCATTATTCCCGATATTTGCAGGGTTCTCATTCGCAAAGGAGCGATGAGAAAAGGCCAGGTTCAGAAGGTCGAGCCTCCTGAACCTGATCCCTGCATGTTTCTCAAATAGCTGTAGTTCTTTTTTTCGTTCTGAAGTTATCGGCAGAAAGCGGAGCAAGTTCGCATTCTTCAGAAAGAGCACCGAATTTACTTCTGCTGAGAGCGAATGTAGTCCAAGGCGTCACGCACGGTTTCGAATTCGTTCGCCTTTTCATCCGGAATTGTGATTCCCATCTCTTCTTCAATTGCATACACGAGTTCGTATGTGTCGAGACTATCCGCGCCAAGGTCCTGCCGGAAAGAAGAGTCAAGGGTGATCTTACTCTCATCAACTTCGAGTTTGTCGGCAATCAGCTTCTTCATCTTTTCAAAAAGCTCGTCCATTCTGATTCCTCCTCAGGGTTGTTTTCGGCCGGTTTAGGCCAGCTGCTCAGGTTCGATTACTTGTTTCCCACGGTAGAATCCACACTTGGGGCACACCCGATGCGGCAGTTTCTTTGCACCACAGTTGCTGCATGTCGACAGACTCGTCACACTCAACTTAAGATTAATGGCGCCCCGCCGTCTGGTACGTGCCTTAGACGGTTTGTACTTTGGTACGGCCATGCGTTACCCCTTCACAATGATAATGAAGCCCACGATATCCGATCGGAGGGCCCTTGTCAAGAACTCGGCCGCGACCCGATTAGTGCACCGTCGCCTGACCGCCGACCTTCTGTCGCAGGGCAACCGCGACAATTTCCGGTACCATAGTGGAAATATCGCCGCCGAGACGGGCGAGTTCTTTGATTTGGGAAGAGCGAAGCACGAAGTACTGGGGGTCGGTTGGCATGAAAATCGTCTCTATGGAGCTGTTAAGCCCCCTGTTTACCATTGAAAGCTCGAACTCGTAACTGAAATCGGCAAGCGCGCGCACACCGCGAATCATGAGTCTGGCCCCGACCTTCTCGGCAAACTCCACGATCAACCTGTCCCATAGGTGTACGTCGACATTCCCATAGCCCTTCAGCAGCTCGCTCATCATTTTGAACCGTTCTTCTGCGGTAAACGTGTACTGCTTCGTGACATTCACTGCTATGACCACATGAATGTGGTCATAGATACCTGAGGCGCGCTGAATCAGGTTCAGGTGCCCATTAGTCGGCGGATCAAATGAGCCGGGGAAAAGCGCGCTCAGCATCCACCCATTGTATCGGGAGAAAACGCCGCGGTCAACAAAATCACCCTTGTCCGCGCAATCTCTGCCGTGCCTTTTTGACAGCATCATGAGGGCGGAGCTATACTCTGGGTAGTGTCACTCCGAGTCACCCCCTGCAGAATCGCCTCCGCTGCCTGTAGAATGGCGTTCGCGTCGGTCGTCGCGCTTCTGCCCCTTCCCCTTCCCGCGCAGACGCCGCCACCCGGAGCCGGACCGGACTGGATCAAGCCGCCGTCGCCATCTGCGCCGCTCACGCGCGAACAGATCGACGCGACAGTCGCGGGCTATTGGGCGGCCGCCGATGACCCGACGGTCAAGAAACAGGCAATCGACTATCTCGCACCGCTCATCCACTCAGGCGAGATCACCGCCGACAGCCCCGGCGCGGTGGCACTGCTCGTAAACCTTGCAACCGAAGGTACCGACCGCCAGCTGCGAAGCGGCAGCGGCACTCTCGCAAACGACTACCCGGTCATTCGCATCCGCGCCGTCCAGCTTCTGGGCAGCATCGGCGGATCGACGGCACGCGAAGCGGTCTTTCGTGTTTGTGCATCCGACCCGAGCCCGGACGTTCGGACGGCCGCCGTATCGGCACTCCCGGCGCTTGTGGAGTCACCGACCGCGAACGTAATGACCCTGCTGCGCGGTGTACTCCAATCCAACAACACTCTCTGGCTCAGCGACCGACTGGCGCTCAGCACACTCGACGTCGTCGCGATGCTGTATAGGGCGGCCAGACAGCCGGAGAGTCCCGGTATCCGCGACCCGATGTATGTGGCGCCGATCCTTCAGGATCCTGCGCTCGCGCAAGCAATCGCTGATGTCGCTATGGGGAGCTACAACAGCGCCGTCCGCAGACGCGCTGTCGAGGTGCTCGATATGATAAGGGATTCGAGAAACCGCTGAACTTCTCGGCTCCTGCGCAGCCAATCCAGCGGCCCGGGCATGGGAACAAGGGCCTAGTCGCGGGAAATTCCGGGGCTCAGTTCCTTTCGCCAGGTCACCGACTTGTCGGCCTCTTCAAACTGAATTCTTTTTTTAATCACGTACCGGGATGCGCCCGATGAGCTGTCATCCTGGATGATACCGAACGAGCCGTTCCCCAGATAGGCGACGCGGTCTTTTGGCCCAATCCGCTCATCTTCCCCGATTTTCCGGATCACACACTCGAAATGCGCAGGCTCGTTATTGGGCGGCAACGCTATTGCCGACTGGATATTCCGCATGGGCTGGGAACAGATCGGGCAGGCGCCGTACTCGCGCTTTGGCGGAGGCTCGGGCATCCGGAACTTTACCTCGCGTGGGACGTCGGCGTTTATTTCGCGTCGCTCAGGCTTCTCCTGTCGTACAGGAGTCGCCCGATCACCGGTCTTCTCGCCGTTTCGGTTTCCACGTCGCCGGCCACGCCGCCTGCGCTGATCATTGTTGTTTCTGGCCATCCTTAAGTTCACTCCCGATGTAGAGCTCATTGGTGATGGTTTGCGCAATCCGCCTGATTGCCGAGGCAAGGTAGGTCGGATCATTTATGCGCGTTTTCAGGTCGCGGAGTCGTTTTGGGTCACTCTGTTTCGCGATCCTTACCATCAGCTCTCTCCGTCAAACGCACTCTCGAGATGGGTGACGATCGGGTTTTCGCTCGCGGTCGCGATGTGCAGTACGTCGAACCGGACGTGATAGCTCTCGTATTCCGGGTTCTTCTGCCTATAAACCGCCGCAGTAGTGATGATCCGTCGTCGTTTTTCGCAAGAAAGTGCGTACTCAAGACTCTCCACCGGGAGGGTTCTCCAGGATTTGACCTCACAGAATGCAAGGATATCGTCCCGTACAGCTATTATATCGACCTCTCCGCGCCGTATTCTGAAGTTTCTTTCCAGAATTCGGAACCCTCTCTCCTGGAGATACCTTGCCGCGCAGGCCTCCCCTTCGTCACCCCGCTCCCGGGTAGTCCGCGCGACGTATTCCCGTTTCATCTATGCTTCGTTTACCTCTTTCGGGTCCACCGCACGGGCGATAAACACTTTTTTTTCGTGCATCAGGTCGACAACCTCGCCCTCGTCCTTACGAAATTCCCTTCCTGATTCGTCGATCATAATCTTCACCTGCGGCCGCAGCGGGGATTCCGGATTGGTTTCGACGACTCGCCCGACGCAGGAGTTGCTCAGAAGGACGACACTTCCGATAGGGTAAATCCCCATCGTCCGGATGAAAATCTTCAAAACGGCCGGGTCGAACCGCCGTGCGTTGTCGGAAAGGATCGCCCGCATCGCGGCGTAGCCGATCATGGAATTGCGATAGGGCCGTTTACTCACCATCGCTTCGAACGAATCGGCAACCGCTACGATGCGTGCAGGAAGAATAATGTCTTTCCCGGAAAGTCCCTTCGGGTATCCTTCACCGTCCCAGCGTTCCTGATGCTGCAGAGCTATGGTGCCTATCTCCTCGGGAAATTTCATCTCCCGGGTAATGATTTTGTAGGAATGAATCGGATGGGTCGCAATGGTCTGACGCTCTTCGCGGGTCAGTTCGGCGCGTTTCGAGACTATCGCGTCCGGCAGCCGCAGCATGCCAACGTCGTGGAGAAGTGCGCCGGTGGCAAGATGCAGAATCTTGTGCTGTACCATGTTCATGTTTATTCCGACCAGCGTCGCAAGCACCGCGCAGTTCAACGCGTTTTCGACAAATCCCGACTCGCCCTGCAACCCGTAGAGAATGTATTGGATCATATCGTTCTTGTTGCCGCGCAGCAACGCGAAGAGCGTGTCAACAATGGTATCGATTTCCGAGGATTCGAGGCTCTGCTGACGCTTCACCGATGAATGAACACCGGCGAGGCGTGTCGCCAGCTTGGAATAGACCCCCATTACCTCATGCTGCGCGGGAGCTACCGTGGTGCTCTGAAGCACCGACGTCGGGCCCACACTTTTGCCGTCGTCGAGAACTTTTCCGTCGGTAGTGACCTCCTGAATGTTCCAGCGACGAAGACGGTCGAGATCCTTGTCCTTGATCGGAACGCCCTGAGGCACGAGAAGGTTTACGCCGTCAATGTAGACCGGCTGGTCGAATCTCATTCCGGCTTGCAACTCCGAGAGTCTGATGCTGCGCATTGAAAACTACCTTCTCCGCCTTTTCCCAACATTTTGCACGAAAACCAGCAATTCTGCAACGGTTTTGAAAAACTCCTCCGGCAAAAACCTTCCCGCATCGACCATGTAGAGCGCCTCCGCGAGTTCGCGTCGTTCGACAACCGGCACACCGCTGCGTTCGGCCAGCTCGACGATTCTATCGGCCAATTCGCCCTTTCCGCGTGCAAGAATAAAGGGTGCGGGGAGACCCCGCTCGTACTTCAACGCTACCGACTTACGCATCCTGATGTCTCCGTTTCCGTGGGTTGCTGACACCACGAAAGAGTCTTTCTCCCGGAAGCCGACTACCTGCTTTCGTCGACAAACGCAATATCGATATGCTCCTGGCCGCCCGTAAATCCGTCCGTGCCCGCAAGAGGCATGATTCGAGCAGGCGGAGCAAATCCGAGTCCTTTCACGATGTGGACGAGGTGGTCAAACCGGTCACGATCAAACTCTCCGTCTGCGAAAACCTCCATAGCGCCCTGATCTTTCTCCGCGCCGCGAATCGGCCACGCGAACAGCCATGACTCGCCGTCACTCTCAACGTAGAGGCGCGCGCGGTCAACCTTTTCGGATCCAGTGGTCCCGGCTACCCGCAGCCGAAGGCTTCCCCGCACTGCCTGAGCCCCCTCTTCCGACGCCTCAACAGAGTAGCCGAACGGAATGACGAGCCAGCGGTCATGAACTGCGGGAAGATGATTGAAAAGCTGAAGAACGTGGTCCCCGATTTCTGAAGTTCTCATGCAGAAGAACCGAACCGCATCTCCGACCGCATTCATCACATCCTGTTCGATGTTGGAGCGAGGATTCCCGCCGGCGACATCTCCGGAACCCGCATCGGCTCCCGGGTCCTTCGGGTCTCGTGGGTGGCGGTCAGCGAATTCTCCGCTCTGTCCCCCGTCCGAGATACCGGCGAGCGCCTGAAGCAACTCTTCGATCTGCGCCGCCGTCAGATGCAGCCCGCGATCGTGCAAAAGCGCCAC
The DNA here is from genome assembly GCA_035530755.1 of Spirochaetia bacterium. GTDB lineage: Bacteria > Spirochaetota > Spirochaetia > DSM-27196 > DATKUC01 > DATKUC01. Next base: position 3,532 of record DATKUF010000196.1, on the reverse strand, counting down.
AACGCGCGCCGCGCCTTCGTCCTGTCGCCGCAGCCGTTGAAGAGTGGTCAGCACCGCAGAAACCTGCTCCGGAACAATTGCGATACGAGACTGCACCAGCGCATTGATGGCCATCTGCAGAACGGGTGATTCCGGAACGCCGAGCTGGCGGGCGACTCTCGCGCCGGAATCGTTGGGAATAAGCCGAAGCAGTATCCTGTTGTTCGGAAGCCGCTCGACAGCTGCCCGGAGCACGGTTCCTATCGTTAGTCGGACCTCGGAGGAGACCGAGAGCAGTTTTCCGGAAAGACTCACCTGCCACGCGTCCCCGGCGAGTTTTCCGACAACCCGCAAGGTGACGGTCTCACCGCTGCGAAGCGTCGAAGGCAGATCACCGGCTACCGCGAGGGTAACCGCGCGAGCTTCCCGGGCGACGTCAGCAGCAGCCGGCGTTCCGCCCCCGGCTGCGTTGGAGAGAGATTGAACTCTTGAATGAAAGGAAGAGGCTGGGGGATCACCGGGCACGGAGCCGCTCATGAAGCGTGATCTCCCTCAAAGGCAGTTATTTCTGCCCTTGAGGTTCAGACTTCGAGGCAGTTTCCGACTTCTTCCGGATCAATTCCTTAACCTTCGCGGACTTACCGACCCGTTCCCGAATGTAATAGAGTTTTGATCGGCGAACCTTACCCGTGCGCACTACTTCAATTTTCTGTATGCGCGGTGAATGAATGGGAAAAACCCGCTCCACACCGACACCGTAAGACATCTTTCGCACGGTGACTGTTCGTCGCAATCCACCGTTTTTCATCGCGATCACAAGGCCTTCATAGACCTGCACCCGTTCGTTTTTTCCTTCAACGATGTTGAAGTGGACCTTGATGGTATCGCCGATGCGGAAATTCTCCGCGTTCTCTTTCAGCTGGGGGGTCTCAACCGCTTTTATCGCATCCATAATCCGCTCCTTCCATACCTGCTTCGTCCAAAATTTGCCGCTCTTCTTCCGAAAGTGCCACCCGGTTCAAAAGATCGGGGCGGTACTTTGCTGTCTTTACCAGACTCTGCGCGAGCCTCCATCGCCGGATTTTCTCATGGTGCCCGGAGAGCAGCACTTCGGGCACGCGCAATCCGTGAAACACTTCCGGTCGTGTGTAGTGCGGGTACTCAAGGAGTCCCCGTTCGAAACTCTCCTCCGTGAGAGAGTCGGCTGAAATCACCCCGTCGAGAAGCCGATAGACAGCGTCAATCACTACGAGGGCCGCAACCTCACCCGACGATATCACGTAGTCTCCGATCGATATCTCATCATTCACATAGAGGTCAATCACGCGCTGGTCGACCCCTTCATACCGCCCGCAAAGAAGGATCAGCTCCGGTTCCTGCGAAAGCTCCCGGGCGTACGCCTGATCGAAAAGTCTTCCTGCCGGCGTGACGTAAACCGTCCGCACCGACGACGCGCCCACGGCTTCCAGCGCCAGTGCGGCCGGATCAGGCTTCAGCACCATTCCGGCACCACCGCCATAGGGCGCATCATCACAGGTCCGATGCCGGTCCTGCGCGTAGTCCCGAATGTCGACCGAATGATAGTCGATCAGGCCCCGCTCCCGCGATTTTCCCATAATGGAGGTGTTGAAAAAGCCGTCCACTATCTGCGGAAAAAGGCTCAACACCGTAATTTTCATTCTAGAATCCAAGCCGTTTTCAGCTCGACCAGCCGTTCTTCCAGACTGACCAGCCCAATGAACTCATCCTGGAACGGCACGAGCACCAGGCGCGCGTCGTTGAGCTCCACTTCGATAAGGTCCCGACCCGCGGCCGCGCTTATCGCCTTCACCCTGCCGACAACTTCTCCGTTAAGGGTAACGCTGCACTGACAAAGGTCACGGTAATAAAACTCGTCGATCCCGAGCGGAGCCGCGTTTTCACGCCGCACCCACACTTCCGCACCTACCAGCGCCTTTGCGTCGTTGAGGCGGTCAACACCCGCAAACTTCATGATAACCGAAGCGCCTGAACTCGATACCGACTCAACCCGGCGAGTTTCGAGCCAACCGTCGCCGACGAGAGTCACCTCACCCAGGTGGGCAAAATGGCCGGTTTCACCCGAAAGGCTCTCGACACGAACCAACCCCTCAAGAGCGTGCGTCGCCCGGACAACCCCAACCGCCAGCATATCCGCGGGCAGCTCCGGCACCGGGGAGCCTCCGGTCGCCATCCCCGGTATCACGCGCCGGCCGTCAGTCGAGAATCTCCAGGACTACCCGCTTTCCGGTCTTTGTCGCGGCAGCGCTCAGAATTGTGCGAAGCGCTTTAGCAATTCGACCATGTTTGCCGATAACCTTTCCGATATCCGCCTGGGCAACTTTCAGTTCCAGTATCGTGGACTTCTCTCCCTCGATCATATTGACCTCTACGCCTTCCGGCTCGTCCACGAGCGCTTTCGCGACATAGGTTACAAGCTCTTTTTCCACACTCATCTCCTTGAAATTGTCCTGCACGGATAGTTACTTGAGGTGGAAGTTCTTGCGATTCAATAGTCTCCTTACGGTATCACTGGGCCGAGCGCCCTTGTCCAGCCACTCTTTGATACGGTCTTCCTGCAGCGTGATCTGCTTCTCTTCGAGTTCTATGGGATGATACAAACCAACTTCCTCGAGATTTGCGCCGTCACGCGGAGCCCGCGAATCGGTCACTACAATCCGATAGAACGGGCGCTTCTTGGTCCCGAACCTTTTCAGTCTAATACTTACACTCACCTGATTCCTCCTGCGCTTCCAACTTCGAGGTGCCGCGTATTCTCCGCCTACAGATCCCCTGCCATAAGGCGAGCCTGCAGCTTCTTGCTTTTTGACACCTTTCTCATCATGAGCTTGGTCTTTTCGAACTTCTTCAAAAGCCTGTTGACTTCAAACACCGATGTTCCACTTCCGTGCGCGATTCTCTTTCGCCGAGAGGGACCGATGATTCGGTAGTTGTCCCGCTCGTTTCTGGTCATCGAAAAAATAATCGCCTCTTCCCGCGTCATTTCTCCTTCGTTAATGGAGCTCTCGTCGACTTTGCCCTTCAACCCGGGCATCATCTCCACGAGTGACTGCATGCTCCCCATCTTTCGGACTTTCTGGAACTGATCCAGATAGTCCTGGAGCGTGAAGGTCTCCGAAGCCATTTTTCGCTGGAGCTCGATGGCCTCTTCCTGGTCAAAGTTCTCCTGCGCTTTCTCGACAAGGCTTACGACGTCGCCCATCCCGAGGATCCGGGAAGCGATACGGTCCGGGTAGAATGGCTCGAGGGCATCGAGCTTCTCCCCTACACCGATATACTTCACCGCTCTGCCCGTGATCGACTTCAGAGACAGTGCGGCACCACCGCGTGTGTCCGAATCGAACTTGGTCAGCACCACGCCGGAAACGCCGACCTTCTCGTCGAACTCTTTCGCAATCTCGACGGCATTCTGGCCCGTCATTGCGTCTGCGACCAGAAGCGTCTCATCCGGCTTCGCTGCGTCGCGGATCCGGACAATCTCGGACATCAACGATTCATCGATCTGCATCCGCCC
>DATKUF010000195.1:0-2123 GCA_035530755.1 Spirochaetia bacterium | reverse complement strand
ACGAGAGCGTTGCTGGAGTTCGCTGATCAGGTGAATCGTCTGGGGTACGGTGACCAGATTGCCGCCGAAAAGGATGACTCCGCCCGGTTTCACCCTGTCGAGCAGCGCGCGGAATCGAGAATCGATAGTTGGGATTTCCCGATGGGTCTTTGGATCCTCCACAGCGATCATGAGAAGCTGGCCGACCTTCTCTTCCAGACTCATCGAACGCACAAGGGTACGCACAGCCGGATCGACCCTTTTTTCCGTGGTGAGCTGTCCGGCAGCAAGCCACGCGCGGGAATCCGGCTCGGGACCCGAGGCCCCGGCCTGCGGTCCTGCGATCTTCCGGTCTGCCGGGTACCGCCCCGGGACGGGCGCGGGCGCCGACGCCGGCTCGACCGGACCGGCTTCTCCCGCGGGTGTGGAATCCACTCCGGCGATGCTCGTCGGGGTTCCGTGCGCAATCCGCCCTGTCGGGCTGCTCGCCGCGGTGGCGGCAGCGTCGTCCCGCGGTCCGGCCGCAGTCGCGCATGCGCTCAATATGGTAAGGGTCGCCAGCGACACCGCCGCTGCGACGAGAATCCTGTTCATTGTCTGCAAGTTATCCGCGGAAATTATACCACAGAGCGCAGCGGGTGTCAGATCTGAGAGGGAATCGTAGCAATTTGTGAATTTTTTTGTGTATTAAATCATACACTCGACAGAGGCGCACCGAAGGAACTCCAATACGCTGCGATAAATCGCAGTCTCATAAGATATTATAAAACGGTGCGGAAATTCAGAACTTGGTACTGTTCTTGCACTACTACGTGTATTGAAGTGTGATCCTGTCGTCCGGGCCGCGACGGGCAGTTCCGATAACAAGTATACCAGGGAAGCGGTAAAATGCAAAGTGATTCTCGCAGTACGTCAGCAGTTGTAACATCTGATTTTGTTTCCGGCATTGAAACGGCAACGCTTCGCGTGGCCACCGCGTCCGACGTCGGCTTTCTGTCTTCCTCGCCAATCCGCGATTTTGAGGTCGCTCGTCTTCCGGTAGGCGTTACCCCTGAGCTTCGGACCGAGCTCGTAAGAAAGACCATCCACCTTCTTATTGCGCTTACGCCGAGCCTTGCGCTGCTTACCGGCATCGGCTTCACCCTCGCGGTGCTCGGTGCCGGTACGCTTTTGTACGCCTACGCGGAGTCGCTTCGGCTCACCGGGCGACAGGTTGCGGTGATCTCCTACATCACCTTCATCGCCGCTCGAGACCGTGACCGCGGGCACTTCGTGCTCGGCCCTGTCACCCTCGGCGTCGGAGCCATGCTCGCGTTGATGCTCTACCCGGAACCGGCCGCATTCATCGCGATCTACGCGCTCGCGTTTGGAGACGGGCTGTCCAGCGTAGTGGGAAAAATGGCAGGTGGACCGCGCATCCCGTTCACCAACGGCAAGACTTTTACCGGAAGCACCGCCTGCTTTCTGGCAGTCTATTTTGTGACCTTCGCGATGATTGGATCGCCACGCGAGGCGGCGATGATTGCGGCCGGCGCGACCCTGCTCGAAATGATTCCCACACGTGATCTGGATAATCTCCTGCTTCCTATCGGCGTGGGACTTCTCGCGAACCAGATCCTCGGTCTCTGATCCGTCCCCGAGCTACATCCACAGATACAACTTGTAGTTGCGAACCCCGTAAAGCACCATCCCTCCGACCAGCAGGACCGCCCCCACGGTTATGACAACGGGGTTGGAGAGATAGAAGAGCAGCTCGCGCCCGAGGATCACCATCAGCACGGCGAGCGCGATCAGCAGTCTGTCTTCGGTTCCCCCGGTTACCACGGACATTGCATAGCTCAGCAGCGTGAGCATTCCGATCACCAGCGCGATTGTCTGAGTGGTCGTCTCATTCCCAATCCGGAAGATCAGACTGGGGAAAGGCGAAAGTGAGTCAATAGGGACAACGTAGGCGAGTGCAAACGAGACAAGGGCCGCGATCCCAAGTGCATTGCCGTACTTCTGGTATTGAACGCCCGCGGTGTACAGACTCGAACCGAGAAGACAGAACGCTCCGAGAAAATATCCAAAATAGACGACACGCGTGACGATAATTCCGTAGAGAGTCGGTAGATTGAGAAAGAGAAAATAGAGCTCTACGGAAC
>DATKUF010000194.1:0-3477 GCA_035530755.1 Spirochaetia bacterium | reverse complement strand
GACCGTGAGTTCGCCATTTGCGAGTCGGGTAATTGTCTCTATCACCTTCGGATCGGCCCAGTCCTTGCCGCCGACAACCATCCCGAGCATGTTTCCGTTTTTTGCAACAACGTAGGTCGTGGGAATGCCGCGAACCGAATAGGTGCCGGCGACCGTTCCCTTCGAATCAAGAAGGATCGGGAAAGTGAACTTGGTGTTCTCCGACTTCATGAAGCTGTGAATTGCATCCGTGTTCTCGGCCACGTTCACCGCGACGATCTCGAACTCCTTGCCGCTCATTTTCGAGTACAGTGTCTGCATCGACGGCATTTCCGCGCGACAGGGAGGACACCACGTCGCCCAGAAATTGAGGAAAACCACCTTTCCCTGGTAGCTCGAAAGTGATCTCTTTTCGCCTGCAAGAGTCTCCACGGTGAAATCAATCGAACGGACGCCGTCGCGGAAAGGAGTAATTCCGATATCGGCAAGGGCCTGCTGCAACTCGGTGAGCTTTGGAGCGTCCCCCGTCGATGCCGGCGGGCTGCTGGTTGTGGTGGCAGCCGGAGTCGGCGGTGCCTGTTCCGGCTTTCCGCCGGCGAAACCGAACGAAGCTACAATAAATATCAATGCTACGGTATATATGATTTTCTTCATTTTTCGCCTCAGCCTCAATATAACTGATCCGAATTGCCCATTCAAGTCGATGCGAAACGAATCTGTGTTAGTGATTGATCGTCACGCCGCTCAGCAGAAGCACCGCGAAATTGTAGATTGCGTGGCTCAAGGCGACCTGATGCAGATTTCGGCTGCGACGGTAAAGCATGGCCAGAAAAGCGCCCGAGAAGAGGGCGACCACCATGCCGGGGATTCCCTCATACATATGCCCTGCCGCGAAAAGCACCGCACTGATTCCCACTGTCGCGGCCGGCGCCACTCCGATCCGGTCAAGCCGCATGATGAGGTACGCGCGGAAGAAGATCTCCTCCCGGTACCCCACGGCCAGCGAAGTGAGCAACAGAAGCGGAATGATCGCGAGTGACGGTATGGACCATGTTGCTCCCGAGAAGGGGCCCAAAGCAACCTTTGGACCCGCCGCGATGCCCGCAACCAGGCCGACTGTTCCTGAAATCATGAAAAGTGCGACAGCGCCGAAAAGCGCCCCCGGGATGATGCGGCCGAAAGACGCGGATAGTCCAAGCGCACGACCGGCGCCGGGGGACTGCAGATCGAGGAGGTACAGCAAAAGGAGAATCTGGGGAACTGCCTGGATCATGACCTGAAGATTGAATGTGAGACTACCAAAAAGCTGGCGATCAAAACCGCCGGACTGGACTACGATGCCCGGCAGGAAAAAGACGCTGAACACGAGGATTATCTCTTTACAGACATGCGAGCGGCTATGTATACTTTCGGTTAACTTAAAATAGTTGTCGCCTTTGTCGTCATCCATGCTCCGACATTATACAAAGCGCGCTTCAATGTTTCATCCGGATCCGCCGACATCTAGAAGAGAGATAGGAAAAAGGGTACAACCGGCGTCATGTGGGTAGTATTGGTCATAGTCCTGACACTCATCGTCGCCTTCGTGGTAGTCGTCCAGCGAAGCGGCGGTTTTTCTTTTCCGTGGGTGCAATTCTACGTAAAAGGAAAGGAATCGGGATACACCTTCAGTGAGCTCAATCTTCTGCGCAAAGTTGCAGTGGAAAATCGTCTCAAGAATCCCACTTCGCTGTTCTGGTCGGAACGAACGCTCGATCGCTGCATTCGGGGCACGATAATCAAGTTCCGTTCGCTCAGCAAGGAGAATGATCCCGGCTCAGTGGAATTTCTGGCGCGACTTTTCGAGTTTCGCAAACGTGTCGAGTTTAATCTTCCCAAGTACCGCCTCGGGATCCGGTCTTCGCGTAATGTTTCCACCGGACAACGCCTGAAGCTTACCTTTCCTGGCAGCGGCATCTACACATCAGGTGTCGTTGAGAATATACGAAAGTACATCGCGGTTTCTTATCCGAAGGGAAAACCTCTCCCCCCCGGTTTCAGCTGGCAGGGACAGAAGGTGAGCGTCTACTTCTGGCGTCCGGAAGATGCCGGATACTATTTCGAGGCCAAGATCCTCGGAGATTATCTCGACAGGAAGTTCCCAATCCTCCATTTGGCCCACTCCGATCAACTGATTCGGGCGCAGAAGAGGGGTTCGATCCGGGCAGAATTGCACGCAAACGGGCGTGTCTATTCGCTGCAGTCGATTGAGCAGGCAAACGAGGAACCCGACCGTACCGGCGGGTACAAGTGCAAGATGGTAGACATATCCGAAGACGGCGCGGCGGTTCTCGTCGGTGGAAAGGCGAAACCGGGACTAGCCATCAAGATCGTTACCGACATCGACTCGCAGGATGTCGTTGTCTGCGGCACCGTGCGCGGGGTGACATACAAAGAGAAGAACAACGTATCGATTCTCCACATCCAGGCCGCACGGCCGAGCGCCGCAATGAAGAACAGAATTCTCACCTACGTGTATGGAATTTTCGGAGAGCACGACCGGTCCAGCTCAATTCCTGCTTCAGCGACACCTGCCGCCGAGCCGCGCACGGACAATCAGGCCGGCTAATCTGGGCGGCGACCCGCCTATCGTAATTGAATTCCGACGGCGAAATAGATAGTATACTGATATTGATACACGGCTCACCGGAGGAACCGGATTATGAAACGTACTCGTATTCTGTCTGTATGCATGGTTCTGATTGCCGCGGCACTCTACGCCCAAACTCAGTCAGCGACCTCCGCTCAAGCGGTCCAACCGTCGCCCATCCTGACTACGCTGACCGCGGCTTTTGACCGGGGAGACTCGCAGACCAAACTTCAGGTCATGACACGTGCGGATTCCCAGCCGGCTGCTCAGATGGTTCCTCTCTATGTTCACGCCCTTGACTTTGTCGTAAACAACGCTTCGGATGTGAAAACCGATGCCGCGCTCAATCAGATTGCCCTCCTGACGGTCCGAAATCTCGCGAAAACCGGCGATGCGTCGGTTCTCGGCCAATTATGGCATCTGTTCGTTTCCGTCGGCGATAGCTCGATCCAAATCGAAACGCTCAATACAATGGGCGCACTTGGAAAAGGGGATTCCCAGACGGTTGCGAATCTGAATAGCTGGATTCAAAGCACGGCGCTGAATTCCCAGGGCGGCGTACAGCCGAACCTGGAGCTTGTCATTGCTGCCGTGTCGAACCTGAGCAAGATAGCGGAGGAATCCTCGGTGCCCGCATTTCTCCATGTCATTCTCGCGGGGCTTGGAAATCCGATTACGACGGCAGCTGAGAATGGACTCTTCGGGATCAAAGGTGACACGGCAGCGCTTGTGGTGGGCGCGGTCGAGCATTTCAACCTATCGCAGTGGTCCGACGCCGAACAGTTCTTTCTCTCGAGCACGAAAACGGACGCGGCAACCAGGACCAAAATCACGGCCGGCATTTTGTCCCTGGCAGTGGCATACAGGAC
>DATKUF010000193.1:0-38273 GCA_035530755.1 Spirochaetia bacterium | reverse complement strand
GCGCTTTACGTGCTTCGCGAGCCGCATAGGCTCCCGGGACCGAAATTACGGCAAGATTGGCGCCTGGCAGCTCATCGACGGCCGAGTCGAAACTCGTCGGCTCAAATACCGCACCGGAAGCCGTCGCACTGATTGTTTTTCGCGAAAGAAGATCGGCGGCGGACTGGAGCGCAGCGTCGATTCCCGCGGTGTCGACGCACTCCACAGCCATGACCAGGTCATTCGGTGTTGCACCGTCCAACTCGCTGCCCTGGTAACCCTGGGAGCGGACGAGTTCGAGGTTCATGTCCGTACCCATCGTTACGACTGCGTCGACCACGCCGGCCTGCTCTTTCAGTTTCTGGGTCAATGACATGAGAAAGATGGAATCAAAATAGGAATCTTTCCGGACTGTCGCCTTTTTCACAGCGTACTCCCCGAATTCCGAGATCCGAATCGTCCTGAACACGGCTCGAAAATGTATAATGGTGTATGCCTCATTATATACCGGATCGTATACAAGTCAATGAGAAGTTCCAGGAAACGAGAGGTTTGAAGCGGAAAAGGATGTCGGGAAATCGGTTGCGCTATTCCGAGCTTTCGGCTGTCTGATCGCGGACGGCGATCGGACGCTTCAAGATGGTCTCGCGCATTACCCGGAGCCAGCGATCGGGCATGGGAATTCGGAAAACGGCGGTAACCTCGTTCGCGTCGACGTCGCTGAAACGGATGGCAATTGCCTTCTGATAGAGCGGTTTTCCCTTGTGCGATTCGACAATGTCGATGCCGCGCAGGGATTCTGCGGGAATGTGCAGCTCACGCCTGCGGAGCCGTGCGCGATAATAGACGCCGTCTTTCAGCAGGACAAGAGCACCGGAGCTTCGGGCCGGACCACCGGGTTCCGAGGAGAGGCCGAAGTATCCCACGCCGAAACTCGTGGCAACGATGTCGGCGTGAGAGAACTTCTGCTCGATGCGTCTCGACTCAATCCTTCGGGAAATCACAAGGTAGGCTATAACGGCGAAGAGGACGCCGCAGACCAGAATCAATTCGCCGTTTGAGATTCCGTTTGTCGTGGGCATCTATAGCCTCGACAGGTGCTTCAGCACGCGGCGTTTTGCAATCAAGTGCAACGGTCCACGACGGCTGCCGATCTCGTTCAGAAATGAGAGTGCGATATCTTCCTCGCTCTTACCCTTGCGGCGAAGCTTGTGAATGTACTCCACGTTCGACTCCAGCATGGTCTTCAACGGACTCTCCCGGCGAACGGTGTACAGCGTTATCGCGATCGCTCCGACCACGATGCCCAGTCCGAGCGCGATCGACACATCGTAGGCCGGGTCCCGGACGATGTAGCGCAGGAGCGAATGAGGACTGCCGGCATTCAGGATCGCGTAGAATGTCGCGAGCATAAGCACGCAGAGGAGTCCGTAGAAGACCCATTGTAGTGACTGACGCATAACTCCACTCAAAAAGAGAGACGAAATCAAGCGGCTTCAACCCTTCGGCGGGGCGAGGTTGAAGCCGTTATTGATCCGAACTAACTAGAAGACTTTGCGTTCCTCGCCGACTGCCATCTGTTTCCAGCCGGCTTCGGCTTTCGCCCACGCCTCTTCGGTCGCTTCACTGTCCCATACCGACAGACCGCGATCCTGGCGCGTTGCGCCCGGAACGAAGTTGTCCAGTATGAGCCCCACGATCGCGGTGACCGACATGGCAGAGGTGAAGATTGCCTGCAGGATGTTACCCAATACCATGGCGAATCCGCCCGAGGTCGACCAGTCGATCGCGTGCCCGCCGAAATAGAAGCTCATGCTCAATCCGGCGAACAGGCTGATGCCGATGATGAAGAGGTTACGCGAGTTGTTGAGATTCACGAACTGCAGGTTGGAGAGACCGACAGCCGCGATCATCCCGAAGAGCCCGACGTACATCGCGCCCTTTACCGCGTCCGGCAGCGTTGCGAGCGCTGTGCTGAACTTGCCGAACAGAGGAATGATCAGGATAACGATCGCTCCCGCGCGAATGACGCGCCGACTTGCGACTCTGGTCAAACCGATGGCACCGATGTTTTCCGAGTAGGAGGTGGTTCCCGCGACGCTCTGGAAGAGGCCGGCGATGAAACAGCCGAGGCCCTCGGCCCCGAGCCCTCGTGAAATCATCTTCTCAGTGGGAACCGGCCCCTCGGAGATTCTCGCGCAGGAATAGTAGTCGCCGATTGACTCGATCATTGATGCGAGGTATCCGGCGAGCATACCGAACGTTCCTGCGACGAATATTCCGCCGAAACTCGGAAACCCATACTTGAAAGGAACCATATGGCGTAGCGTGATGAACGGAGCGGCATTCATTGCCGCGAGCCGGTCACCGAGAAGGTAGGCCCCGTTCGCCGGATCTATCCACCCGAGCGCGGACCCGATGAGGGCACAGAGCCAGCCGAACAGAACAGCCAGAAGCACGGGAAACAGCATGAATACGCGCGACACCCGGGCGAGAAGCTGCGAAAAGATGATCAGGGCAAGCAGGGTCAGAATCGAGATCACCCAGTTGCTCGCCATTGCCGGTACGCCAAGCGCGAAGAGCGACAAACCGATCATCGTGATTGTCGGCGCGATGACAACCGGACTGATCGCCCGTTTTATGTATCCCATGAGCCCGCTGTATCCGAGGACTATTTCAAAGAGGGATGCAACCATGATGGCAATCGCCACCTGCTGGATCATGATCTCCCAGCCGAGATGCTGGGCGCTCACCAGGCCGATAATCGCGAAGGTGGGGGGCAGAAAAGAGAACGAGCTCCCTTGAATGATCGGCAACCTGTTCCCGATCGGTGACTGCTGGATGAGCGTCGCAATGCCCATACAGAAAAACACCGTCGAGATAATCAACGCCTGCTGTTCCACCGGGACCTTCATTGCACCGCCGACAATGAGGGGAACAAGAACCGTTGCTCCGAACATAGTCAGGTACTGTTGAATTCCGAGAAGAAACGCGAGGCCCCAGCGCGGGCGACTTCCGATAGGGTAGATTACCCACCCTTTAGCCGCTGAACTTACGTCACTCATCTGACTCCTCCATTCCGGACCGATTCGTGCTTGTGCCGGTAACGGCCCGAGTCACGGCGCTCCGAATCAACGCCCGGACGGCTCCCGTCCGGGTCATATGTCCTGAACCCGTGATTCACGAACAGACGCGGTGACCGTCCGCCGAACGGAAACTCTGCGACTGTTTCGTGGATCTCACGAGTTCTCACACCCGATTGAACACCCGATAGGGTTTGCCGGTTGGAATTGTCAGGTAGTGAACAGAGTTGCGCGAACACACCTTCACCGTACGCGCGCCGACGGCTCGTCTGAACTTTGAAGGTGTATCTCAACTCCAGCCGTTTCACATTATTGTAACAGAACTCCCGAAAGAAGCAAGAAAAATCTTTACTTCGCGATTCACGATTCCTTCTGTCCCGCTTTCCGGATCGCGGCAAGCACCCTTGGGGGAGTCAACGGCAGCTCCCGCACGCGCGCACCCGTGGCGTTGTAGAGGGCATTGGCGATGGCTGCGAGCGGCGTATCGATTCCGATCTCACCGACTGATTTTGCCCCGAACGGTCCCGAGGGTTCGTAGCTCTGCGCGAACTCGACCGTCAACCTTCCGACGTCCTGCCGCGACGGAATCTTGTACTGCATCATATCGTTCGTGAGCATGGACCCGGCCGCCGAGTACTGTACGTCCTCGTAGAGAGCCATCCCGATGCCCTGCAGCAGGCCGCCCTCCACCTGGATCCGAGCGAGGTTGGCGTTGATCGTCGTGCCGCAGTCGACCACGGCCGCGAAGTCGATGACGTCGATTTTTCCGGTCTCGACGTCGAGCTCGATCTCCACGAAGCCCGCCATGTAGGGCGGCGGTGATTTCTCTCCGGTGTAGGAGCCGGACGTCGCAATCGTCTTCATTTTCGCGGCGTTGTGATAAAGGGTGTCGGCGCTGAACTCCTTCAGCCCGACGAGCTTCTTCCCGTCGACCGCGGTGAACGTTTTGCCATCGAACGCGACCTCATCTGGTCGGAGCTCGAATTTGTCCGCGACCGCCTCGCACAGTGCCTGCCTCATTCTCCGCGCCGCTTCGATGACAGCATTGCCCGATACGTAGGTAGTGCTCGAAGCGTAGGCACCGACATCATAGGGCGTGTGATCCGTGTCGGAGGCGTAGACGATGATGTCGTCGCTTCCTACGCCGAGCTCTTCGGCGGCAATCTGCGCGAGAATCGTGTCGCTCCCGGTGCCCAGATCGGTCGCCCCTATGTGAAGCTTGAAAAATCCGCCGTCCTGCAACTCGAGATTGGCGGATCCCATGTCGATGAGCGGAATCCCGGAGCCCTGCATGGCAATGGCCATTCCTTTCGCGCGGACTCGTCCGGGAGCTACCTCGCGGGCGAGTTTTGCTGGGTCCCAGCCAATCAGCTCGCGGCCGCGCGTGACGCAGTAGTCGAGTTTGCAGCTTTCGACCACCATTTCCACGCCCTCGCCGCCTTCACCCATGATCCGGAAGACTTCGCTCGTCTCACCTTCGGCGATCATGTTCTTTCTTCGCAATTCGATCGGATCCATATCGAGCTTGTGAGCGAGCTCGTCGATTGCCGATTCGAGGGCAAAGTTCCCCTGAATCGCGCCGTAACCCCGGAAGGCGCCGGCGGGAATCTTGTTCGTGTAGACGATGCTGCCGCCGAACCGCGCCGACTCTATCTTGTTGTACAGCGGGAGAGTCTTCGACCCTCCGACCATGAAGACAGTGAGCGCGTGCTCGCCGTAGGCGCCCGTGTTCGAAAGAACCTGCATGTCGATTGCGCGTATACGCCCATCCTTGTGTGCCCCGAGGCGGATGTCGAGACGCATCTGGTGCCGGGAAAAAGAGGCTTCGAATACCTCCCTGCGGGTCATCACCACTTTGGCGGGCTTTCCCGTCTTCAACGTCACAAGCGCTGCGTAGGGTTCGACGTGCACATGTTGTTTCGCTCCAAACCCACCGCCGATACGAGGCTTCTGGACGCGGATATTGCGGAGAGGCATCTCGAGCGCCTGTCCGAGAAGTCGCCGCGTATGGAATGGATTCTGGGTGGAGGTGACCACGTTGAGCCTTCCGTGCAGATCCAGAAAGGTGAAGGCGGTATGGGGCTCCAGCGCGACGTGTGTCTGCGCCTGGGTAAAATAGGTGCTCTCCACGGTGACATCGCTCGCTTTGAGCGTTTTCTCGATATCGCCGATTTCCATGTTGTACGCAGCGGCGATATTACGTTTCGGCTCGAAACCGATCGGGAACATGTCGTGGATTTCCGGTTCCGGATGCAGCACGACAGTGCTGTCGATCGCCTGCTCGAAGTCGAGGACTGCGTCGAGCACCTCGTATTCCACCTTGATCAGATTCATCGCTGCGCGCGCGGTAGCGTCGTCGCACGCCGCTACGAGCGCCACTTCGTCGCCTACGTATCGTACATACTCGTCGAAGATGAACTTATCATGCGGACTCGGTTCCGGATGTCCCTGACCTGCGCGCGTGTAGGGAATGCGCCGGACGTCGGCATGGCTGAGCACACATTCGACGCCGGAAACCTTCAGTGCCTCGGTAGCGTCGATGGCGAGGATTCTCGCGTGGGCGTGGGGACTGCGGAGGATACGGACGACCAGCGCCTCCTGCGGCGCGAGATCGTCGGCGTAGGCGGGACGCCCGACCACCAGCCCGATTCCATCGATCTTGGATCTGCTCCTGGTCACTTCACTGAATTTTCTATGCATGAGAGGCCTCCAGGTATTTCCGGACGGCCCGCATCTGCCCCTCGTAGCCGCTGCACCGGCAGAGGTTTCCCGCCAGGTAGTGGCTGATCTGGTCGTCGGTGGGAGTTCGGAGCTCCTTCTTCATGGCGAGCACGGTGAGCGCGAAACCGGGCGCGCAGAATCCGCACTGGTCGGCTCCCTCGGCAACGAGAAAGTTCGCAAACTCCGCGGCCTCCTTCTCCACGCCTTTCACGGTCGTTACTTCCCGGCCGTCGGCGCGTGCCGCAAAAAAAGAGCAGGAGGGGATCGGAACGCCATCGAGGAGCACGGTGCAGACACCGCAACTGCCGGTATCGCAGCCCTTCTTCACCTCGGTAAATCCCGCGGCCCGGAGCACGTCCACGAGCAGATCGCCGGGGAGAATATCCAGAGATCTTTCCATCCCGTTTATAGACACGGTAATGTTCATGCTACAACCTCCGTAATCGCGCGGCGGACGAGCGTCGCACATACGCTCTGACGGTAGTCCGCGGTAGCGCGAATATCGCCGCGAAAAGAAATCTCGCCGGCCGCTATGGCCGCGGCCTTCTCAATAACTGCGGCTTCCGGGCGCGCGGCAGTTCCGAGGACTTCGGCGGCATTTGCCGCGAGTCGCGACGGCCCCGGACGTGCGCCGACTGCGATTCTCCAGGAACCGCCTGAAATCGCGGCCGCCGCATTGAGAATTGGCAGGTCCTGGCGTGTGTTTCGGATTGACTGGAACGCGCCGCGTCCGGCATCGAGCACTATCTTTTCGATAAGGAACGGCCCGCGGTTACCGCCTGAGAGAAAGTCCGCGAAATCGACTTTCCCGGCTTTGTAGAGGCAAACATGCGCATTCAATGCGAGCAGGACGGTATTGAGATCAGAGAACCCGTACCGGCCTGCGACGGTGCCTCCGACCGACAGCACGTTTCGCATCTGTACCCCGACAATGTGACCTACCGCATTCCGAAAGAGCGGCCCGAATGCTCCCTCGAGCAACGAAGAGGTTTCAACGTCCCGGACGGTGGCCATTGCCCCGACTTCGATGCGATCGCCGTCGTTCCTGATATACCGCAGTGCAAGCGACGAAAGGTCAACCGCCGTATCGATTTTTCTCGGGCTCATCCGCAGCCAGGCCCCACCACCGATGAGCGTCGCGTTCTTTTCGGTCAGGTACCTGTATGCCTCATCGATTGTCCGAGGGCGTACGAGATTTGTGATCTCCATGTTCTATCCTCCCGCTGCAAAAAGTTGACTGCCCCGGCAGGGGTCGACCCGGACGCAACGCTGCCGGAACCGTTCGGGACGCTCCGGCGCACGCCGGATCCTTCCGGCGGGATCCTGCCTGCGGAGTTTGTTTCACAGATTATCTGGACCCTAAATGTTTTTCTTGCCGTCGACTGACAGGGAAATATCCTGCTCCAGTTTGATGCGCAACGGCCGGGCATGTCAAGTTTTTTCACGCCGCGACAATTGCGCGGACAGATCTACCGGGTGTCCTGCGACGACCTCAGACTCCGCGACCGGAATGGAATCTATGGTCGCGGTTTCGAGGAGCCGCATAAAACCCTCCCGGATCGGTTTCCAGCAGGCATGAATCGCGCACGGTTGATCGGGACGGCAGGCGCCGAAATCAAGAAAACAGTCGCGCCACCGGCTGACATGTTCGATGGGGTCGACGACATCGATGAGATGGATTTCGCCCGGCTCCCGCGCGAGGCGAAACCCGCCGTGGTTGCCGCGCACGGAGTGCAGCACCTTTGAGTCAGCGAGCTGCTTGAGAAGCTTGCCCATGTAGTTCGGAGGCGCTCCAATTCGACGGGCCAGTTCCTGGGCACCGTGGTTCTTCCCCGGCTCGGATGCAATCAGGGCCACGGCACGGAGGGCATACTGGGCGGTCTTTGAAATCATCTGTGGATTCCGAATCTCATGCGCGACTCTTTCGGCAGAAGCCCGTGAATTGGTCTTCGTGCTCAGCGATCCATGACTGGGACTTTACAAAACGGATATCGACATGAGATTATACGCTTACAGAGAAACCGGGTCAACGCCGGACCGGCTACGGACAATCTTCAAAGAAGGCTGAGATGCTGAGCGCAGAGACATCGCCCCACATTCGAATCAGTGTCGAAGAGGCAGACGCAATAGTTCGGGCTCACGTCCGGCCGATGGGCCCGGAAGTCTGCGATCTGAGTGCGGCCGCCGGAAGAGTCCTTCGCGAGGAGGTCCGCGCCGACCGTGAGCTGCCGCCGTTTGACCGGGTGACCATGGATGGAATCGCTATAAGTTTCGACGCCTACGAGGCGGGGTGCAGACGATTTCCTATCGAAGCAACGCAACCCGCGGGAGCTCCGCCGCTTTCTCTTGTCGAGAGCCGCAGCTGCATCGAAGTGATGACCGGAGCGAGCCTGCCGAAGCTGACCGACTGCGTGATTCCGGTCGAAGAGCTGAGAGTCGCCGAAGGTGTAGCCGAAATCGCCGATGAGTTTGAGACCATCCGATTCGCAAACACCCACCGCAGGGGCACTGACTATCCTTCCGGGACGATACTCCTTTATTCGAACCAGCGGCTCGCACCGGCACACGTCGCCGTATGCGCCTCGGTCGGCAGGAGCAACATTACGGTTGCCGCGCTGCCCCGCATAGTGGTTGTCGCCACCGGTGACGAACTTGTGCCGGTCAATTCGCAGCCGCTCGCCCACCAGATCCGCATATCGAACTCGTTCGAAATTGCCGCGGTTCTGTCCCGGCATGACTATCCGGCGTCTGCGCAGTATCATGTACGTGACGATATGCAAGTGATGATGAAAACATTCGAAAAGCTACTCGACGCCTCCGACGTTGTCGTGTTGAGCGGAGGTGTTTCGGCCGGTAAGTTCGACATGGTTCCTGCTGTCCTGGGAAAACTGGGGGTCGCTCGGCGGTTTCACCGCGTCACGCAACGCCCCGGACTGCCGCTTTGGTTCGGCTCGGGACCACGGGGACAGGCGGTTTTTGCCCTTCCGGGCAACCCGGTATCGACTCTCGTATCCACCCGGCGGTACGTTATTCCATATCTCGACGCGTGCGCGGGGGTGGAGGAGAAACCGCAGCACGCTGCGCTCGCAGAAGAGGTGGAGTTTGCACCCAATCTCACCTACTTCCTTCCGGTGTCGGTTCGATCCGACCCGGAGACGGGTCGCCTTCTCGCCTCTCCCCGTCCGGTCCATAGCTCGGGAGACTTTGCGCGACTGATCGAAAGCGATGGTTTCGTCGAGCTGCCTGCAGGCCAGGACCGATTTCCGGCAGGCAGCGCGTGGCGCTACTACGCCTGGAGCCGGCAATGAGCACGCCCGAACTGCGCGACCGCATGAACCGACCAATGCGGGATCTGCGAATCTCCCTGATAGACAGCTGCAATTTCCGCTGCCCCTATTGCATGCCGGCAGAGGTTTTCGGTGAAAACTATGCTTTTCTTGCGAAGGAACAGATCCTTACGTTTGACGAGATTGTGCGCCTGGCCCGAGTTTTCGCCGGCCTGGGCGTGCGCAAGTTCAAGTTGACCGGCGGGGAACCGCTGCTTCGTCCATGGGTACCGGACCTGGTGGACCGGCTTCACGCGGTCGCCGGGGTGGAAGATATCGCGCTCATCACCAATGGATCTCTGCTGGAGAGCATGGTCGGACCACTCAAGCGGGCCGGTCTGAAGCGGATCACCGTCAGCCTCGACTCTCTCGATCCGGAAATCTTCGCACAGCTGAACGGGCGCGGCCATCAGCTTTCGCAGATTCTCTCCGCGCTCGATGCGGCCGAAGCGGCCGGCTTCCGTCCGATCAAGCTCAACATGGTGGTGCAGCGGGGCGTGAACGACCACGAAGTGACCGAGTTTGCATCCCGCTTTCGCAACTCCAACTACATCATCAGATTCATCGAGTTCATGGATGTGGGAAATCGTAATGGCTGGTCGCGCGAACTGGTTGTCCCTTCGCGAGAGATACGCGAACGGATAGATGCCCGGTTTCCTCTTGAACCGGTAGATCCCAACTACCACGGTGAGGTGGCCGACCGGTATCGATATGTCGACGGCTCGGGTGAAATCGGCTTCATCTCCTCGATCACGCAACCTTTCTGCAGGGACTGTACCCGAATCCGACTTTCCGCCGACGGCAAGCTCTACACCTGCCTGTTCGCGCGAGTGGGCCATGACCTGCGGAACCTTCTCCGCGGAGGCGCGAGCGATGCCGATATCGCGCGGGCGATTTCGGCGGTCTGGGGAGACCGGAGCGATCGCTACTCGGAGCTGCGCGCGGAATCCGAACCGACGACGGCCGGTTCAAAAGAGGGTGGAAACGAGGACCCGAAGGTTGAGATGTATCATATCGGCGGATAGGAGAACAGATGCTCACGCATGTTTCACAATCTGACGTTCCGAACATGGTGGACGTCGGCGGTAAGGAAGTCACTCACCGGACTGCAGTCGCGGAAGCGTGGGTTCAGCTGCCCGAAGCACTTGCCGCCCAATTTGCCGACGGTGAACTGAGGACCAAGAAGGGACCGGTTTTTCATACCGCGATCATTGCCGGAACGATGGGAGCCAAGAAGACAAGCGAGCTCATCCCGTTCTGCCACCCCCTTGGGCTCGAAGACTGCAAACTGGATATCAGCATGGGACCTGCGGGCCGGGTGCGTATTCTCTGTTCGGTTTCCGTGCACCATAAAACGGGAGTGGAGATGGAAGCGCTCACCGGGGCGAGCGTCGCGGCGCTCACCGTCTACGATATGTGCAAATCTGCGTCGCGCGGTATCGTCATCGAGAAGGTTCACCTGCTGGAGAAGCGTGGAGGAAAAAGCGATTATGACTTCGCGCCCACAGGCTGAAACCTCGAAGACCCGCGATGACCGTCACGGCCGACCGTCCGGAGACTCACCGGTCTTCTATTTTTCTCCCTACGAGCTTGCATTCGCCGGTTCCTCCGGCTCCGGGAAGACAACGCTCATCACCGGACTCATCGACCATTTCACACCTGACTACCGGGTCGGGTATGTGAAACATGACGCACATCGATTCGACATGGACCGGGAGGGAAAGGACAGCTACCGCGCGTCGGCAAGCGGTGCCTATCCGGTACTTATCAACGACGAACACCACTGGGCGATTCTCAGCGAGAGCAGCCCGGAGGCGGATCTGCAGAGAACGCTGTTCCAGGACGTGGATTTCGTTTTCGCTGAGGGATTCCGTCACTCCGACCTGGCGAAAATTGTTCTCATAGACAAAAACGGGGAGATCCGGTCGGAAATCCGATCCGGGAAGCTGACGAACGTCAAAGCCCTGGTGGTCGACGCGGATTCCGGTGCCGAGCCGGCCACCGCCTTGCGTTCCGAAGTTCCCGGCATGCCGGTGTTTTCGATCGGCGACATTCGGGGAATCGCGGATTTCATTCTCAGGTTGTTTGCAGAGCGCAGCCACGCCATCCCGCTCTACGGGCTGGTTCTCAATGGTGGAAAGAGCACGCGCATGAGACGGGACAAGGGCGAGATCGCCTACCACGGCGAACCGCAGGTGGCGCACGCATTCCGGTTGCTCGAACGCTTCTGCAGCAAGGTCTACGTTTCGGTGCGCGATGCGGAGCGAGGAGATGAATCGGCGGCGCACGGGCTGCCGCAGCTTTCCGACCGATTTATCGACTTTGGACCGATGAGCGGGATCCTTACGGCGCTTCACACCCACCCGCAGACCGCATGGGTTGTGCTCGGCTGCGATATGCCGTTTATTACCGAAGCAACGATCGGCGAGCTCCTTACCGCCCGTGACCCATTGAAACTGGCCACCGCGTTTGACAGCAGCCTGGACGGGCTTCCCGAGCCGCTGTGCGCAGTCTATGAACCTGGATACCGGCGGCGGCTGCACCAGCTTCTCGCGGAAGGACGAACCTGCCCGCGAAAAGCGCTGGTCCACTCGCATGTCCGGCGCCTCACGCTCTCCGATCCGGATGCCCTGCGAAACATCAACTCCCCGGAAGAGTATGAGGAGGCGATGGCCGTTCTGGCCGATCGAACAAAGGAGTCGCGCGGTGGCAGTGGACACTAAATCGATACTCGTGGAGTACTACGCCTTTTTTCGAGAGGCGATCGGCCGAAAAGGGGAAACCATCGTCACCCAGGCGGCGACGGCACGAGATCTTTTCGCGGAAATTGATCGTAAATACGCGTTCCAGACCGATCACGAAAAGATACGGGTCGCAGTCAACGACTGTATCGTCACGTGGGAAACCCGTCTCGCCGACGGCGATGTCGTAGTGTTCCTGACGCCGTTCGGAGGTGGCTGAAATGGAAGCCGATCGGGCACGTTTCGAGCTGACCGCGGGGCCTATCGACGCGGCCCACCTGACCGGGGCGCTCGCCGACAGCGCCGCCGGTGCATGCGTCACCTTCGAGGGTCGGGTTCGCGACCACAATGACGGCCGGGTGGTTTCGTCGCTCGAATATGAAGCGTACGAGCGGATGGCACTTCGGGAGGGCGCGGCGGTGATGGTCGCTGCGCTGGAGCAGTTTCCGATTATCAGCGCAGTTTGCGTCCACCGCACCGGTCACCTTTCAATCGGTGACACCGCAGTCTGGATTGGTGTGCTTTCGGCGCATCGTGATGAGGCGTTCGCGGCGTGCCGCTACATTATCGACGAGGTAAAAAGCCGGGTACCGATCTGGAAGAGTGAACATTTCGCCCCGGAGATCGTCCCGCGACCTGAGACCGTATAAACAGTTCTACTTCCAGCGAATTACCCCTTTGATATAGCCGTCGGTTTTCGCAAGTCCCTTCTCGTACAGCGGCTGCGCCTCCTCCGGCGGGGCGACGTGGGTGATAAGCGGCGCAAGGTCGATCCTGCCGGTTGAGATGAGCGGCACCGACTGAGAGAAACAGTCTGCGAAATGGGGGTTCGCCGCCGGCGAGGTGTTCAGGACGGTGATTCCTCGGCTGTGCCAGTCGCCGAAGTCGAAAAGAATATCGTGATGGTGCCACGAAAAGATTGCCAGAGTTCCGCCCTTTCGCACCAGACGGTTCGCCAGGCGCAATGCAGGCTCTACCGCCGCGGCCTCGAACACCAGATCGAAGGTGCCATCCATTGAGGCGGAGACCGCCGACTTGTCGTTCAGATCAAACACCGTGACCGGGCCTCTGGACTTAAGGCTTCGGGCGTACTCAAGGCTCTCCTTTCGCATGTCGAAGGCGGCTACCTCGGCAACAGGCGATAGCGCCAGAAGCTGCAGAAGAATACTTCCCATGAACCCCGAACCGACCAACGCTACCCGCATTCCCGGCTGAATTCGCACAAGATTCACGGCGTTCACACAACATGCCAGAGGTTCGATCATCCACTGTTCCGCCGGAACATCGTCGTTCGGGAGCGGAACAAGGACGCTTTCGTCCTGTATCGCATACTCTGCCATGTGGCCACCGCCGACGGAACCGATGTCTGGAGTTTCGCGAAGTGCCACACGGTCACCCGAACGAAGCCGGGTGACTCCCGATCCCACAGACTCGACTCGCCCGATTCCCTCGTGCCCGAAGTAGAACGGGAACTTCTTCTGCCCCTGAAAGCCGCCGGAAAAAATGAACAGATCCCACGTGCAGACGCCGCATGCTTCGATGCGAACCAGAACGTCCCGTGGACCGGGGGCCGGCAGCTCAATTTCTCGGATTTCTGTTTTCCTGACTCCCGCATACCACAGACTCCGAACCTTCATGATCTCCTCCTGGGATGTCGTCACCGTGGAACCGTCCCATCCTACGCCGTAGGGAACTCCGAGCTCAATACCCCGGTGGTAACGAACACAGATGCCGGGGTCTCTATTACAGCGGCGACCAATGTGCCATTATCTGACCATGAGCGACTCGGCGTTCCGGCGAATCGCCAACGGTTTCGCGGAGCATTTCGCATCAGTCTGGAAACTGCTTTCAGACACAACCAACTTTCTCAGCCGAACTTCGCTCTTCGACCAGTACCAGAAGATGCTGCGAGATTGGCGCTACCAGCTTCAGCACAATCCAAGCAACACCGAAATTTTCCGCGACGTCCGCCAGCAGATTGTCGATCTCCGAAAATTGCTTCGTGATCAGGGGTACGACCTTACGCTCGGGTCACGGGATCTGCAGGTCCAGGGATTCCGCAACGACAGCGCCATGCAGGATGGATTCGTCCGCCTGGTGCTGTTCATTTCCGACGAAGAAGTCTTCTACGTTTACGGCCAGGAGAATCATATCGAGCTGTCGCGTTACCTCGAATCACAAGTGCAGCACGCCGGGGTCCGCGGTATTCGGCAGCGGCACTATCTGTGGTATCTTTGGCACAACAACGTGCTTATACTCTCCGGTTCCGACACCGAGTCGAAGAGCGACTTCGAGGTGTTCAGGGAATACGCGGACGCGAACAAGCTGCTACTCCTGCAGAAGCTTCGGAAGCTGCCGTGACCTGAACCGTGGCGTGGTCGCAATGGAGGAATCATGGGTGACATGACCGAAGTCAACCATCACAGACCTGCGGCGGTAGCTCGACGCTCACCCCGGGAGCTGGCGCGCGCGCGGCTGCTCGATCTTCTGGGTGATCTCCCTACGGAATCTGAGCCGCCTTCCGCGCGGCTGGTCAACCGGGAGGAACGGAAGCTCTATACACTCGACCGGCTCGTGCTGAGACTGAACGGAATCGAGGAGGTGCCGGCATTCTTCATTTCACCTTCTGTCCGCGGCGGGGTCTCTGCGCCGGGGAAGCGCCCGGCCCTGCTCTATTTCCACAGCCATGGGCATCACTACGACCTCGGAAAGAGAGAGCTCACCGACGGGGTCGAGTATATGGCGAATCCGCCGTACGCGGAGGTATGTGGACAGCTTGGCATCTGCGCTCTTGTGATCGATCAATGGGGATTCGGCGAACGCCACCGGGAGACCGAAAGTGAGCTTTTCAAGCGGTTTCTCTGGGAAGGGCGACTCCTGTGGGGAATGATGATCTACGACAGCCTGCGCGCGCTCGACTACCTTGCGGCACGGGACGACATCGATTCGGCAAGGATCGCTTCGCTTGGGATGTCGATGGGCAGTACGCTCTCCTGGTGGACCGCCGCTCTCGATGAGAGGATTGCGTTTTGCGTCGATCTGTGTTGTCTCACGGACTACCAGAGTCTGATCGCGGAAGGCGGGCTGGATCTGCACGGCTTGTACTACTACGTGCCGAGGCTGCTGAAATACTTCACCACTTCATCGATCAACGCCCTGATCGCACCGCGCCCCCACCTCAGCCTGCAAGGCGACAACGATGCGCTCACTCCCCGCGCCGGGATAGACGCGGTGGACGCTGAGCTCAAGCGGGTGTACGAGACCGAAAAAGCACCGGCAAACTGGTCACTTCACCGATTCCCGTGCGGTCACCAGGAATTGCCGGAGATGCGCAAAATCATCGTCGACCGCCTTGCGGCCTGGGCGACGCGCTGACTCTCTCATGGACCGTCGACAGCCTTGACCTGGTTTCCGGAAAACACCAGCAGGGCCAGCAGATAGAGCGCAATAACCGCGGTGAGGACTACTGAGAATCCCCAGGATATCGATACAAGGCGCGCGAGCGCCGTACCGGTCACCGAGAGTGCTCCGTTCATACCCCACGCCCATGGAATCAGTCCATTTCGGTTTTCCGAAAGCGTCGAGAGGCCGGTGGGGAACGGCATTCCGAGAAAAAACGCCCCCGGAGCTACAAAGACGATCGCGAGCAGCATCTTTACGATCAGCGGGAGTCCGAGAAGCGCATCAAGAACCGACGGAAGAACGGCAAGGTAGAACAGCATCGAGGCCGCGATCCCGATTGCCGCGTACGCGATAAGGCGCCTTCGTTCGCCGCGATATCGGCCGGCTACCAGCGCTCCGATTCCGGAAATGACGAGCATTGCCGTGATTACAATTGAATTGGAGAATATAGGATCCGCTAGAAAGAAGACCAAACGCTGAATGAGATAGATCTCAACCATCATGTACCCCACGCCCAGCGCCGCGTAGTACACGATGACACGCACCGTTCCTTTCTGCCGCTTGAACAACTCTTTCCATCTTCCGATCAACGGAATCAGAATTATGATCAGACCGAACACGATCGAGAGCGCAAGCGTTCCGAGCTGCAGAACGTACCCCCACTCTTCGGAAAGGTCTTTCATGTTGTTGACCACTGTCGGGATCGTGGACGGTTTAACGTAACCGGTATAGTAGGGCCGATCGTCGGTCGCGGGGCGAATGTTGAAGAAATATTTCCGGTAAAGTTCCTGCGCCCTTCCGTCAAGAAGCCACTTCATGCTGAAGTAGTACATGTCTTCGGGAATCAGCTCTGTAGGCGCGGCGGCGGCGGTCGTCGCGGTACCCGAGGACGCGGCGGCGTTGCCGGAGGCTGCGAACGAACCTGCCCCGGTGAACTGGTCGGTGTATTCACGAAGAATTGCGTTGAAATCCTTGTTCGGACTCGGCATTCCTGCGTAGAAGCACGGCTCGAAGGAAGTTTTGTGACAGAATTGGAGGAGCGTCGCGATATCGGCCTGCGTAAAAGGGGTACTTTTGACGAGAATGGTCGCCGTGGAAAGTAGATAGTCAAATACAAAAATGTGACTGCCTGGATCCTTCACGCCCCGCAGCTCAAGCGCCCGGGTCACGGTTGAAAGCAGTTTGGGTACGTTTCTGGGCGGGCTCAAGCGGTTCCAGACGGTTATCGAAAGCATCCCGTTGGGAGTAAGGCTTCGTAGATAGCTCTCTATTCCCTCGGCCGTGTACGTATAGTTTTCGTTGAGCGGGTAACCACCTGTCTGCGACAACCCGACCGAATCAATCAAACCGATCTCAACCAGATCGAACCGTTCTTTGGTGCTGGCAGTGAAAGCTCGCGGCTCGGTGTTGTACAGGTGCACACGCGGGTCGCGCAGAAGGTCGCCGTTGTACTGCCGGAAGAAAGGCTGGTCGCGGAGCATGTGCACGAGCGTCGGGTCAGGTTCGACCACGGAAACAGATCTGGCCTTGTGGTAGAGCGCGTCGAACACGCCTACCGCACCCCCGAGCCGCAGAAGGAGAACGTTCGGCTGATTGAGAAGCACATAGGGCGCCGCCATCGGGAGGTAGTCGATGTACGCCTCTTCAGCCGGCTTCAGTCTTCTCATGATGCCGATGGGACCATCGCCGTCGATGTAGAGTCCGAGAAATGCGTTCTCCGGCATCGACTTGACGTTGATGCTTGCGTTGTCGCTCAACCCCGGCGCGAAGTGGAAGAAGGAACTCTGGTATGCGTAGAACTCGCCGGTCGGACCGTAGGAGTGATAGGCCACCTTTGCGTCCGGGAATTGCCGAGCGTAACTTATCGGTTTGAACTCGGAGACCTTGATTTGACCGTCGACCGCGATGAGACCGATCGATACAACCATCACGATCGCCGCGATAAGCGATCTGCCAAGGGGCAACTTGAGTCGCATCCGGGTTGAATCGAGTTCGACGAAACTTGCCAGCGAAACGAGCGCGGCGAGCAGAACCAGCGGACCGATGAGTCGATCGGGCGGGAGCAGGTACATCAGCCCAAGGATGACGAATCCCCCGAGCCCGGAACCGACCATGTTCCAGAAGTAGAGCTGGTGAATGCGATCCTGCATCCCTACGAAGATCGCCCCGACGAATACCGCACCAATGAAGAACGGCACTGCGTAGATCAGGTAGTACGCGCCGATCCAAAGCAGCTGGGTCCAATCGACGGCAAGCATGACCGGGTTGAACGGTATCGCCTGCGCGACGACATGGGCTCCGGCCATCGCCGGACCCAGTAGCACCGCGGTAACGCTCAACCACGTGTCGGAGTTGCGGCGGATCCTCTCGCTGAAAAAGGTCAGCAGGGTGCCCGCCAACCCGTTTCCGAGCAGCGCGATGCTGATTACCATCGACCCGAAATTTGACCAGCTGCCGACAGCGAACGTGCGCATGACCGCCAGCTCATAGGCGATAAGCGTCACCGACAGGACAAATAGCGCCGCCAGACGGAAATTCGAAATTTTCAGATTCACGGATTTGCCTGTGTGTTCTCGGTTCCCTGGGAGTGAATCCCCTTCTCCGCAGTAAAGGGCACGAAGATGACCTTCCGGACGCCATGATAGATGTCTTCACGCTTGAACGTGATTGAACCATCGGCGCCGACCTCTTTCGTGATCTTGAGAACGGTCTGACCCGAAGGCGGACCGACCGGAATTACCATAATCCCGCCGGGAGCAAGCTGCTTGAGAAGATCAGGTGGTATGTGGTCGATGCCGCACGTTACGATAATGCGGTCGAATGGGGCGTATTCGGCCCAGCCGTAGTATCCATCCGAATTCTTCCGTTTGATATTGTTGTACTCCGGATAGTCTTTTGACCATTTTGTGTAAATGTCATTCGTCGACTCTGCAAGTTCCTTCACAATCTCGATCGTGTAGACGTGATTGGAAAGCTCGGCCAGCACGGAGGACTGGTAGCCGGATCCGGTTCCGATTTCGAGCACCTTCTGATCGGGCTGCGGGTCGAGCGCCTGAGTCATGTGCGAAACAAGGTGCGGCCCCGATATCGTCTGGCCGTATCCGATCGGCATGGCGGCGTCGGCGTATGCCCGCGAAAGGTTGCCTTCACGACAGAAGAACTCTCTCGGCGCACGGAGAAAAGCCTCGATGATCCGCGGATTGTTCGCATCCTTTCGCGACTGGATGACCTGCGCCCGCTCCCATTTGGACTGCAGATAGCTCTCCTTTTCCGGTGAGTGTTCGAGCATCCACTTGAGATAGTTCGCCTCGCTGTCCATCGGCGGATTGGAAGTGCGGGCGGTTATGTCGAAAGTTGGAGGGTCTACCACGGTGGCCGCGGGGGCTCCGTTGGCAGCCGCAGAGTTTGAATCTCCGGCCGTGGCAGCACCATTCGTGCTCGCTCCGGGCGTCTGCGCCGTCGGCGCCCCCGTGATGGACTCGTTCGTAGTTGCACTACCCGAAGAGGTGGCCGTCTGCTCGGCCGAAGCGCTTTTGGCGGAAAAGCTGCCCGGCAGTATCAGTACGATTGCAACGACGAGCAACACAACAAGCAAAACAATTGCTCCTGGAATTGCGAATCGTGATAAGCCGCTTTTCTCGCTAGTACTATTTTGATTTCCTGAGGAATTGCTCATGAAGAAAGCTGTCTCCTTTGTTGCCAAATGATAGAGGGTCAGAGACCCGCTGTCTACGCCTGGTTTCTTTCAGATTCCCGCCTGTCTGTCCAGGGTGACATTAGTTACCTACGTCGGGAGAATTCGGTCAGATGACTATCTGGTCTCGGTGCCGAGCCGGGAACGGTACTGCTCCACCTCCCAACCGCGGATGAACCGGACCTGATCGGCAGGGAGAAAGCGGTATCCGCCGAAGCTGTCGGCGTAGATCGACACCTTGAGCGCGTCGAGAAAGAGCTGCGCGGCATTGTCGGCCGCGGCCTCATTCGAACCGACTCCCACGATCCCGAGCCTCTGCAAGGCGAAGACCTTCGGGTCGGCCGAGAGCCGATTTCGATAGTCGGATATTGCCGCGGCAATGTCCGACTCGGCGGGAGACCCACCGTTCGCCGGCGCGGGGAGAAAGAGTGGTTCAACACCCGCGTAGACGATATGATCCGGCGAATAGGCCGACATCACGCGAGCAAGCGACGCGCGGTCGGCCACAGCACGCGCGATTTCTGCGTTCACCAGGAACCGAACTGCCTGACTCTTCGTCACCGCTCTCACCGCGGCTTCCGCGGAGCTGACGCGTCTGGAATCGATAGAAACTGGCGTCAGATCCGGCTCTCTTTTCAGCTCATGCCTCACCAGTTCCGCGACCTCGGCCTGAAGTGAGCGTATTTCTATCGCCGAATCGGCGGCGACAACAAGCCCATGATTCTGCAGCAGAATGATCTGCGGCGCCGCACCGTTCGCCTCCGTAAACCGGTCGACGAGGTTTTTGAGAGTTTGCGCGAGAACGTACCCGGGGTTGACCGTAGGTATCCAAAGAGCTCTACCGCCGAACAATCGGTTTGCGACAGCCTCTCCTTCGTTCCCGCAGGTGACACCGTTAATGAGCGACGGATGAGTGTGAACCACGAAACGGTAGGTAAGCAGCGCATGCATCAGAGTCTCGACACTCGGCCGTTTATTTTCTTCGCCGGGAGCTCGTGCGGCCATGAGGTCGGCAAGCGCTCTCGCCTCTCGCTCCCTGGTGTCGGTCGGATAGTCCGCCAGCCAGATGGCACCGAGCTTGCCCATCTCCATCTTTACCAGACTCTGCGGCGTGGTGGCCGCCAGGCTGGTTCCGGACGCTTTGATATAGAGTAATCCATTTTCTTTAACCGATGTATTGCCGCCGCCGGCGAGCACCCACTCCGGATCTCGTCCCACTTCGCGCGATATTTCCACCAGCTGATCAACGGCGTTCATGAACCACTATCTCCTTTTCGATAGAACCTTCGTTTCGTACTCCCGGACTTCGTCCAACCACGCGCTGCCCACGGGGACACCCTGGTCGAGACAGTACTTGTCCCAGACGGCGGTGAACGGCAGCGTTTTGAACTCCTCCATCAGCGCGAGACGCTCGCCGAATCGATTGCTCTGTTCGGCTTCGCGAAGCAGCCGCACCGGCTCGAGAAGACTGAGAAGGATTGCCTTTTCGGTTGCCCGCATCCCCACTGTCCAGGCTATCAGCCTGTTGATGCTCGCGTCAAAGAAGTCGACTGCCAGGTGCACGCGGGCGAAAGCGTCGGCACGTGCGATCTCCGCAGCAATCGCGGTGGTGGCGTCGTCGAGCAGCACCACGTGGTCGCTGTCCCACCGCATTGGTCGGGAGACATGAATGAGTAGCTCATCGAGAAAACAGAGCATCGCTGAAATCTTGTCGGCAAGCTGCTCGGTAGGATGAAAGTGACCGGCGTCGAGGCAGAGCATCATCTTTCGAGAAACCGCATAGCCCATATAGAACTCGTGCGATCCTACGACATAGGCCTCCGACCCGATCCCGAACAGTTTACTTTCGACCGCGTCGACGGTGAACTTCGGGTCGATGGATTCGGCAAATACTTCATCCAGTGCCTTAGCCAGAATGTCGCGGTACATCTTTCGATTGGCAGTGAGGTCCTTCAACCCGTCGGGCACCCATAGGTCGTTGACGCATGGAGACCCGGCCGCCTTTCCCATTTCCGCCGCAATCTTCCGAGTGGCCTTCGCGTGCCGGATCCAGAAGTTCCTGATGGCCACGTCCGGATGCGAGAGCGTCAACCCGTCCGCAGCTTTCGGATGCGAGAAAAAAGTGCCGTTGAAGTCGAGCCCGATCCTGTTTTTTCCGGCCCATTCGATCCAGCGGGCGAAGTGCTCCGGCTCGATCTGGTCTCGTTCCACCTTCTTACCGCCGGCTTCCAGATAGCTGGCGTGGAGGTTGAAACGGCGCGGGCCGGGAATCAGACGGAAGGCAAACTCCGCGTCGGCGCGCAGCTCGTCGGCCGTCCGGGCGCGACCGGGATAGTTTCCGGTAGCGAGAATTCCGCCGCCCGAGAGCTGCTCCTGACCCTCGAACCCGGCGACGTCGTCGCCCTGCCAGCAGTTCATCGAGACAGGGATCGTCGCAAGTTTATTCAGTATTGCATCGGTGTCGACCGCGTAGTCGGCGTAGCGTTTTTTCGCCGCAGCGTATGCGGATTGAACTTGATCCTTTTCCACTTTTGGATACATGACTTGCGCCTCCGGGAATTATCGACGGTAGCATCGGTAATTTGATGCAGCCCGTATCTTACCTTAGGAGCAGAGAATGTGCAAAGGCGGCAGATGACGAAAAACGCACCGTCTGGTATTGTTCCCGCGGGGGTTCCATGGCGGGAAGCGGCGATCACAGCGTTCATCCAACGCGGCGCAGGGCCATCTCGAGAATCGTCTTTGGAATTCTGCTTGCGTTGACCTCCGTTCTCTTTGTTCTGGTGGTTCGTCCGTTTCTCATGCCGATGCTGCTCGCCGCCATCACTGCCGGCGTATTTTCTCCATTGCGCCAGCGGCTTCTGAAGGCATTCGGCGGACGCAGGGCTTTCGCCGCTGCCGTCACGCATCTGCTTGTCGTTCTCATTGTCGTAATCCCCGTGAGTGGACTGGTATATCTCGCCATCGCGAATGTCCTGCGGCTGGCACGGACTGTATCCACGTGGGGTCCGGACGTTCACCGCATGATCGTGTCCGTCCTCAGGTTCGCGCAGCAGCTGGGGCTCGCGCCGGACGGGGAGCCGTCAACCATACTTGGTCGTGATTCGGTCCTCGGAGTATTGCAGCACTATTCTTCCGGAATTGCCGGCAGGGTCAGTCACTTTCTCGGCAACGCACTTCGGACCGTGCTGACTGCCATTGTCTACCTGTACAGCCTGTTCTTCTTCCTGCGCGACGGTGACGCAATCCTTAAAAGCCTTCTGGACTATATTCCCGTCGACCGGGACCAGAAGGATTCAATCCTCTCGCACTTCGTCTCGGTGGCGCGCGCAACGATCAAAGGCACCATTGTCATGGGAATTATTCAGGGGGTAATCGCCGGAGTCGGCTTTTTCGTGGCGGGAGTGCGTTCGCCGCTCCTGTGGGGGCTGCTCATTGGTCTGCTTGCAGCCCTGCCTAACTTCGGTCCCATCCTGATCTGGCTTCCCGCCGGACTTCTTCTGGCCTTCGCCGGACATCCGGGCTCGGCGCTGGTGGTTCTGCTGGGAGTAGGCGGTCTGATGGGCGTGTGCGACTATGTGATTCGTCCGAGGATCATCGGCGACGATATTCGTATGCACGATCTGCTGGTCTTCTTCGGGATTTTCGGCGGAGTCGCGCTGTTCGGGCTCGCCGGAATCCTCATAGGTCCCATAGTGATGGCGGTGTTTGTCCAGGTTTGGTCGATTTTCCGCCTCATGTATGAAAGCGATTATCGCGCCGCCAATGCCATGGGCCCTCAGCCGCCCGACTAAGTCAGGGCGATGGCGGAGCAGGCAGGTTCGCCGCTTCGACCAGGCGCCGGACCGGCGCAATCACCGCAATCGAAACCTGAGCGGAGTTCCAGCGCGACGCCTCATCGAGAACTTCAATTGCCTGTTCAGCCCAATCCGTTTTTGATCCACGGCTGCCGTTCGAGGCACCCTCTGAGCGCCACTTGCGCAGCAGCCGGAATGCGGCGTCCTCCCCCACGGCGGCAACCCGCGTAAGATTGGTCGAGACGGGAACGAGCTCCTCGAGCGCGGTCTCCGAATGCAGTAACTGCTCCAACGCGTGGTCATTCGCGCGCCAGACCGAAAGTCGGACGAGTATTGTCGAAAGCGCGGCTTCTCGTAGCGACCGGGACTCACTGTTTCCGGAAGTCGTCGAAACCGGCAAAACCGGGATACCGCTTCGGTTGACACCGACCCTTGATGACGTGCCTGACCTGACCTCGCCTCCCAGCGCTTCGTCGACGAGCTCGGCAAAAGAACGGGCTACCTCCGACTCGGGGGGAATAGCATCCACCAGACGAGTAAGCGGTGTCGAAACCGTGTATCTTTCTGACGATATCCGCCGGTAGCCTTTGAGTGGCTCCAGTACGTCTGCGAACACCTGAAGGCTGCCGCTCTCCCGGCCGCCGGAAAGCGTGAGCAGCATTTCCCGTTCTCCGCTCTTCTGCCGCATGCCGATAGCATCGAGATAGCTGTTCGTCACTCCGAGTCGGCGATACATGTCTGCCACATCGCGTAGAGACGCGGGGGACCAGAGCCGCTCGGCGATTGCGGCAAGTCTCGGCCAGATCCGCGAGTCGACGTTTTCCGACGACACGAGTTCCGACCACATGGCGGCCTCCCCCCCAAGAATCGGTGAGTGAGGCTGCCGGGGTGCGTCAGACTGCGATGTCCCGGCGTCAGGAGATACTGCATAGTGGTAGGCGGCCGGAAACATCAGATCCAGGTAGAATCGCTGGGACCGGATGACATCCTGCCCTGCGGCGACCGCTGCTTTGATCAGATCGGGCTCGGCCCACACCTGCACCACGAGTGACCCGTCGCGTTCGCCGTTCCAGGCTTCCTCCCAGACCACCGCGCGCTTGCCGAGGCTTCCCAGTATGGTCTCGACTCGCCCGGTGAAGTAACGGGTCAAGCCGACGAAATCCGGGATTGAGTGTTCTGCCATAAATGCCCGGACAGAAGCACTCGCCCCCCAGGCGTGACCGTTGTTTTCATCACCCCCGATGTGGACGTACTCGTCCGGAAAGAGCGGCGCGATCTCCCTGAAGAACTGCTCAATCGCTCGATAGGTTTCGTCCCGTGTAGGATCGAGGACCGCATCGAATACACCAAATGTTTTCTCGACCTCATATGGGCCGGGGCCGGTGCCAAGCGCCGGATAGGCGGAAAGAAGCGCCGATGTGTGGGCCGGGACGTCGAACTCCGGCACTACCCGAATGCCAAGTTCATCTGCATATCGAACGATTTCGCGCACCTGGTCCTGGTTATAGAAGCTGCCGCCGGATGCCTCCGAGGTGAGCCGGGGAAAGACCCTGCTTTCGATCCTGAAGCCCTGGTCGTCGGTCAGATGCCAGTGAAACACGTTGAGCTTGACCGTTGCCATCCCGCGAAGAACGCGTTTGATCGTATCAACCGGCATGAAATGGCGCACGCAGTCGAGGAGCAGACCGCGCCATGGGAATCTCGGACTGTCGACTATGGAGAGGTCGGGCATCGACAAACCGCCGTCAGGTGCGGCGGTCGCTTCGACCGCGAGCTGCGACAGCGTCGCGAGGCCGCGGATCATGCCGATGTCGGTGGCGGCATGAAGGACGACTCCCTGGCGTCCGATTGAGAGCGTGTAGGACTCATCGACCTCCGGAGAGAGCGGAATGGTTCGCTGCCACTCGAGTTCGAGCACCGGATGCGCGGGATTTGGGGCGTCTTCGGCGCGGACGCCGGGGTCTTCGACCAGCATGATCGCACCGTCCGTGGCCTGTCTGAGTCGCGCGGCAAGCCGGTCGACGGCGGCGGCTACCCGGAAGGAATAGGGACCGCGGCTCGATACCGCGATTTCGCCGACGAGCTGGTAACTCCCAGGCTCGAGCACGACGGATTTCGGATATGGCATAAGATCAACGCCGGTTAGACGCGGCTCCCTCGCGCCCCTGATCAGAGAGACAGAAGGCGAGCGAGCAGCCGGGCCCGCCTGGCATGCGGCGAGAAGCAGCGCGGGCATAAGGATTGCTGCGGCGATACGGAACGGCTGTGCGGGTCGCATGCTGTTGCCTCACTCGAGGCTGTAGTCGGAACCATACTCCACAATGCGCACGTCCGGCAGGCCGGCCGAACTTAACACCTTACTTTCATGTTCGAGCGCCTCAGGTTCGCCGTGAACCAGATAGACGCCGCGAATCCGTTTTGCATCCATGTGGGACACGTACTCTGCGATTTCGCCGTAGTCTGCATGTCCGCTCAGCGCGTGGATCTCCTCGACCCGCGCGCGCAGCGGAAGCGTGACGTCGAGAATGCGTAATTCGGAACGACGCTCCTGGATCTTGCGGCCCAGAGTGTCTTTTGCCATGAATCCAACGATGAGGACCGTGTTTCGCGGGTCGGCAACGGTGTGCAGCAGGTGATGCTGAATCCTTCCAGACTCGCACATCCCGCTCGACGAGATGATAATCATCGGTCCGTCCTGACTGTTCAGCTGTTTCGACTCTTCCACGTTCTCGATATAGTGCAGAGAGGCGAATCCAAACGGATCCTCGTGACGTGCCAGAAATGCATCGTAGGTTTCCTCGTCGTAACACTCCGGATGCAACTTGAAAACGGAAGTCGCCTCGAACGCCATCGGGCTGTCTACATATATCGGGATCTTCGGTATGGCGTGCTGCTGAGACAACAGGTGGAGGTAATAGATGATGTCCTGGGTCCGTTCCACAGCGAAGGCCGGGATTAGGATCTTCCCTTCGCGCTCGACCGCATCGTTTATCACTGTCTTGAGCCGCCCGAGGATATCATCGGTCTTCTCGTGCAGTCGATCGCCGTACGTTGCCTCGAGTACCAGATAGTCCGCGTCAGGCATCGGAGCAGGGTCGCGGATAATCGGCTTGTTCCGCCGGCCG
Source organism: Spirochaetia bacterium (assembly GCA_035530755.1). Taxonomy (GTDB): domain Bacteria; phylum Spirochaetota; class Spirochaetia; order DSM-27196; family DATKUC01; genus DATKUC01. The sequence continues at coordinate 12,405 of DATKUF010000193.1, read as the reverse complement.
AGGTCACCGCTGAACAACACCTCGACGGCCGATGAGGTAGTCGTCTGAATGCGCAACTTCGCCATGCTCGATCCGAGGATATGGCCGGCGTCGAAGAACTCGACGGAGACATCAGACGTAACCTGCAGCTTTCTTTCGTAGGAGACGGTGACGAACTGAGTCATGGTTTGCACGACATCTTTAGTGTCGTATAGCGGCTTCCAGTTGAAGGGTTCATTGCGCTTAGCGGCCTGCTTGGCGAGGTATTCCGCGTCACGCGCCTGTATCTTCGCGCTGTCCATCATGATGATGTTCGCGAGGTCGCGCGTTGCGCCGGTGGCATAGATATTTCCGCGGAACCCGCTCTTCACCAGAAGCGGGAGCAGACCGCAGTGATCATAATGCGCATGGGTGAGAATGACCGCGTCGACCGGGTCGCGTTCAAAGGTGGTATTGCGGTTCTTCTCGTCGCTCTCTTTGCGTCTGCCCTGAAACGCGCCGCAGTCGACAAGCACCTTTGAAACTCCGGTATCGATAAGGTGCCGCGACCCGGTCACCTCGCCGGCGGCGCCTCTGGAACGAAGCTGTATAGCCATAGGAGTATCATAACCGGGCTGCTGAAACGGGACAAGGCGGAGATCGCTTCCGTCCTGACCCGGTTATACGGCAAAATCAAGCGTCGCGATCGTGCCGTTTTGCCGCTCGAAGCGCACTTCCCCGTCGAGCTGCTTTGCCAGGCCGGCAATAAGGGTGAGGCCGAAACCAGTGGTTCCTTCGAAATCGAAGTCCCCGGGAATTCCGTTACCATTGTCCGAGACCACGAGGGTAACCCGCGTCTCGATCTTGTCAGCGGCAATCCTGATCAGCCTGTCTGTCTTTCCGGTGAAGGCGTGCTTGACCGCATTCGTCACGAGCTCGTTGACTATGATTCCCAGGGAAAAGAGCTCCTTCACTCCAAGCGAAAAATCCGCGATGGTTATCTCGACTTTCAACTCGTCGTTGTCCGAATACAGGTCGATGATTTCGTCGACGAGGGCGGCAAGGTAGTCTCTCACGGACATTTCCCTCAGATTTTCGGAGAGAAAGAGCTTGTCGTAGAGAAGACCCATGCTGCGGAGCCGTGCTTTCGCGTCTCGCAGCGCGGAAACGGCCGCGGGGTCAACAAGCGCTTCCGCCTGGAGGGAGAGAAGGCTCGACACCGTGCTCATGTTGTTGCGGATGCGGTGGTGAACCTCCTTTAGTATGAGATCCTTTTCCGCGAGCAGCGCTTTGATCTCTTCCTCCGCGATCCTGCGGTCGGTAATATCGTGAAAGTTAACCAGGATCCCGTTGATCAGCGGATCCGAGGTAAGATTCCTGGCCGTGAGCTCATTTGCCCGGTAAGTTCCATCCTTGCATCGGTATCTGCACTCGATCGTATTCCCAGCGCCGTCTTGACGAAGAATCGCGGCAAACCCTGCCCGCAGGCGGGGCAGATCCTCGGGATGCATGAGCTGCCAAACGTCGCGATCGACAAGGTCATCCGGCGTCCAGCCGAACCGCTGCTTCACGTTGGAACTCTCGAACTTTACCATGCCGTCGGCGCGGACAACCGAGATGACGTCAGGGATGTTGGCGAACATGATTTCGTACTTTTTCTCGTTCGAACTGGCTGAGGAATTGGCCTCGAACAGGGCGAATGCCGTTTTGATCGACAATTTCATCACTGCGTCGCCGGCCGTCTTGAGCACGTAACCGTATCCGGCGAAGTCTTCTACCCTGTCGACGTACCCCTGTTCCGCGTGGGCGGTGAGATAGACAACGGGGAGGTTTCTCCGTTCGAGTATCCGTCGCGCCGCCTCCGCACCGTCTATCCCGGCTCCGAGGTCAATGTCCATAAGAATCAGTGCTATCTCGGAGTCGATCGTCGCGATCTGGACGGCTCGTTCCCCGGAGTGCGCGGTGACAACCCGATAACCGAACTCTTCGATCGTGCGGGCCTCCGCTAGCGCAATGGGGAATTCGTCCTCGACCAGGAGGATTGTCCTGTGTTCTCGTCTGTTCACAAGCGGCCCATGATACTGGCGATTATACCATAAAAACTATTATCGCGTAAATGTCAATTTACAACAAAATATTCCGTCCTATGGGACGCTGAACCGGGCTAAAGCCGCAACGTGAGCCCGGTGGTAAACTTCGGATAGATGCCGATGGTGCCGGCCGCGATCGAGATCTTCCAAACCGTGCCGCTGTGCGCAAAGGAATTGGGAACCTCTCCGGGAAAGGAGAAGTCGAACGTGCAGCCGAGAAATCCTCCGACCCTTCGGAAAAGAAGCGCCCCAATCTTCGTTCGCAGGGAAAAGAACGGGGTGAGCTGGGTTTGATCCACCGAGACCCCGGACGCCGCGGCAAAGACCGTCTTGGCAGAACCGTCCAGTTCGGCAAAAAAGGGTCCGAGGTCTACGTGAAGGCCGAGTCCGGCGCCGTACGCCACGAGGCTGTACCCGGCGTCAGGTGGCCGGTTCCATCCACTGAAGAGCACGGTGTAAAGCCTGCCGCCGGACTGGAAGTCGAGATAGTACATACCTGAGGCGTCTGAAAAGCCGGAAGCGCTCATGAATCCGTTTCCGGATATGTTGACCAGCCCGAGCGCCAGGCCGTCCATTTTGCTTGCGATATTCACCAGCCCGAGCTGGACGCCGTTCATCGTGCCGGCAATATTCACCAGCCCGAGCTGACCGCCACGAACGGCTCCGGCCGCTACGTTGAAAACTCCCGCCGCCTGAACGCCTGCAAGGTCGCCGCTGGCGATGTTGAAGACTCCGGCCGCCTGGACCCAGCGTGCGGGGCCGCCGACGATGTTGCCGACCCCGGCGAATTGTACGCCATCCAGATCGTGCGTCGAGATGTTCAGCACCGACCCGAACTCCGCTCCGTGCACGGCGTAGGACTCACCTACGAGCAGATTGAACGAAACTCCCTTCACCGCCCCAAAGGCCGGCGGTGGAAATCCAATCCCGGGAACGAACGACACACTGACGGGAACGAAGGGGTGCGCCGCATCGCCCCGCTCCTCGAGTGTCTGCGCGTGCGAGGAGGGGTTTCCCGGCGGTTCCGCCGACGGGCTTTCGCTGCCGGCGCTATCGGGAAGACCCGACCCGCCGACGCTGCTGCCGGCGGCGTCAGGTGACAAACCCTCGTCGCGAGAGGCATTAGCGGCGCTTGCTGCTGCGTTTGGACCGGGAGGAGTAACGCGCCGGAGGTAGCGGTTGACCGTGTTCTCGAGCACCTTCGCATCGTCGGCCAGTCCCCAGTCCTGCGCCAGGAACTCATCTGCCGCGGGATCTGCCGGCACCGAATCTGCCTGATCCCCGCGGCTTCGCGAGGAAAGCCGATCGGTTCCCACGAAATCACGCCGCCGTACTTCGGACCAGTCTCCCGCCCGAAGTCGAACTGAGGCTTCCAGATACCGCGTCGTCGTTCCGGCGGACACGGTGTAATTGCCCGGCGGAAGCGCAAGCTGGAGCGATGACCCGACCGCCTTGTGTATCTCGACGGCCAGCTTCCCGGCGGCGTCGCGCACGGCGAGCCTGCCCTCCACATCCTCCGAAATGATCAAGCCCGCCGATGGGGAACGGATATCGGTCAGGACGAGGTCGCCGGTTCCGGTGAGCTCGATGTGCCACGCGGGATGCTGAGGACCGGCAGCGCTATTTTCGGTGCGTGCCGTCGTTTCCGAGCGCGCGAACTGATAGGCTTCGTCAATCGTTACTCTTCCGTCGCGCGAGAAATCGGCCGCGCCGCGAAGCCCGGAAATCAATGACTGCGTGAAAAAAGAGCCGCCGATTGCATCGGATTCCTGCGATGCCTCATCCTCCGAACTCGAAGTGAGAAAGACCTGGCCCTTCATTTTCGCCGACTCGTCGACGAGAAACGGGGATACGCGCTGGCCGCCCTTCAACCGAATGAAAGCGCCCGAATCGCACGAATCCAGAACGGCAATCCCGACATCGACATCCATATCGCGGAGGGCGTCGTGGAGGTCACGGTAGTTGAAACGTTTACCGCCGAGAAGCAGACCCTGCTCGTCGGAGTGGCCGCTGTAATAGAGGATAAACTCGGTACGAAGGGACTCGCCGCGACCTGCCTGAGCCTTCCGGGTGGCGATGAGACTGCGCATCTGTGCGAGTTTGTCGGAAAGCTCGCGCGGTGTAGGGTCTACCGCAACTATGCTGTCCGCTCGCTCGACTCCTCCTACCTCGTACATCACGTCGGCCATGGAACGGGAGTCGCTTACCGCATACAGAAGCCGGGTGCGTCCCGCGCCCCCATCGTTCGCGCCGACGAAGAGTCCGAATCGGCGGAGAGCCTGTCCACCCGAACCGTCGCTGGTCGAGTCCCGCGCGGATGCCACCGGAATCAATACGAGAAACATGAGAACTATCGAAGCGGGTAGGAACCCGCGCCGCATTGCCATATGTCAATCTCCTGGCTTTCGAAGCAGGACCGAGACCTGGTCGAGTCCGGATGGAAGCGGCAATTCCGGGACCGTTTCGGCCTTTCCGGAAACCGCGAGCTGCTCGGCACCTTTCGTCGCCTCGGATACCGGAAAAGGTCGGTCTGATGTCACAAAAAAGAACCTCTCAAACCGCGGTGCATTATCGAGCTGGTAGGCAAAAGGCAGTGCGGTTTGGCCGTGGGATTCGAGCGCGGCGGCCTGCCGGCTTGCCGTTCCACCGGAAGTCTCAGGCAGATGAACCGTAATAGTGCCGCGGCCGTCGATGGACAGGATCACACCGAACTTCTTCCCGGCAGAAACATAGCTCAGCTGCAGAGTATCTCCCGCTTTCACTATATCACCATTCTGGAGAAGCTCAGCCTCGTTTCCCGCGTGCTTGTAGATAAGGACGGTCGGCCGAATACCTTTCGCGCGCACTCCCGAATCGGGAGAGACCCGCTCCATGTGAACGACCAGGAAGATACCGAAGACCAGAACCAGGCCCGCCGCGGCGAACCCCGCTGTGTACCGAACTGCAAGCCCATCGGTAATGATCCTGCGACCAAACTCATTCAATCGACGGCGATACGACGTCTGAGCGCGCGCAGTCGTCGGAACTCCAACCTTCCGTTCGACTTCGACCGGGGCGGAACGGTTCTCCGCCCGCGCCGCTATCTGCGCAGCCATCTTCTCGGCAGGATAACGGGCAAGGATCGCAGCGTTCGATTCCTTGAGCGCCTCTACGCGCCTGCGCACTTCATCGGCGCCATATTTCGCTTCGAGCTCGTTCTTCTTCTGCTCATCAAGCTCGCCGGCGGCGAGCATTTCGAGGTACAGATCTGGAATCTGTGCCGGATCAGGTCGCTCTGAATGATCCATCAGCCGGCCTCCTTGAGTACCAATCCCTTTTCCCGCAGCCGTCTGAGCCGTTTGCGGACACCTGAGACCGAAAGCCCAACCTCCGCGGCGGTTTCCTCCAGGGTAAGTCGATCGACGTAGTGCAGCACGGCTATTACGCGTGTACTCTCGTGCTCGCGGTGAAACAGCCTTTCAAGCAGATGCGTGTTGATGACCGTTTCTGCCGGATCATCGACGCCCGCGATGGCTTGCAGGATCTCATCGTCATGGGTTTGGGGCTTTCTGCGCTCGCTGCGCAGCACATTCAGGCAAACGTTGGTCGCTATACGGTACAGAAGGCTCGACGGAGCGCTCTGATCGAGCTGGTCCTGATGCCGAATCAGTCGGACGAAAACGTCCTGCGCTGCGTCGAGCGCCTTGTCCTCGTCGTGGAGGATCTGCCTGCACCGTCGAACTACCATGGGACCGTACTTCCTGTAGAGGGCTTCGACATCAACCATTCATACCGCCTGGTGGGGTTGTTCGTACGACGCCGCTTCATCGAAACGTACCCCACGTGAGTCTGATGCCCGCCGTTGGGGCGAGCGTGAAAGAACTCTGAAATACTGGACCCGGCGCCAGATTGCCAATGACCTGGTAGCCGACGAACAGTACCGGCATGAGTCGGCCGGTCCAACTGACAAGCGAAAGGTTGAACGGTTGGCTGATGAAACGATATCCAGAGATAAACCCGGCCATGCCGCCCTTGATCCCGCGCTCATCGCTGCGACCGACGACTGCGTAGCCGAAACCGCCGCTTATCCGGCCACGGTCATCCACACGATACCCAAAACCGCCCACATAGGAAAGCCCGGGACCAGAACCCGTCGGCGCGTAATTGAGTACGCCTGACGGCGCGGCGAGCTGGTAGGAGGTCGTCATCCCTCCGCCACCGCTTCCTTCGGCAAAAAGTACGCCCGAGGCAACCCCTGCCAGAAGCGCGGATAAAGCCACTGACGTGCACACGAACCGCATTGATTTCCTCCCTGTCAATTGAACACCGCCGCGCACGGAATGTGTCACCGACCGTGAAGATCGAAAAGGTCGGGAACAAACCCTTGACGCCGACCGGGATCGGCTCGAAAATGGCGGGCACAGGAGACCCACCCACATGAACAGAATCGCGGCCTGGATCCTCACACCGGGCAATCACATTCTCGGAAGCGTGCCATCCGCGGTTGCGGCGCTTCTTCTGGTGACGCTCATACTCTCATCCATCGGTTTCGTCCGTACGGTCTATTTCGTCGGAACCGGTTACGCCCTTTCGGTTGCCGGCGCCGCCTACTTCTCCTTCGTTCTCTTCCGCTCGAGCGGGAGTCCGGGCGCTTTACTCCACATGTTCCTCGTCGTTCTGTACGGATTCCGCCTGGCAGGCTACCTGGCGCTGCGGGACCGCAAAGGATCGTATCAGCGGGAGCGGCACGCAACCGACGCGATCTACGGCAACCAGAACCTTCCGGTGCGACTTGGAATCTGGCTTGGTGTCAGTCTCCTGTATGTCGCAATGGCTTCCCCGGTACTGTTCCATTTCGCCGGTCTGTACGCGTTGTCCCGCGCGACCTCGAATGCCGGAACCGGCGCCGGTGCCGTGGTGGTTGTCGGGTTGGTGATCGGTTTCGTCGGACTGCTGTTCGAATGGGTGGCTGACCGGCAGAAGGCATCCGCGAAGCGCAGGAACCCCGACAGCTTCTGTTCGGGCGGCGTCTACCGTATCGTCCGATACCCGAACTATCTGGGCGATATCGTCCTGTGGACCGGAAGCTTTATCGCCGGAGTCCCCTACTACGATGGAATTGCGCAGTGGATGATAAGCGCGGCCGGACTCGCTGCGCTTGTGCTGATAGTCGTTGGCGCCGCAAGGCGACTCGAAGAAAAGCAGGAACAACGATATTCGGGGAATCCAGCCTTCCGGAAATACGTCGACTCCGTTCCGATACTGATACCGTTTGTCCGGCTTTACACTCTGAAGAACCTGAAGTCCAACTGAACGAGAGGGACTCGCCCTTGCGCGTGAAGGTCCTCGCGTGGTATTACCTCACAATGCGGAGGAGTATTATTTCTCGACAAAGATCGGCCCGTTTAATTCTTCCGACGACAGTTGGCGCGATTCTGTGTGTTTGGTGCGCGACCGGAGTAGACGCCCAGGCTTCCGGCTACGCACGGGTAACCTTCATCAACCATGGCAGTCTTTACTCGATTGTGACGGGGCAGGGGCGGCTCCTGGATCCCCAGGTTTTCATGAAATCTGAAAGTGCAAAGGCGGGGACAGGCCTGCAGAATATCCCCCACGCGGCAGGCGTTGTGCCGGTCCATCTGGATTCGCCGCAAAACATGTCTCTGTACAACGCGGACGGCAAGCCCCTCGACCTGACGCTGGGTCAATGGATCAGGGCGACAGGAACCATGACCGCCACGCGAAATGGCGCCGGATCCCGAGTCGTAACAGAGTTCTCGGGTCTCATCGCCGGCGGGAGCTACAGTCTGTTTATCATCACTTTCAATCCTGCCGGCGATGCCTATACGCCGGCCGATGGAACCGGGCTCGCCAACAACTTCACCGCCGATGCGACAGGCACCGGAGCTGTCACGGTGGAATTCCCCACGCTTCTGACCGACAAGAACGCCGTCGTGCTTATCTACCACAGCGACGGGGAGCAGCACGGGGCCGAGCGCGGCGCTCCGGGAATCACCGCCCACGATCAGCTCGCGGCGCGCCTGCCGTTCTGAGCTCGACCCTCCGCCGCCTATCCGAAGGTAAACGCGTAAAGCCGGAGCTTCCCGGACACCTTGAGCGTCAACAGATGCCGGCCCGGTGACGAAAGCCCCACCAGCTGGTAAAGCCGGCTCATATCAGGTGTGACGGTGCCACTCCTCACGTCCGGCGTGTCCGCCGGCGGCTTTCCGTCCACCAGAACTTCGATGGATCCGGAATTGGTACCTTCCGGCGCGACGACGAGGTACACATTCTTTGCATTGAAGCCGAAGTTCAGCGTCCCGTTCGCGTCCGGCACGACATAATGCGAGGTGATCGTCCAGGTTCCCTCGAGGTTCCACTGACCGTTCCCCGCCGTCTGCACTGCCCGATATTCGACGGGCTTGTCGGGGACGGGCTTGACCGCTGAGGTGAAGCCGCGACCACGGTCGTATCCAAGATAGGTTTCCGGCGTCTGCGTGGAAAGCACGAGATCCGGCTTCGAGACGATCCCGGAAACCCGGGCTCCTCGTTCACGAAGCAGCTCCTGAATGACCTTCTCGGATGTGGCGTAGCTTCCCTCTCCAAAGTGGAAGTAGCGCACATGTCCGTTCGCGTCGATGAAATAGTGCGCCGGCCAGAACTGGTTGCCGTATGCGTTCCATTCGCGATAGTCGTTGTCGAGAACCACCGGCCATGTAACCCCCAGATCCTTCATCGCCGCTCGAACGTTCGAGGGATTCTTCTCGAACTCGAACTCCGGGGTATGCACACCAATTATCACCAGACCCTTGTCCTTGTATGCCTCGTACCATGCCTTGAGGTAAGGGATCGTCCGCACGCAATTGACGCAACTGTAGGTCCAGAAGTCCACCACAACCACCTTCCCCCGGAGATCGGCCGGAGTGAGTGGCGGAGTGCTTCCCGCGACCTGATCCGACGGCGCAACCGAACCGCCCGTCAGACCGGCGGTGTTGAACCAGGCGCCCTTTGTGAGGATGCCCGGAGCGAGCCCGTAGTCGGAGAGCCTTCCATTTGCCGGCTCGGCGCCGTTTGCCCCTGAGAACACCATGTTCGCGGTTTTCGAGCCGTCGATCATTTCGGCAGTCGTGGTGCCCGCGGAGGCTACCGTCCCGCCCCGTGCAGCGAGCGCCTTTTTCACCGCGCCATTCTGTTCAACCGCGGTCAGCCCGCTTCCATATTGGGGAAACGCATTGAGCAGCGCAGTCTGGATTTGCCTGTCCCATCCCACGGCGATAGCGACACCGACTACGATCATGACCACGCCGAAGACCTTCTGGATATTGCCCATATTGCGCTTCAGGCCGGGCACTCTGTTCAGCAGAGCGCGCCCGCCGAGCATGACCGCGAGCATCGGAATTGAAGTGCCGATCGAATATGCAAGTGTTATGAGAACCGAGCCGCCGCTGACTTTCTGGGTGAGCGCGAGGCTTATCACCGACGCCATGATGGGACCGACGCACGGTGTCCAGACGAGCCCCAGACTGAACCCGACAGGGATCCCGCTCCAGAATCCGGCCCACTGCGACGGCTTCGTCACTTCACCGTCCTCGGAGCGCGGACTTGAGGTGATCGGTCCGGCCTTGGTTGCGCCACGATTTGACAGCCGTGAGGCGAACATCTCGAACCGATCGCGCAGAGCGGGTATCAGCATCACCAGACCGAAGATGACCAGAAGAACCACGGCGACGATGCGAAGGGTGTCGGGAGGAATACCTACCGCCTGCACGATTGCCGAGAGCGCCAGCGTAAATACGGTGAAACTCACGACAAATGCCGCGATGATTCCAAGAGGTCGGGCCTTCCCGCCGCCGATGCTCCCGGAGAGCACAATGGGCAGAACCGGGAGAATACAGGGTGACAGGATCGTAACGATTCCTGATACAAATGCGAAAGCGAGAAGGACCAGCATTGATTTCTCCTGCCTTAACAGACTACATGCGCACTACACGTTTGTTGATGACATCGACTCCACCGCTGTTCCAGGCGGTGAGCCGGTTTCCCATGGTGTCGATCTGAACGTAGGTGTCCTGTTGAGTTACGCCATATTTCGCCTTGAGTGAGGACTCCTTGTCATAGTTGACGACTACCACGGTGATGTCGCGCGACAGCATGGCGCCGTTCTGATTGATATCTCTCAGATCCGCCTGGCAGTAGGGACACCAGTCTGCTGCAAAAAACAGAAGTGTCGGACCGTTGGCGGCAAATGACTCGGCCGTCTTGAGGTCGGTGAATATCACCTTATGCGCGGCGCTGGGCGCAAACCTGAGCATGCTCCCAACCTTCGGGTCGGCGCTCATCGTATCTGGTGCACTCATCGTGTTCGGCGCCATCATCGAATCGGCGCTTCCGGTGTTCGACCCTGACATGGACGAGTCGCCACTCATCGCCGGACCGGTCATGGCAGGACCGTTCATCGAGTTGTCGTCCGCGAACAGCGTCGCCGATGCCGAAAATGCAAACATACTCGCGACTATGATCAAACGATGAAACTTCATAGACATCTCCTTGTGGTAAGTCTCCACTCGGCTAATGTAAGTCGTTTCCCGACCGGAAGCTATGATAATATGATCAAATTAGTATCACAATTCGGTCACGAACATTGATGTCCGGTTGAGAGAAATTGGCGGATTTTGCCCGGAAATGTGGAAGCTACCGTGCGGCAGCTGTTCAAACACCGATGGCAGGGCCGCAATTTATATCCGTAAAAACAATTTCAACAGATTCGCTTTAGAGCCCGGCAGCTTCCCTGTTCATCGCTTCGGTGAACCACTCACTGACAACAAAAAAGAATGAGCGTTCAGTTTTTATTTAGTATTTGAAAGTTCGATTTTCCAAGGATTCGCTTGACAGATCGTGCGGGCGGCGCAATCATTTGAATACATAGATACATCACAAGGAGATTCGATTATGCGAAGGAACACCATTGTACTTGTGGTACTAGCCCTCCTGGCAGCTCCGCTTACCGCCAGGGCACTTGGCCTCCAGGTTGAAGCGCGGGGTGGCGCGGGAATCGCTCTTGGAAGCACGAACAACGCCAACACCACCGGAACTCCGCAGTTCGCCGCCGACGGCGCCCTGGTCCTGGATCTGACCGCGCTCTCCGTTGGGCCGTTATCAATAGGCCTTTCCGCGGGCGCCGAGTACTCCTATATGAACTTCCACTCCGTCACGAGCAATTTCTTCAGTGCCACCACACTGACATCCGATTCCACCTACAGCTATCTCAACATCCCGGTGGCGATTGTCGGCCATCTAAAGCTTCCCGCGGGGCTCGGCCTCACGCTGCGCGCAGGGGGATATGCCGGCTACTTCCTGAGCGGGCAAGCGAAAAACAGTTACAATCCGCAGAGTGCGTTTTTTACCAACGGGACTGTCACGCTCGACAGCACCAATACGGTACAGTGGAGCTACGGCCTGCATTTCACCGCCGGACCGGACTTCAGCATTGGGCCGGGGCTCACCTTCTCACCCTCCCTGGAGTTGAATTGGGGGCTCACCGATATCACGGTCGACAAGACCGGCAACGCTTTCAAGGATGCGCTCTCGCCGCTCACTGCGAACGTCGGCATCCGGTACGCGCTTTTCTAGAAGCAATCCAGCCCTTCGGGCGCCGGGCGTGAAGCGAAGACCATCCGCTTCACGCCTGCTCGTGTTCTCGTCCGAAATCTGCGTCGAATCTGCCCAACCGACCGAATAAATGCTACTATGACTTGCCGTTAATCTCCATTTCTGCAGGTAAGTGCAATGACTATTCGACAACGTTTGCTCCTGATTGTAATCTTCATGCTCGCGCTATTCGCGGCCGCAGTGGCTGCCTATTTTCTCATACGTGCGCCGATAAATCGGATCGACTCGGAACAGGAGGTGCTTACCTCACTCGGGCGATCAATTCGCAACGAGACAATTCAATTGAACCGGATTTCGTCGGCCGATTTTCCGACGCAGCTCGCTGAGTTCAAAAAGGCCAGCACTAGCGCGACCACAGCGTTTGGAAATCTCGACTCGTTGAAGGTTCTCCCGACCGCGGCGCCATCGATCCGGGAATCGGTGGGTGTCATTCGAAACCTGAAGACGAGCCTCGATAAGGGTGTCTCGGAGTTTCTCATTTCTGTTATCAACATTCAAACCGATGCGCAGAAGGCAGGCCTGGATCCTGCCCACTTCACGCTGTTTTCGCTCACCACCTACGACGTCATGCGAAACAAAGGTCAGGCGGACGCGATTACCGGCGACGCTGGACAGCTTCTGTCCCAGCTCAATACGCTCTCGATGGTCATGCAGAAATCAGTCGACATCATCGATCAACAGAATGCTGCAATTGAATCGCAGATTTCCC
>DATKUF010000192.1:0-6313 GCA_035530755.1 Spirochaetia bacterium | reverse complement strand
CCCATGCCGTAGAAGTTGTTGACGAAGTTGAAGAGTATCGGAGGAGCACCGCCCACCTTCTTGTCCCAGAGTGTGCGGTACTGGTCCATTGCGGCGAGCATCATTGCCTCCCACACCGGACCGCACCCCATGGATGCGTCTCCGATGTTGGCGATCACGATTCCCGCTTTCCGGTTGACGCGTTTGTAGATGGCTGCTCCGGTTGCGATGTCGGCCGAACCGCCGACGATTGCGTTGTTTGGCATACTGCCGAAAGGCGCAAAAAAGGCGTGCATCGAACCGCCGAGCCCCCGATTGAAACCCGCTTTGCGTGCAAAGATTTCGGCGAGTGTGCCATACAGGATGAAGTTCTCAGCGAGGTCACGCACATCGGAATAGGGTTGAGATTCGACGACGCGAAGCGCGTCGCCGCCGAGATAGCCTTTCATCACCTCCTCGAGCTGCTTCGGTTTGAGTCGAGGAATTGCCGAGTAGCACTTGGCAAGAATCTCGCCGTGACTTCGGTGCGAACCGAAAATGAAGTCTTCGATTTCCAGATTTGCACAGATTCCCACAGCGGTTGATTCCTGTCCGATCGACAGATGGGCTGGACCTTTGTGATTGTATTCCAAACCCCGATAGGAACCTTGAGTCTTGATATCGTTGAGCATCGTCTCGAATTCGCGGATTGTGAGCATGTCGTAGTACATACGGGTGAGACGTTCTTTTCCGTACTTCTCAATCTCTTTTCGCGGATCAGATTTGTACTGATTGACCGGAATGTTCGCGATCGCAATGGTTTCCGCTTTGCGAACGACTTTTGGATCCACGACAATTGACTTTGGCATCTGTTTCTCCTTTTGCGGCGGAAGAATCCGCCCATATCGGTCCCCGTTCCGGTTTCCGTTACTCGACTTCCCAGATTGCGTCCCGTAGCACTTCCGACACCGTGGGGTGCGGGAACACGATTTCCCGGACATCCTGGACGCGCAGTTCGGATTCAATCATAAGCGAGGCGCCAAAGATCAGCTCGGAACATCCCGAACCGATCATGTGAACCCCGAGAAGCGCGCCGTTTTCTTCGGCGCATATGACTTTGCAGGTTCCGCGTTCTCCCGGATGTTCCGCCAGGTACCTGCCGCTTACCGCCATCGGGATCGAGGCTACATTGACGCGCCTCCCTTCGGCGGCAGCCTGCTCCTCGGTGAGGCCGCAACCGGCGACCTCCGGGGAGGTGAATACCACCCAGGGAATGGCTCCATACCGCATCGCGCCCGCGGCACGCGGGTTCCCGACCGAAGGCGGTTTTTCACCGCGATACGACTCCTGGAACATGTGGCGAACGGCGACTTCACCCATACGGCTCGCCGAGTGAGCGAGAAGTGACTTTCCCGTGACGTCTCCGATCGCATAAACCCCCGGAAGATTGGTCTGCAGGTACTCATTCACGCGTATACCCGAGCGGTCGATGTCGAGTCCGGCTTCCGCAAGCCCGATGCCGTCGACATTGGGACGTCTGCCGACCGAAACAAGCACAAGATCGCCTTCGGCCCGGCCTTGCTCGGGGCCCCTGCTGAAATTGACAACTGTGCCGTCGATTCGTTCCACGCGGGCGCCGAGCTCGTACTTGACTCCCTTCACCGCCTTGCGAAGGATTGCGGCGAATTCCCGGTCCATGATCGGAACAATCTCGTCCATCATTTCCACCACCGTAACTTCGGTGCCGAGCGTTCCGAAAAATGATGCGAACTCCATTCCGATGTAGCCGCCGCCTACTATCACGAGGCGCTTGGGCAGCTCGGAAATCTCGAGAAGTTCGGTGCTGGTGAGCACCTGACCACGCGCTACCCCCTCCTGAAGACCAGGGATGGGTGGCATAGCCGGCGAAGACCCGGTGGCAATGATCAGGTTTCGAGCCGCATACGTCTGATTGCCGACCTGGACCCGGTTTCCTTCGGAGGAACCGATAAGTCGCGCCTCACCTTCTATAACCGTGACGCCAAACCGCTTCATCTGACTCGCGATTCCGCGCCGCAACGTTTCGACCGTTTTGCGCTTGTGCTCCATTGCGGCGCCGAGGTCGAATCGTACGTTGTCGGCCGACACACCGAAACGAGCGCCTTCCTTCGCATGCGCATAGAGTTTGGAGGCGTGCAGAAGCGTCTTTGTCGGGATACAACCCCGATTCAGGCACACTCCGCCAAGCTTGTCTTTCTCCACGAGCAGGACTTTCCTGCCAAGGCTTCCGGCCCGCTCGGCCGCAATGTATCCGCCTGGTCCGGCCCCTACGATAATCAGGTCATACTGCTGTTCGCTCATGCTGAGCTCCGTTTGCCGCTGCGGCATCATGAAAGTGCTAAAGCGCGAGAGTGAGGTCTATGTCTCGAATCGCTGCGGCCAAATCCTGCAGAAACCGCGCACCCGGTGCCCCGTCGACCGCTCGGTGGTCGATGGTAATCGAAAGCCCGATACTCGGGACGAACTGCACTTCCTCCCCGTTCATGACCGGTTTCGGTTGAATTGCACAGACGCCGAGAATGGCAACCTGTGGCGGGTTCAGCACCGGAGTAAAACTCTCCACGCCGAGATTTCCGAGATTCGAAACCGTGAAGGTGGCACCCGCAAGATCGTCGGGGCCGACATTTCCGGCCAGGCACGCTTGGCTGAGAAGTTTCGCTTCTGCCGACAGCTGCGTCAGGGTCATTAGATGGGCATCGCGGATGACCGGCACGATGAGACCGCGCGGGGTATCGACCGCAAAGCCGAGGTGTACCGCACGAAACTCCCGGATCATGTCGGCTGCCATGTGCGCGTTCATCTCGGGATGGCGCGCGAGCGTTCTCGCGACGGCGAAAAGAACCAGATCATTGATCGTCACCGCGGCGAGCGTTTCGACTGCGGAGCCTTTCAGGCGTTTTCGATAGGAGAGCATTGCGCGCGCATCGGCGCTCGCCGACATCGTCAGCTGCGCGGTATCCCGAAGAGAGGCGTGCATACGCTCGGCAATTAGCTTACGGATACCTTTGACCGGCCGTTCCGTTATCTGCCCCTCGACCGCCGCCGCTGCAGGGGTTTGCGCATTCAGATCCTTCGTACCGATCCTGCCTCCCGGTCCGGTACCGGCGCCTGGAGTGCCGGCCTCCGCCGAGCCAAGAAAATCGCTGATCGCGGCGGGTGTCATCGGTTCGCGGCTTTCGAGAACCTTCTTTATATCGCGCTCGATAATCCGACCGCCGGGTCCGCTTCCGTGCGCTTCCTCGACTTTCACACCCTTTGCCTGCGCCAGGTTTCGTGCGCGTGGAGAGATGGTGCGGGACGTGGCGGGCCGCTGCTCCGGTTCCGCTATTTCACCCGCTGCTGCGCGTGAGGCCGACGCCGCCGGTTCTCCGCGCGGCTTACTCGATGGCGGAGCCACTGCCTCGCTTGCCGTCGGGTTGGGGAGCGATGAACCGGCTGCGCCGGCACCTGAAGGGACTTTCTCGCCGGGCTGTCCGATATAGGCGATTGGAGTTAGCACCGGGACATCGTCCCCCTCCTTGAACAGCCGGGCGAGCAGCACACCCGCAGCGCCTGCCTCGACTTCGAAGGTGGCTTTGTCTGTTTCGACCTCACAGATGGCGTCCCCTTTAGCGACGCTCTCACCGACGTTTTTCTTCCACGCAAGGATCAAACAGCTTTCAACCGACTGTCCCTGCCTTGGCATCAAAACCTCTGTTGCCATAACCTGCTCCTTTCGCCGCCGGCCGGTGCCGGATCATGCTTTGGCGATTTCAACATCGAGTCCCTGACTGCGAAGCTCATCCTGTATCGAGAGATCCAGTCCTTCGTCGGTGATTATTCTGTTCATCCGCTCGAGAGGCAGTACGCGCACAAAACCCGACTTGCCGTACTTCGAGCTGTCGGCGGTCAATACTACCTGCTCCGCCTGCGCCGCCATTTTTTTGACAATTTCCGCGCCCTCCACCAGATGGGTGGTCAGGCCGTTTTCACGCGAAAATCCATCGGTACCGACGAACGCGAGCCGCACGTGAAAACGTTCGAGCTGCTCGAGCGCGACCGGTCCTACCGTGCTTTCGGACGACGGACGAAACTCGCCCCCTACCAGCGTGAGCCTCAGAGCCGGGTTGGCCCGCGTGTAGGGCACGACGAGATTTGAGTTGGAAACGATAAACAGGTCGCGTTTGCCGAACAGGTACCGGGCGATCAGCGCGGTGGTAGTGCCGGCTTCGATCATGAGTGTGTCCCCGTCGCGTACGAGCGCCGCCGCCGCCCGCGCAATGCGCGCCTTCGCTTCGGTCATCTGTCGCTGACGGGCCATGATTTCGGGGTGGAACGCGGGGGCGGCTCCTCCCCAGGTCCTCACTACAACGCCCTTGTCTGCGAGACTGTTCAGGTTGTTCCGAACCGTGACCGAGGAGACGGCGAGCAATTTGCTTATTTCGGCGACCGAGTTCGCACGGTTATCCATGAGGATTTCGAGAATTTCACGTTCTCTTTCATTTAGGTTTTGAATAACCATGATTTACCTTGCGTTATGGTTTCAATTATACCTTATGTCGAAATCAAGTGCAAGAAGGCATTTGACAGGTTTTCCGGAGAAAAAGAGACCCGAAACCGCTGCGGGCGGATTTCGGCAAAAAAAAAGCTGCCGGATACGATTCCGGCAGCGGTCTGCGTCTGTTGTTGGTTCACTTCGGGCGGATCACGCCCTTTTTCAAGATGATGTTCGCGTACAGCGCGCTTTCCCCGGTCGCGACGATGCAATAGGCGTTCTTTGCCTGCTCGTAGAACGCGAATCGCTCGACCGAAGCGAAGTCGGTGAAAGAGGTCTCGTGCGACTTTATGATCCTTCGGTATTCTTCCCAGATCTTCGGTTTGGTCGGGTCTCCGGGAACCACCTGCATGAGAAAGGCCGGGCGTTCCACGAACGAATCCAGCGGGAAGAGTTGCATGATTGCGTCGAGCAGTTCGGAAACGCCGTGTCCGTCGCACCGGATGAGCCGTCTCGCGTAGGCGGCGGCCGGAAAATTGCCGTCGCCAATGCAGATTTCGTCGCCGTGTCCCATCTCCATCAGCACTTTCAGGAGATCGGGAGGAAGGATTGCCGGGATATTTTTCAGCATATCATCACCTCCTAACGATACAGTGGACCGAAGTTGCTGCACGCCCGGTAGTCAGATCCTTCCGGGTCCATTCCGAACATTCCCCACGCACTTGGCCGATAGATGTTTTCATCGGCGACGTTGTGCATGTTTACCGGAATCCGCAGCATGGATGCGAGAGTAATGAGATCGGCGCCGATGTGGCCGTAGCTGATTGCTCCGTGATTTGCGCCCCAGGCTGCCATTACCGTATAGACATCCTTGAACGGACCACTTCCCGTGAGCCGCGGTGCGAACCAGGTTGTCGGCCATGTCGGATTTGTGCGCTGGTCGAGCGCAGTGTGCACC
The DNA here is from genome assembly GCA_035530755.1 of Spirochaetia bacterium. Lineage (GTDB taxonomy): Bacteria > Spirochaetota > Spirochaetia > DSM-27196 > DATKUC01 > DATKUC01. The sequence goes on along the minus strand of DATKUF010000192.1, from coordinate 884 downwards.
TTGTCTTCCAGGTCGACCGTGAATCCCTCGGCTATCTGGAGTACCGGTCCCAGTCCCGCAATAAGGTTCAATCGAGACATCGTCACCGGCATCCCCCCGCGGGTGAGAAAATCGGTCGAGAATCCGCCGCCGCGGAAGTATCCCAGATCCCCCGGGCGAAAGAGCGTTGAGTCGAGCATTTTCCCGGCTTCCTGCGCGGTTAGCTCCCAGTAGGGCTTGATCACCGGCTTGCCGTCCCGGGACGCTTCGCCCGATCCGTCGAGGCATGTGGATCCGGAGTTGATGAGGTGAATGAGCCCACCTGAAGCCTGTCCGCTCAAGTTCTTGCCGGTGACCCGTTTGACCGCCTCCGGACTCCAGAAAGTCCGTACGTCGGAGAAGATCTGCGCCGTCCCGGTGAGAAGATGGCCAAAGAGCATCGAAACGCCGTTCAGACTGTCGTTTTCTGTCGCAAAAATGAACGGCGCACGAATTCCGTTCCAATCGAACGATGTGTTCAGGATGGTCTCCATGAAATCACCGTTTGGAAAGTGATCGGTCCATTGCCGCTGGCCCTGGAAACCGGCAGCCAGTGCGTTGTGCCCGAGCGACTCTTCCCCGAATCCCAGTTCGGCGAGACGCGGATTGCCGACCATAAGATCCCGGGCGATTATGGCCATCTTTACGCTGTACTCCCACTCCTGATCCTTGCGCTTCCGGTCGTGCTGCTTTCCGGCGGGATTGTCGTCCGGACCCTCTTTGCAGTTCCTGCGGGTCCAGTCAAGAGCCTTCTCGAACTCCTCTCTGTCGAAGATTCCTTCTTCAACGCGGCGAGCGAACTCCGACATGTCCACCGATTCGTTTCGCATTCCGAGATAGCGTTGAAAAAACTCATCTTTGACGAT
>DATKUF010000191.1:0-29827 GCA_035530755.1 Spirochaetia bacterium | reverse complement strand
CAATCCGGGTAGGAGTTGGACAGTCTGACTGTCCGCCGCGGCAGGGATAGTCTTGCCGGTTACCGTCTCCCCGTCGATCGGCGTGACCGGTGGTGCAAGTTCTGCCAACAGGTCCCCGGCCTCCCGGTTTTCGATGAAGTTGAGCTCCTTCAGATTGATTCTTCCAAAATCCATTTCGAGGTAGGGTTTTCCGCGGTTCACATTGAAGTGATAAATAATTCGATGGCCCCGGCCGAAGACCGGTTCGACTCCGGATGCGACACGCACTGGCCTCCCGTACTCCCGCCGGTCGAGCATCTGCCCGATTCGCCGGTTGTCGATCCCGGAGAGCACGCCGCTGTGATTGAGCTCTTCGAGCACGTCCGCGAGAAACGGCGGGGCGGCTCCCTTCTTGGGCGGCTCGATGGTAGCTGAGGCGGACATCTGGTCATCTGCAATATCAACTTTGATGGACGCAGCCAGTGTGCGGCCGGCCGGCCATTCGACCAGGCGTACCGACTTCCCGCTGGCTTCCGCAATGACGTCACGAATCGTCTTTACGCGGACCGCCGGCACGCCGAGAAGTTTCATTCTGTTTTCGACTTCTTCGGGATAGACCGGACGACCGGCATCTGCAGGCGGGTAGACTACCAGACACGCCCAGCCTCTACGGTAAAAGAGCTCGAATTTTCCATCAGTTGAAGAAGAACTCCGCAGCATCGGTTGGAATTGTAACGCGCTCACGAGACAGAGGCAACGGTCGGGTCGCCGTGCCATGGGCAGAGTCGCTCGCCGTTAGAGCGGCAGGTAGATGGTCGCGTTGGTTCCCTGACCGGGGTGGCTGCTCACTGCGATGAATCCCCCGTGTTGCCGGGCGATGCCAAGAACTCTCGTCAGACCGAGACCTGCGCCGGTGCCAAAACCACGGGTCGTGAAGTAGGGCTCGAAAATCCGGTCCAGAGTCGTCTCGTCCATTCCGCACCCCTGATCGGTCACCGAAAGTCGCGCCCAGATCCCATTGAGCTCTCCCTGGGGCGCAAAGGCCCACGCCGGCTCCACGTGTCCGAGATCGGCACGGACCACTACCCGGCCCCCCTCCGCCGAGGCGAGCACTGCGTTATCGATGAGCGCGTCAAGCGCCGCCTCGAGGCGTTCCCGGTCGGCATTGACCTCCAGGTCCCCGCAAGAGATCTCGGAATCGATGTGCACGCCCTTACCCTGGATCGACGAAAGGCGGTCCAGAGCGCGTCGGACGAAATCTTCAACGCGGATGCGCGCCGGGCTGTGGACCTCCGTCCCCAGGATGTTGAGCAGTCCGTCCGCGATGCGGGAGGCCCGATTCATTGCGAGCACAATCCGCTCGCCGGCGGCGGTGACCGCCGGATCCGCGTGCTTCTTCAGAGCCAGATACTCGGCAAAGCCGCGGATTCCGGCAAGAATGTTGTTGAAGTCGTGAGCGATGCCGGCGGCCAGTTGCCCGATCACCTCGAGTCTTTCGGCGCGCTTCTTTTCGGTATCTGCTTTGAGACGTCCGGATATGTCCTGGAGCGACCCTTCGAACCACTTGATCGAGCCGTCTTCGTCTCGCACCAGTCGCGCAGAAATGAGCACGCTGATCTCGGTTCCGTCGCGACGGCGCAGTCGCCCCTGCATATCGCGCACGGTCCCGGTCAGCTCGATCTCACGGTGGAAGACCTCGCGTTGGACGCGATCGACGTAGAGCTCGGCGACATTGATCCGAAGCATCGAGGCTTTGTCAGGAAAACCGAACAGCGCGACCATAGCGCGGTTCGCGTCAAGTATCGCGCCGGCGGGATCGGTGCGATAGAGCCCGATCGGCATCTCTTCAAACCAATCCTGAAGACGCTGTTCGTTTTGCCGCGCGGCGCGCTCCCCGGCTTTGCGCGCGGTGACATCGCGAAGGACGCCGACCGCGTGCCATCCGTCTTCGCGGGCAAACGCGGAAAGAGAAAGCTCGACCGGGAACACGGTGCCGTCTTTCCGAACCGCATCCAATTCACTGGTCTTGTTGATCGCAGGCCCGATCCCGTTGCGCTGAAACGCCGGAGAAGCGCGCTCGAAGTCCTTGTGAACACGTTCCGGCGCCAGCAACTGATGTAGCTTTTTCCCGACGATCTCCCCGCTGGAATAGCCGAAGATGCGCTCGGCAGCTGCATTCGACGCAGTGACTCTGCCATCCGGACCCATCGCGATGATGGCATCGATTGCCGCATCCATAATGGCCCCGAGCAGTTCGGGAGTCGCTGCCAGGTCGGTCTTCTCGTCGCCCTTCTTCATGACTGTGTTCTATTGTGCAGTATATACGGATATCGTCCCGACCGCCATCGCGTCGACCGTCGGCGATCGTGACATACCTGGCCGCGGACACGGTCGTGTTTGTTGAGTTCACGAAATGGTGGAGACGGGTGCGTCGTTATGCGAAAAGACCACATCCTGTTGCTGACAGGACAATCCGGTAGACACCTCAGCCGTGTTCGCGAACTCGTTGTTCGGCTGTTTCTCCGGGCCACGCGGATTCAGTCCTTCGGATAGTCCAGGATTTTCACGATTTCGAACGGTTTCCGCAGCAGGCCGATCGCGACGTTACGTTTCGCCTCGCTCGGCGAGCTCTTCCCACCGGTTGGTCTTCTCGGCGATGGAACTGCGCAGTTCTGCGTAACGTCGCGTATTTCGTTCGAGCTCCCCGGGATCGAGCGCGGGGGCCTGGAAGAAGTCCTCAAGCTTTCGCTGAGCCAGTTCAAGCTCGGCAATTTCGGCAAGCAGCGTCTCGTACTCCCGGCGTTCGCGGAACGAAAGCTCCCGCTTCTGCGCACGCTGGACCGGCCGTCCCGCCTCGCCCACCCGGGTACGGCTTTTCGATTCGGCGCGAAACTCGCGCGCACGCTGCGCCCTTTCCTCCTGCGCGGCCTGCCGGTATTCGGCGTAACTGCCGACGAAACCTCGTATCCCCCCTGCTCCGTCGAAAATGAAAAGTTGATCGGTCAACCTGTCGAGCAGCGCGCGATCGTGAGACACGACAAGGATGCATCCTGCGAAATCAGACAGATAGTCTTCAAGAAGGCGGATCGTCTCAATATCGAGATCGTTGGTCGGTTCGTCCAGGAGAAGGAAGTTCGGCGCAGACGCGAGAAGTCGAATAAGGTACAGGCGACGGAACTCGCCGCCGGACAACAGCTCGAGCGGCATCGAAAAGGTGGATCGCGCAAAGAGAAATCGCTCGAGGAACTGCTCGGCGGAGAGCCAGCTTTCATCGGCCATTCGGATCCTCTCCGCCTGGGCGCGAATGTATTCCAGCACGGTCATCCGGCCGTCGATGAAGGCGCCCGTCTGGTCGAAGTACCCAAAGACCGTGTTTTCACCTTTGACAACTTCACCGTCATCCGGCTCAACCAGTCCGCACGCGAGCTTAAGAAAGGTGCTCTTCCCGGAGCCATTCGGGCCGATGATCCCGATTCGCTCGCCTCGCCGGAGGTTATAGGTGAAGGGGCTCACGATGAGCGCGCCATCATACGACTTCGCTACTCCGTGCAACTCGAGGATCTTTTTTCCGAGGCGACGATGCGAAGAGGTGAACTCCCGAATCGATAGCTCCTGTTGTATAAGCGAATCCGTCAGATCCTCGACTCGGGCCTTACGTTTCTTGTCCTTTCCGGTCCGGGCGCGAGGGCCCCGCTTCAGCCATTCCATCTCCCTGCGGAGGATCGTCACACGCCGTTGCTCGGCGCGCTGCTCGTCTGCGGCGCGACCGGCCTTTCTTTCAAGGTACTCTTCGTAGCTGCCCGGATATTTGTAGATCCGTCCGTTTTCGATCTCCATGATAGATGTGCAGACCGAATCGAGAAAATACCGGTCGTGAGTCACGAGAATGAATCCGTCTTTGGTGCTTTGGAGTAGAGTTTCGAGCCATTCTACCGTTTCGATATCCAGATGGTTCGTCGGTTCGTCGAGCGTAAGGAAGTTGGCTCCCGCAGCGAGACATCGAGCAATCGAGGCCTTACGGATCATCCCGCCGGAGAAAGTTCCCAGCTTTGCGGAAAAGTCGGCCAAACCGAGCTCACGGCAGTAGGAACGGAACGCCTCCACGCCGGCGAAACTGGCACCGACGTCGGATCGCGCCCCAACGTCGGATAGCGCGCCGGCGTCGGTCCCGTCTGTCGGCTTCTCAGCATGAAAAAAATCTTCGAGCGACATTTCCGGGTGAAAATCGGGCCGTTGCCCTACTCGCGCGATGCGAAGCAAATTGTTGCGGGAAACGGTACCCGAGTCCGGCTCGATCTCACCGTGGACTATCGCGAGGAGGGTCGATTTTCCCGCACCGTTGCGCCCTACAAACCCGACTTTTTCGCCGTCGTCGATACCGAGGGTTACGTCTTCAAAAAGCGGGACGCTATTGAGTGTCTTGCTCACTCCGGTGAACGACAGGATGTTCATGACCAGGACTATATCTTTTCGCGCTGCTTAACTCAACGATCGGCCGGAAGGAGCTGCACGCGCACCTGTCGATGCTGCGCTGCTGCCTAACGACCCGGTTGTTCAATCTGTAAGTTCATGGTATCCGTACTGTTTGGTACCGAAGTTGTTTGTCGGAACGCAGGGGTTTAACATTCAAACACAGGATTCACTTGATCCCGAAGACTGGGTAAAGACGCGCGAGCAGGGGCATCGCATGCTCGACGACATGTTCGATTACCTCGAATCTATTCGGGAGCGCCCGGTCTGGCAGCCTATCCCGGACAGCGTGCGAAACTCAGTACGCGAAGAGCTTCCACGAGGACCTTCGAGTCTCGAGTCGGTACATCGGACCTTCATGAACGACATCCTGCCCTACGCGGTCGGGAACACCCACCCCGGGTTCATGGGCTGGGTGCACGGTGGCGGGACGCCGGTCGGGATGCTGGCGGAAATGCTCTCCGCCGGCCTGAACGCAAACCTTGGAGGCCGCGACCAGATGCCGGTCGAGATCGAACATCAGGTCCTTGCGTGGGTTCGGGATCTGTTTCACTTCCCTCGAGAAGCGACCGGGCTTTTCGTCACCGGTACCTCGATGGCAAACCTCATCGGGATACTGATCGCGCGCGCCTCGGCGGCAGGTACCGCGGTGCGCCGGGGCGGGCTCCATGCGATCGGCAGACAGCTTGCCGCGTACGCATCGGTCGATTCGCATCTGTCCATAGCGCGCGCCATGGAGATCTCCGGTATCGGCAGTGACATGCTGCGGTTGATACCGACGGGTGAACGGCAGGTGATGGATCTTTCGGCGCTCGCCGCCGCAATTGAGAAAGACCGGGAGGCGGGACACCAGCCGTTTCTCCTCGTGGGGACCGCCGGTTCCGTGGATACCGGAACGATCGACGATCTTGCGGCGCTCGCGGATATCGCGAGCAGTGAGCGGCTCTGGTTCCATGTGGACGGAGCGTACGGAGCTCTCGCGATGCTCTCGCCCACCCTGGCGCCACGGCTTTCAGGCATCGAACGGGCGGACTCAATTGCGTTTGATTTTCACAAATGGGGTCAGGTTCCCTACGACGCGGGATTCCTCCTTGCACGGGACGGGACGCTTCACCGGGCGGCTTTCGCCTCTCCTGTCTCCTACCTTGCGCGGGAGGGCATAGCAATGGCTGCAGGTTCCCCCTGGCCGAGCGACCTTGGCGTGGATCTTTCGCGAAGTTTCCGCGCCCTGAAAACCTGGTTCACCATCAAGGTGTACGGAATCAAAAAACTCGGAGAGGTGATCTCGCGAACGTGCGAGCTCGCCCGTTACATGGCGGAGCGGATCGCGGAGTCCGAGGCTCTCGAATTGCTCGCACCGGTATCGCTCAATATCGTCTGTTTTGGGTATCGGTGCAGCGACCCGGACCGGGTGAATATCGCGATCGCCTCCGCGATACAGAAGTCCGGAACTGCCGCGCCGTCGACTGCAGTTGTCGGCGGCCGGACGGCCATTCGGGCGGCCATCGTGAACCACCGGACTGAGCGCCGGGATGTGGACGCAATGCTGGATGCCGCGGCTATGTTCGGCGCCGCCGAAACCGCACTTGAAAGGAAGAGCTCTTGAACGATACCGAAAGCATTGTCGGAGCGGCGGCGCTCGCGCGGATGGCCTTCTCGGGCGAGGATCTTCTTCCGCTTGCCGAGGCGATGATGCATCGCATTGAGCGGGATCCCAAGGATGCGGCCGCGCTTATGGATCTGTCGACGATCTTCCACCTCCTTTTTAAACCGGGAGTTGCGCTGTCGTTCCAATCCCGCGCGCTCGCGATCACCCCCCATTACCACCTTCCCGCGCCGGCGGGGAACGCGCGAATCCGCATGCTCGCGATCATGACAGCCGGCGACCTCATGGCGAATACGCCAATCGATTTTCTTCTTGCAAACTCCCGCATTTCCCTCGACATGCTCTACGTCGCCGTGGACCTCCCCTTTCCGAAACCGGTGCCGGAACACGACATCGTGTTCGTGGCGGTGGCCGATTCGGACGAAAATGCCGCGGTCCTCGAGATGCTCCAGGAGCACTTGGAGAGTTGGTCACGGCCGGTGCTGAACATGCCCGCACGAATCGGCCGCACAACGCGCGAGGGGACGTTTGAGGCGCTGCGAACAATTCCGGAAATTGAGATCCCGCCGCAGTCTCGCGTCGGCCGGGTACAGCTCGAAGCGATGGCGGCGGGCGCCTCGCACCTCGGGGAGCTCATCCCGGATGCCGGGGGTTCAGTCGTGGTTCGGCCGGTTGATTCCCACGCGGGACGTGGGCTGGAGAAGATGGATACTGATTCGGGCAGTTACGCCTGCATTCGCGACTACCTGTCTTCTCATCCCGATGACTGCTTTTATCTTTCTTCATTCGTCGATTACCGCAGTCAGGACGGCCTTTATCGGAAGTATCGCGTGGTGCTCATCGACGGAAAACCGTACGCTTCCCACATGGCGATTTCCAGTGACTGGATGGTCCACTATCTGAATGCAGGAATGCTGGAAAGCGCCGAAAAACGGCGTGAAGAGGAAGAATTCATGGTGACGTTCGACGCCGAGTTCGCGGTCCGCCACCAGGAAGCGCTTCGGAAGTTGAACAGCGTGTTCGACCTCGACTACCTGGTGGTCGATTGCGCAGAAAGCCGCGACAACAGACTCCTTGTCTTCGAAGTGGACTCGAGCGCGGTGGTACACGCGATGGACCCGGTCGAGATCTTTCCCTATAAGCACCAGCAGATGGGAAAGGTGTTTGCCGCCTTCCAGCGAATGGTCGCGGAGCGTTGTGGCGAATGCGTTGAACCGGTATAGTTCGTCTGGATGACCGTTTCCGACAAAGCCAACATCTCCGACCGCGACCTGCTTGGCGCGCTTAAACACCATTTTCGTTTTGACTCATTTCGCCCGAACCAGCGGGAGATCGTCGATGCGGTGCTTGCAGGCCGCGACGTGTTCGCCGCGCTTCCAACGGGTGGAGGGAAATCGCTCTGCTACCAGCTTCCGGCGCTCATGCGCAGCGGGTTGACGGTGGTCGTCAGTCCGCTCATCTCCCTGATGAAGGATCAGGTCGACGCCGCTCGGGCACAGGGAATCGCGGCAGCCTTCCTGAACAGCACCGTCTCCCCCGAACAGGCCAGAGAAACCTGGCGCGATCTTGGTGCGGGCAGGGTAAAACTCCTGTATGTGTCGCCGGAGCGGATATCGATCCCCGAGTTCCGAAAGGCACTGGACGGGTTCGCCCTCTCCCTGGTTGCGGTTGACGAGGCACACTGCATCTCCGAATGGGGACACGAGTTCCGACCCGACTACCGCACGCTGGGCCTGCTCCGATCGGAGTTTCCAAAGGTTCCCATAGCCGCATTCACGGCCACTGCTACGCGTCAGGTTCAACGGGACGTCGTCCGTCTGCTTCACCTCAGGAATCCGATGGTTGTACGCGCCAGCTTCGATCGACCCGAGATCTTCTACCGCGTGCAGCAGAAGGAGAAAAGTGTCGATCTTCAGATCCTGAACTTCATTCGGACTCACGCCGGCCAATCGGGCATTGTCTACCGCGGCACCCGTAAAGCAGTCCAACAGACGACCGACCTGCTTTGCGCGAACGGGATCGACGCGGTTGCCTACCATGCCGGAATCGCGGACGACGATCGAAGGTTACGCCAGGAGGCATTTGTCCGCAACGAGGTGACGGTGGTCGTGGCAACGATCGCTTTTGGAATGGGGATCGACAAGCCGAACGTTCGGTGGGTCGTCCACGGAGACCTTCCCCGGAGCATTGAGGGCTACTACCAGGAGACCGGCCGGGCCGCGCGCGACGGAAAAGACGCGGATACCGTGCTCTACTTCGGACGGGGCGACATTGCGACGCTGAGATGGCACATCGGCAATATGGAATCCTCCCAGGAGCGTGAACGCGCCGAGGGGCGACTTCATGAAGTACTGCGCTTCGTTGAGTCGGCCGTCTGCCGGCGAAAACAGCTTCTCGCTCATTTCGACGAAGAATATGCGGGCTCGTGCGGGCGCTGCGACGTCTGCGCCGGCGAGGTCCATCTCGAAGACGTAACCGTCGAGGCGCAAAAAGTTCTATCCGCGGCAGTCCGGACCGGCGAGGTGTTCGGCGCTCATCATCTGGCCGACGTCGTGCTCGGCAACTCCACCGACCGCGTGCTCGAACGCGGTCACAACCGGCTGCCCACTTTCGGGAGCGGTGCGGACCACGACCGCGCATTCTGGCTCTCCCTCATCGGGGATCTTGCGTCGGCCGGATACCTGGTCCGCGGCGAGGGGAAGACGGCGGGATTCCACCTTTCGTCGCGCGGCAACCTGCTCCTCGCCGGGAAGGAGACTTTCCGCACGCCCAGGCGAACTTCGGGGAGCGCCGATCAAGGCTCCGCGGGAAAGCCGAAGGCCAGGGCGCCGGGAGCGCAGTCGGCGCGGCCGATCACGGCGGTTCGCAGTGCTGCCGGCCGAATACCGGGCGGGAAGCCCCCCACCGATACCGGCCTGGCCCGGCCGGATCAGGAGCAGTTGTTTCAGTGTCTGAAGCTCCTGCGTTCGCGCCTTGCCCGCGAAAACCGTATTCCGGCCTATCGTGTTTTCAACGACAGCACGCTCAAAGCGATGGTCGTGAACCGGCCGACCGACGCGACAACACTCCTGCGGTGTCACGGCGTGGGCGAACAGAAACTCGAGGCGTACGGCCAAGCGTTTCTCCGCGCGATTCACGAGTTCGTGGCCACGGGAGAGTGCGGGGATTGAGGCCGCGATACCCGTCACCCGCGGGACATCGCTCCCCGTGCCGCTGCGGCGAACGACTCCGACAGTGTCGGGTGAGGGTGGATTGATGCCGCAATGTCGCCAAGTCGAATGCCGTTTCGCACGATCAGGGCGGCCTCACCCATAAGGTCGGCGGCCCCCTCGACCAGCGCGTGAATGCCGACGACCCTCTGGTCTTCGGAACGGTAAATGATTCGCAGCATGCCCTCCGCTTCACCGGAGATCTGCGCTCGCGCATCCGTCGCGAAGTTGTATTCGGCGACCCCCACCTTCAGCTCTTTTTGTTTTGCCGCCTCCTCGGTAAGTCCGACCATACCGATTTCGGGGTGTGAAAAGATTACGGCAGAATTGTGGTCTGGGTCAGGGAATTCAGCTTTTGCGTTCAACAAATGCTGCGTGAGCGCCTGTGCCTGTGCGGTGGCCCAATGGGCGAACATGGGCTGGCCGACCACGTCCCCGAACGCATAGATATTCGGATCGTTCGTGCGCAGCTGCTTATCCACGTGAATGCCATGAACATCCCAGACGACCCCGGTGTTCTCCAGTCCGAGATTGTCGACATTCGGTCGTCGCCCGACAACAGTCAGGACCACGCGCGCATCGGCTGTCCGCTCCTTCCCTCCCGAACGGTACCATACGCGATGGCCGTCCGGTGTAGCGCCAATACGCTCAACGGTAACGCCGGTTTCGATCGGTATCCCGCCCCTTGATAGTGATTCAGTCAGCCGGACCGCCAGCGGTCTGTCAACCGGTGCAAGAATCGACGGCATCGCTTCGAGAATCGTGACTTCGGTGCCCATCATGTGGAAGATCTGAGCCATCTCAATCCCGATCGGCCCACCGCCGACGACGATCATCGAAGCGGGAACGTATCCGATTCCGATAAGTCTCTCTGACGAGAGCACGCCGGGAAGGTCCGATCCCTCGACCGAAAGCCGATTTGATACCGATCCGGTTGCGATCGCTGCTCTGTCGAAGCTCACCTCGGATACGCCGCCGGGTCCTTCAATCCGCACATCGCGGGGGCCGGTGAAACGGGCACGCCCGAAAACCACACTCAACGAAGGGATCTGTCGGACCGTCGAGAGCGCGCCCGCGGCGCGCGAGTTCAGAATGGCGTGACGCCTCGTCTGGATGGCCGCCCAATCGACTGCGGGCACACCGCTCATCCCGGTGATCCCGAACTCGATCGCACGAATCGCCGATCTGCGGACAATCCCGGACTCACGAAAGATCTTCGACGGGATACAGCCGTGAAACAGGCAGGTACCGCCAAGGCCAGGACCATCTTCGACAAGCAACACTCGCTTTCCTGCCCTCGCAACGCCCATGGCAAGCGGGGTGCCTGCAGGCCCGCCGCCTACGACGAGCAGGTCTACCTTTTGTTTTTCCATAATTTGTCTCCTCATCCCGGTTGTTACACCTCAGAAACATGCAATGTGTCTTATGAGGAATAACGTATGCATGTTTGGCTCTTTAGTCAAATAGTAAATAAAAGATTCGGAAATGGATGTTTCGGTAATCTGCACCGTCGACCGAACTTGACGATCCGTGCTTACTTGGCTATATTACCAATAAGCAATTATTGGAACAAAACGGATCATTGTCGGTTTCACGTCGGGGCAAATGCCGAAACGTGATATTGCCGGCGCTGGAGAAGAGACCCTTGGTAACCATACTCTCGGTCGACGGCGGAGGGATTCGCGGCCTGATGCCGGTGCGTGTTCTCGATGAGATTCGCAGGCGCCTGGAAGCTTCGGGTTCGCGAACACCGCTTGCCGGACTGTTCGACCTGGTAGCGGGTACTTCCGCCGGCGCGATAGTTGCGCTCGGCATTACGGTCACAAACCCGGCCGGCGAACCGCGATACACGCCGCGGGACATCCTGGAGCTGTACGAACGTCGCGGGACCGAGATATTTCCCGTCTCTTTTCGCAGCATGCTCCAGACCGCAGTCCAGGCTGTCCGTTTCAAGTATGCGCCGACAGGTCTGTGTCGCGTCCTTTCCGAAACGTTCGGCGATGCCACTCTGCGCGACGCCGCGAGTTATCTTCTCATTACCAGTTTCGATACCGAAGCGATGCAGCCACACTGCATGAAGCATCTGCCCGAGCGTTGCGAACCGTCAGACAGGTCCAACTACCGTATGCGCGACGCGGCTCGTGCATCGTCGGCGGCCCCAACCTATTTCCCACCCGCCCGCATCAGCCCGATCGGCGACCCGAATAGGCAATTCACTCTGGTCGATGGAGCAGTATTTGCGAACAACCCTGCAGGACTCGCCTTTGTCGAAGCGACCAAGATATTCCCGGATGAGTCTGAGTTCGTTGTGTTTTCACTTGGTACCGGCGATCCTCAACAAGGATACAGCTACGGCGAAATTCGACGATGGGGATACGTGGAATGGGTGAACCCCGCGAAGGGATTTCCTATCGGAGCTATCATGTCGGCCGGGCAGAGCGAAGCGGTGAGCCACCAGCTTCGCCGTATAGGCGGTGTCCGCTATATCCGAATCAATACACCGTTGAACGGTTGTTCGCCGGCAATAGATGATGCGGGACCCAAAAACATAGACTGCCTGCGGCGGCAATCCGATGTTATGATTTCCAGCCACGACGCAGAGATCGATCAAATCTGCAGGATACTCGTGGGACGGTCGGAAGTGACGACGCCGAAAAAGGATAATCGCTCCCGCGTATTCTCTTGAACGTTTCTGTTACATTTGGTAATATAGCCAAATAACCATCACAACGTGGAGTGTAGAACGGATGATAAACATAATTGAACGATTCAATCTTGCCTGGGGCGCCGCCGTCATGGGAACCGGCGTGCTCACCATTCTCACAAGTCAGGCCGGAGGCGCATTTGTTCCCGTGGCTGTGGTTCTTTTCGGCATAAATACTCTTTTGCTGGCGTACGCACTGCTGTGCTGGGCCCCGATGTGGTTCGTGGCGCCGAAGAAGATACAATCTATAGTGAACGACGCATCGAAACTGGTCTTTCTCCCCACGGTCCCCATCGGTGTAGTGGTCTACGCAAGCAGCCTGATGTCGCTGCGCGGTCGGTACTTCCACGGACTCTCTCCCCTGTTTCCGGCGATCCTGTGGCTCACTGCGAGCGTAGTTCTCATCGCGCTGGCTGTTCATTTTTTCGACAGGATGTTTGCCAGCCCCGCGATCGAAATCCAGCATTCTACGTTCGGGTGGCTCATACCTCCTGTGGCCCTTCTGGTGATTCCGCTCGGTGCACCCGCCGTTGTCGGTGCATTCTCCCCGAAGTTTGCGGAAGTGCTGATACTTGTCTCACTCGCTATCTGGGGTGCCGGTTTTTTTGCATACCTCTTCGTGAACGCAGCGATTACCCACCGCTACTTTTTTCACGAAATGCCGGTGAACCAAATGACCCCGATGGTCTGGGTCGGTCTCGGACCTCTTGGCGCGGGTGCCGCGGGCCTGCTCTCGATCGCGCAGACAGCCGACCATATGCCGGGTCTCGGAGGCATCGGTAACACCGGGTACTTCCTCGCAGTGCTGATCTGGGGTTTTGGTTTCATCTGGTATCTGGTCTCGCTGGTACTTACCACCCGCAAAGCGATTTTCGAGCGGATACCCTACACCATGGGGTTCTGGGCTTTCACCTTTCCGCTCGGTGCGTTTACACTCGCCACGAAGCTTCTGGCCCTGCGCACCGGAATCGCGGCCCTCGACGTTCTGTTCTGGATTCTGTTCGTGAATCTCTGGGCGTTCTGGCTGCTCACGGCATTCCGAACCGGGAAGTTCGTCGTAAAGGGGAGTTGATCTTCTGGAGACCCGCCATGGATCCTTGATACGTCCTACGCTAACCGATATGGTGGATCCATGGGAGAAAACGCCCCGCGACTTGAACTCACCCCGGTTCGACAGCAGCGAATCTACCAGGTCATCATCGAGCAGATTATCGAGCTGATCAGGCAGGGGAAACTCCGGGTCGGAGAAAAACTCCCACCGGAGCGAGCTCTCGCGGAGCGAGCTCTCGCGGAGATGCTGCCCGTGAGCCGGCCCTCCATGCGAGAAGCCCTGCGGGTTATGGAGGTGATCGGGCTCATTGATCGCAAGCCCGGCGGCGGATCTCACATCACCGACCTCAACATCGCGCATTTCCTGAACATGATCTCCCCGATTTTCCTCAAACGCGAGGGTCTGGGAATCGAACTCCTGGAAATGCGGTTCCTTCTGGAAATCAGAGCCGCCGAACTGGCCGCGAAGGCCGCGGGAAAGGCGTACGGTGGGGAGCTTGACGAACATATCGAGCGCATGAGGCGCGCGTTCAGTGCCGACGACCTCGAAGGGCATCTGGCAATTTACGAGGCGATCCGTAGCGGAGACCCCGTCAAAGCCCGCAAGGCGATGGAAGAGCACATGAACAGAATGCAGTTGGTCAGACCATCTATCTTTCTGTCCAGTATATCGGATTTGACCGACTCGAAAGACGAGCGGAATGTCGCTTTCGGCTTGAGTGGCGGTTATTCCGGCATCCGCGCCGATGGCCCGGGCCGGCCGGCCCGCAGCCGACATCGCCGGTATGATCGGCGTCCAGCGAGTCATACCCAGCCTCTCCCGGGAGAATCGTCGTGAATATCGCGATACCGATCAAACAGGTTCCGGAAACAAGCAACGTCAAGATGGATCCCGAAACCGGAACTATGATCCGGGACGGCGTGGGCACCGTGGTCAACCCGCTCGACCTGTACGCGATCGAAGTCGGGATCCGGTTGAAGGAGAGATTCGGCGGTCGGATCACCGTGTTGAGCATGGGGCCCAGGATGGCCCTCTCCGCAATCCGGGAAGCGCTGGCGATGGGCTGCGACGACGGCATCCTCGTATCAGACAGAAAGTTCGCCGGCTCCGACACCTGGGCAACGAGTTACACTCTCGCGCAGGCAATCAGGAAGGCGGGGAACTTCGACCTCGTACTCTGCGGAGAGCGGGCAACTGACGGGGATACCGGGCAGGTCGGACCGGGAATAGCCGCCTGGATGGACCTGCCTCTGGCAACCTACGTCAGTCGCATCGATGAAATTGACGCAAAATCCCTGATCGTCGAACGCCTTGTAGAGGAAGGCTACCAGAAACTGCGGCTGCCGATCCCCGCTCTCCTTACGGTGGTAAAAGAGATTGCCGCTCCCAGACTACCGACCCTTGGCGGTAAGAAGCGGGCAAAGCTCGCAGAGATCCCAACGTTCACGGCCGAGAACATGCAGCTCGACGAATCCTGCATAGGCCTGAACGGCTCACCTACCCGGGTGGTGAAAATCCAGCACCCTAAGGTCGCGCGCGAGGGAGTAATCGTTCGTGCCGCGGATGACGAATCGATCGACGCGGCGATTGAAAACCTCGTCGAGTTCCTCCGAGGAAAGAAAATCCTGTAGTGCAGGTTGGAAGACACATGAGTTTTGTCTGGACTATTGCAGAACAACGCGACGGGCGGCTCAAGAACGTCTCCTTCGAGCTGCTTTCCCGCGGTCGGCGCCTGGCTGATACGCTTGGGACCAGTCTCGCATCCATCGTGATGGGAAGCGGGATCGAGCAGAGCGAGCTCGAACGGCTCATCCAACAGGGGGCCGACGAGGTCTATTACGTGAACGACAGGCGACTCGCCGATTTCGTGTGCGAATCGTACAGCAACATCATGGTGTTTCTTCTCAAGCAGTACCACCCGCACTCGGTACTCGCCGCTGCAACATCGTTGGGGCGGACGCTGATGCCGCACGTTGCAGTTCGGGCAAAGGCCGGCCTCACCGCCGACTGCACCGAACTCGACATTGAGGCGGAGACGGATAATCTGCTGCAGACACGGCCGGCGATCGGCGGCAATATCATGGCGACAATCAAATCACCCTATCACCGCCCGCAGATGGCGACGGTGCGACCGAAATCGTCTCGGCCGCTTCCTGCAGATCCAACCCGCATCGGAAAGATCATCGAGGTATCCGTACCCGAAGAGCTCTTCGATTCGCGTGTGTCGGTGATCGGGTACCGCAGAGACGATGAGAGTTTTGTCAATATTGAAGAGGCGGAGATTGTTGTCGCCGGTGGGCGTGGACTCCGAAAGGGCGATAACTTCAAATTACTCCGCGATCTTGCTGAGGGCCTGGGTGCGGCGGTCGGAGCGAGTCGAGACGCCGTTGACCGGGGATGGATCGAGTATCCCCGCCAGATCGGCTTGAGTGGGAAAACCATCTCTCCGAAACTCTACGTCGCCGCGGGGATTTCCGGTTCGATACAGCACCTTGCCGGGATAAAGACGGCGGAAACCATCGTCTCGATCAACAATGATCCGGAGGCACCGATCCACAGGATTGCCGATTTCGGCATCGTGGGAGATCTGTTCGAGATTATTCCACGGCTGACAAAACGACTCGGCCGGGAAAGGAAAGGATCGAAAACGGCATGAAGTACAACCCGGTAACCAGCGCCGTCATCAATGATCTCGCCCGGATCGTCGGCGAGAAGAATGTCGTCTCCGAGCCGGAGAAACTGGAAGCGTATTCACACGATGAGACTTCGGCGCAGGAGTACGGCCACATGCCGGAGATCGCCGTGACGCCCACAACAGTCTCGCAGATCGCCGAGATAGTGAAGCTCGCGAATCGCGAACTCATTCCAATAACCCCGCGTGGGGCCGGATCGGGACTCTCCGGCGGCGCAATCCCGATCTATGGCGGGATAGTACTCTCGGTCGAAAAGATGAATCGGATTATCGAGATCGACTACGCCAACATGATGCTGGTTGCCGAAACCGGCATCGTCACCAACGAGATCAACAACGCAATCAAGGAGAAGGGCCTCTTCTACGCGGGATACCCGATGAGCCTTGAGACCTGCTACCTGGGCGGAAACATCGCAGAGAATGCGGGCGGTGGAAAGGCAGTCAAGTATGGAGTCACCGGCCGATACATACTCGGGCTCGAGCTCGTCACGCCCACCGGAGAGATTGTCTGGCTCGGCGGCAAGCTCGCGAAAGACGTCACGGGGTATGACCTGAAGCAACTCGTAGTCGGCTCCGAAGGAACCCTCGGTATCGTCACGAAGGCAATCATCAAACTTACCGGACTTCCGACCGCCAAAGGCGATCTCCTCTGTTTGTTCGGCACGCCGAAAGAAGCGATCGACTGCGTCCCGCTGCTGTTGGGACGCGGAATCATTCCGACCAGCATCGAGTTCATGGATCGGCTCTCGGTGCAGACCTCCTGCCGATATTTGAATGAATCACTTCCCTACGACGAGTGCGGGGCGATGCTGCTGATTGAGATAGACGGTACCAACCCGCAGCAGGTAGAGGCGGATCTGG
Source organism: Spirochaetia bacterium (assembly GCA_035530755.1). Lineage (GTDB taxonomy): Bacteria > Spirochaetota > Spirochaetia > DSM-27196 > DATKUC01 > DATKUC01. Next base: position 13,255 of record DATKUF010000191.1, on the reverse strand, counting down.
AAGCAACCGGCGATCTGTGCGCCGACAATGGCGCAACCGAGGTCTACGTTGCCGACAATCACACTACGCAGGAACGCATCTGGAGTGTCCGGAGGAACATAGCGGAAGCCTTCAAGGTCTACAGCCCGGTACAGAGCCTGGAGGACATCGTGGTACCCACATCCCGAATACCCGACATCATTCCGGAGCTCGAGCGAATTTCGGCAAAGTACGACATTCAAATTCCATGCTACGGACACGCCGGCGACGGCAACCTGCATGCCACGCTGGTCAAGAATCCGTCACATTCGGCACAAAAATGGCACGAGATCGAGCCCGCTGCCTTGCGCGAGCTGTACGCTGTCACCAAGGCACTCGGAGGCAAGATCAGCGGAGAGCACGGCATTGGCATCAAGCGAAAAAAATACATGGCCGAGGTCACCGATCCCACGGAAATGAAGCTGATGCAAGCAATCAAGAACGCGTGGGACCCGAACAACATCATGAACCCGGGGAAGATCTTCGACATCACCACGTGAATGTCGCCGTCTTGCAGGAGAGCTCGATTCCCGGGCGCAGCCGGGCTTCCGGAGCAGCACGCTAACCTTTTGCGTCGGGCTTATCGGGCTCGTCGGACTGTTCCTCTTCGTCCTGCTCATCTTCATCCTCTGCGGAATCGGCCGGTTCGATATCGGCCATTCCTGCAGGATTGAGATATTCAAGGTAGGAGGTGTCTTCGCCGGAGCTCTCGCCGCCGCCGGCAGCCTTGTTCTGCCTCCGCAGCCGCTTTGCTTCCTGTTTCGCCTTTCGGTCAAGTTCCCGGCGTCTCTTGTCGGGTTTGTATGATTTCTTTCCCACAGGCCCTCCTGCCTCACGTAATAGAATCTAACAAATCAGACGGCATTTGGAAAACCGAGGCCCGGCTAATCCCTCTTTGCCGCAGAAAGCACTGCTTTTCTCATCCGAATCGATTTGGGTGTAATCTCCACCAGCTCGTCATCACGGATGAAGTTGATTGCCGCTTCCAGGGTCATCGTTCGCGGCGGCGTCAGGATCACGTTTTCGTCGCGTCCCGCGGCCCGCATATTCGAAAGCTTTTTTGTCTTGCATGGATTGATGTTAAGATCCTTGTCCCGATTATGTTCGCCCACGATCATCCCTTCGTACACCGGGTCACCGGGACTCAGGAACATGGCTCCGCGCGGTTCCAGATTGAACAACGCGTATGGTACCGCGTTGCCCTGCCTGTCGGAGACGAGGGAACCGGTGAATCGGGTGAGAAAATCACCCCGGTAGGGTTCGTATCCCTCCAGGTAGGCGTTCATGATCCCGGTGCCTTTGGTATCTGTCAACAGTTCGTCCCGGAAGCCGATGAGCGCCCGCGACGGCACAGAAAACTCGAGGCGGCTGCGACCACCGCCATGGTTTTCCAGACCCGTGAGCCGGCCCTTTCGGATAGACAGTTTCTCGGTGACGATTCCGGTGAACTGCTCAGCGCAGTCGACGTAGACCCGCTCGATCGGCTCGAGAACTGTTCCGTTTTCGGTCCGCGTGATGACGCGCGGTCGACCTACGCACATCTCGTAACCCTCGCGACGCATCGTTTCAATGAGTATTGCCATCTGGAACTCCCCGCGTCCCTTGACGAGGAATCCCTCTTTGTCGCCGGTCGCTTCGACCCTCAGCGACACGTTGCGCAGAGTCTCTTTGAGAAGCCGTTCTCCGAGCTTGCTCGCCTGAACGTACCTCCCCTCCTGACCTGCAAACGGCGAGGTGTTGCGCAGAAAAAGCATCGAAACAGTCGGTTCGTCGACCGTGATTCTGCGCAGGGCGAGGGGAGCGTCACGCGTGCAGATGGTGTCACCGATATGAACCTCATCGATTCCCGACAGTACTACGATATCGCCCGGATCGGCACTCTGCGTTTCGACGATTGAGACCCCGACGTAAACCTGCAGGCGGGAAACTTTCAACGGCCGTAGCTCGCCATGAAGATCTATCCTCACCAGGGCATCATTCGAACTTACCACGCGGTTTCTGGTCTTCCCGATTGCGAGGCGACCAAGATAATCGGAATAACCGAGGTCGGAAACAAGCATCTGGAATGGGTGCCCCGGATGGGCCGCGGGCGGCGGGAGCTCCGAAACAATTGTGTCGAATAACGCGTCGAGGTTTACGCCGGGTTCGTCGAGACTTTTCGATGCGATTCCGTCGCGGCCTACAGCGTACAGAAGCGGGAACTCTATCTGCTCTTCGGTCGCGTCCAGGTCGATGAAAAGACTGTATATCTCGTCGCGCACCGCTGCCGGTCGCGCATCCTTCCGGTCGATCTTGTTGATTACGACGATGACCTTCAGCCCCGCCTCGAGGGTCTTCTTGAGCACGAATCGCGTTTGCGGCAAAGGTCCTTCTGCCGCGTCGACGAGCAGAAGTGCACCATCAGCCATCGAGATGGCGCGCTCGACTTCGCCGCCAAAATCCGCGTGTCCGGGAGTATCGATGATGTTAATCTTGACGCCCCGCCACGAGACCGCGCAGTTCTTCGCCGCAATGGTGATACCGCGTTCCCGTTCGAGGTCCATGCTGTCCATCAGCCGTTCCTCGACAACCTGGTCGTCCCGAAATACACCGCTCTGGCGGAACATTGCGTCGACAAGAGTCGTCTTGCCGTGATCGACGTGGGCTATGATTGCGAGATTGCGAATTCCGCTCGGCGGATCTATTGGGTTCACATGCTTTCCTTGTGTCGGGAAAAAACGCCTCGACGATGGCGGGATCACGACATTCCCGCCGGACGGGGCAGAAGGTGGGGTGCATAAACCTCACACTATTGCGGCGTTGCTCAAGGATACACGGGAATGACCCTCGTAGTCCAGCGTCGGACCTGAGGACGCGGGCTATCAGCTTTCCAGCGCGTCCCGCACATAGAGCGCCTGTTCCCGAAGGTCTTCAAGCTCTTTGATCCAGAAAGCCTTGCTTCCCCATTCTGGAAAATCACGTTTGAACCAATGATCATCACGCTGTCGCGCGCGCCAGGCCAGAAAATAGATAAGTCGCATGAAGCGCAGCGGTTCGATGAGACGCAGGGTTTCGCGATCGAAGGATACAAATTGTTCGTATCCTTCCACCAGGAGACCGAGCTCCCGGCGACTGTCGTTTGCGCGCCCCGGGAGAAGCAGCCAAAGGTCCTGCACTGCCGGTCCGGTCATCATATCGTCGAAATCGATGACAAGAAGTCCCTCCCCCGGTCTGTCGAGAATATTTCCGCGGTGACAATCCCCGTGCAGGCGCAGCATGCCCAGATCGCGGAACGCGGGCGCCATCATCTCGAGGACAGCCGACGTAATGTCTTTGAACTCTGTGGTCTGCTCAGGATGGACGATTTCCGCGTCGAGCAATTCCTTGATGAACCCCGCGGTGAGACTGTCCGGCCGGCAGACGAGACGGTGCGGCGCTCGGCCGGACATCCCAACCGCATGAATCCGCCCGACCACACTACCCAGTCTGAGCCACTCGTCCTCGGTCTCCGGGTCGAAATTCCTGCCGCCACGTCGTGGAAAAAGCGCAAAAAAGAAGGACTCCTCCCGATCACCGCTCTCCACGGATATCGCGGCAAGTGTTTCTCCCTCCTCATCGGCGATTGGCGCAACAACCGGGATGTCGGCCGCGGCGAGCTCGCGGAGAAACTGATGTTCTTCGGCGAGCGCCTCTTCAGTCCATCGGCCGGGACGGTAGAATTTGGCAACAAGATTCTGCTCGTCGTCAGTTCGAAGTCCGTAGACCCGGTTAATGTAGCTGGGATAGGGGGCGAGGGTTCCGTCAAGAGCAAGGCCGAATGCGCCTTCCACGGCTGAAATGGCCGCTTCGGGTGTCAACATTTCAAAACTTCCCATTGTTTGCATTGCGGAGAGTCTACGAAACAGGAGGAGTGATGGCAACACCACAGGCGATCGGAGAGCAAGCTTTCACATATCTGCAGGCACGGGGCCGGAGCGGCCCGAGTGCGCTCGCTCTCCGCCCCGTAACGCCCGGGTACATCGACGTTCACTCGCCGGCAAATTCCCCCATTACGCCCTCGAGATTTGTGTGCCGCTCTTCCATGTCCTTTGAGCCGATCTCCAGCTGTTCCATCAGGAGCATGGCCACGATGTCCTCGAAGAGCACGAGCGACTGCTCGAGCAGCGACGCCATCGGCTGGATCGACGGCACCTCATCGCGTCCGCCGAAGATCTGACCGGGGACGCGCACGGTGATATCGGCTGCCTCTGCCAGTTCGCTCTCCGGGTGGGCGGTAACCACGCAGACTCGCGCTCCGGCCTCTTTCGCCAGCTGGATAACTCCGAGCTCGATGGTCGTGGCCGCGCACTGCACGATAAGCAGATCGCCGGGGCCGATCCTCGGGCAGGTAGCATCGAAGACGAAATGGACCAAAAAGCCCATGTGCATAAGCCTCATCGCGAATCCCTGCGCGGACATCTTCATCCGACCCATTGCGAAGATCTGAATTTGCTGCGCCTTGATTATCTCATCGATCATAGCGGTGATTTCGCGTTCTTCGATCGCCTTGAGCACCGTCAGATTCTCGTCGATAACCGCGTTCACGAGCTCGCTGTATCGTGACATTTCAGCCTCCGATTATTCTATATATCAATATACTGATTTCCCCCATCCTACACCGCTCGGAATCGGCTGTCAAGCAAAGGCACCGGGTTATTGCACCTCCTTGCGACGCCGGTCGAGAAACCGGTATTTCATTGTGAGCAATGACGGCACGACAATCAGCGTCATAACGGTCGCAAATGTGAGTCCGTACAGCATGGTCCATGAAAACGCCTTCCAGTACTCGCCTGACTCGGATGTGGTGATAAACCGAAACGTATGGATATCAAAACTGAAGCCGAGAGCCATCGGAACCAGAGCAAGCACTGTAGTGAGGGCCGTCAAAAGTACCGGCCGGAGCCGTGTCCGCCCCGCCTCCACAATGGCATCGCGCCACGGCGTCCCTCCCCGCACCAGCCGGTGAGTGTAGTCGACGAGCACAATACAGTTGTTGACTACCACGCCGGCGAGCGCGATACAGCCGATTCCCGACATGATAACCACGAAGTTTTGTCCGCTTACCGCGAATCCCCAGAACACCCCGCCGAGCGAGAGCGCCACCGATGACAGTATGATGAACGGATCGGCTATGGAGTTGAACTGAACGATGAGCACGATGAAAATGAGGAACACGGCGACCAGAAACGCCTGGAGGAGAAAGTCGGTGGATTCCTGGCGTACGTCGAATCCAGCCCCGGCACCGATTTCGTAGCCCGCCGGCAGGTTTTGCCTGATCGAGCTGATTTGCGCGTTCACTTTTTTTGTCACTTCTTCGCGATTAGCAACGTTCCTGTCGAAATTGGCCCAAACGTTCACGGCTCGCTCGAGGTTGCGGCGTTTGATGACGCCTGCCGACGAACCGGGCTTGACGTCGGCGACGGAGCTCAGGGCAATGCGGTCCCCGCTGCCGGCAACGATCTTGACGTTTCGCAGCGCTGAAAGCGAATCCCTCGTCTGCTCGGTATACCGAACGATGATGTCATACTCGTCATTCTGATATCGAAAGGTACCGACATTGCTTCCGTTAATGGCTGTTCGAACTGTACCGGCAATCTCTGCGGTGGAGATTCCGTAGAACGCAGCTCGCCCCCGGTCTACCGCGACTCGGTACTCCGGCATGGAGGTTTCGAAATCCGTGTTCACCTCACGGAATTCGCCAAACCCGGCAAGGTACTGGCGAATCTCCTCCGCGATGGCGCCCATTTGCGCATAATCGTGACCACGAACCTCGAAAGAGATGTCGTCGCCCGTCGGGGGCCCCTCCTCTCCCTCCTCGACTTTTACGATGGCGCCCGACACCGAGGCGAGCCGTTTGCGAAGTTCACGCGCAGCGTCGGCGCCCTTTACCTTGCGCGAATTGAACGGCATGTAGGTTACGTCTACCGACGCGCGGTGGCTTGCCGTAGTTCCACCGGAACGTCCTGACACGGTGGCGTAACTCGCGAGCGAGGAGGGCGAATTCGCGACAATGCCTTCCACGTTCCGTACGATTTTGTCCGTACGCTCAAGGGGAAGCCCGGCCGGCGCCTCCACGGTAACGCGAACCCTCTCCGGATCGAGGTACGGGAAGAAGAGCACGTCTTTACCGAAGATTCCGAAAGCGACGAAACCACCGATAGCGACAGTGAGGACAACACCGGCAGTTGCGAACGGATGACGAGTTGCCTGAGTCACAAAGCGGGTGTAGAACCGCTGCACTCGAGCGAAGCCGGCGCTTCCCTCGTTCATCTTTCGCACCTGTGTCGCGTTGATTTTGAGGAAGCGCGCGCAGAATACCGGATTGATCACAAGTGCTACGCAGAGTGAGCAGATAAGCACGATGATTACGGTGATCGGCAGGTAGGACATGATGTCACCCATCATCCCCGGCATGAAGATTATCGGAAGAAAAGCGAGGCATGTCGTTATGGTCGAAGAGATGATAGGCGAAGCTACCTCCGATGATCCGTCGATAGACGCCTGTCTGCGATCTTTTCCCATTCCTCCGTGGCGAAATATGTTCTCGACGATGACGATCCCGTTGTCGACCAGCATTCCGAGAGCGAGGATCAGACTGAAGAGCACGATGGTGTTCAGCGTCACACCCAGCATCTGCAGCACGAAGAATGACATCAACATCGACAGGGGTATGGCAAGAGAGATAAACAGGGAGTTGCGTCCGCCGAGGAAGAAGATCGTGACCAGAAGCACGAGCAGAAACCCGGTGAACATGTTGTTTTCGAGGTCTGCTATCATGTCCTTTATGTAGCGGGATTCGTCGTAGGTGACGAGTACCTGCGTTCCGGCCGGCAATTCTCCCTTCAGCAAGTCAATTTCCCGCTTGATCTGCCCGGCAAGGTCGATAACGTTCGTGCCGAGACGTTTCTTCACCGACAGGGTGATAGCCGGTTCACCGTTCAACCGCGAATAGGTTTGCGATTTGGTTGTGGTGAACCTGGCGCTTCCGAGGTCGCCTAGGCGCACCCGCACATCGTGATCGGTAACATAGATATTCTCGAATGCGCGCGGATCGTCTATCTCACCGGTAACCGCCAACGCGTAGTTGCGCTCCGGGTTTTCCAGTGCCCCTCCAGGTATGGATCGGTTTTCCTTTTGAATGGCGGCAATCACATCGTCAACTGAGAAACCGTACCGGTCCAGCCGGGAGGGATCGATGTCGACCGCGACCTGTTCGTCCGGACGTCCCGAGACCTCGACATCGAGGACTCCGGGAAGTCGGGATATCTGGTCTTCAAATCGTTTGCTGGAGTCTCGGAGTATCTGAACGCCGTCCGGATGAGAGAGGACGACGACGAAAAACGGCCAATCGGAGACGGAGAACTCTTTGACGAACGGCTCTTCGGCCGCTTCGGGAAGCTTCGTCCGCGCGATGTCCACGCGGTCCTTCACGCGCCGCAGCGCCGACTCCACGCTTACGTCGGATTTGAACTTCACGAAGATGAAGGAAAAGTTTTGCCGACTCTCCGAGGTTATCTCGTCTACGCCGTCCATTCCGTCGAGCTCGCGCTCAATCCGGTCGGTGACGAGGGATTCGATATCGTGAGCCGAAACGCCAACGTAGGTTGTTGTGACGAAGATGTAGGGTTGTTTTATCTCAGGCATCGACTCGCGGGGCAAACGCGCATAGGCAATGACTCCCATGACCACGATCAGAACCGCGAACGCAAAAATCGCGTTATGCTTTTCGATGAGCTTCTTGATCATTTCTTCGGCCTCTCAGTTGCGGACTTCAACCCGGTCGCCGTCGCGTACCTGGTTGATTCCCTCGACGATGAGCTCTTCGCCGGCGGAGAGGCCGCTCTCGATTACTGTCTCGGTGAGGCTGCTCGGGCCGACCTTCACCGCCTTTTTTCGCGCGGTCGGACTGTTCGCGACCATGACGTAGGTGAGCTCTCCCTCACTTCGCAGTGCTGAGGTCGGGATTACTATCCGTTCATCAAGCTGCCGCAGCCCCAATCGTACGGTCGCCGTAGTTCCAGAGAGTATGTACCCGTCGACATTGTCGACGAGGATCTCTACTTCGTATGCGTGGCTTGATTCTGCGGGCTGCCTGGCAATGCTTACCGGGCGACCCTGCCAGACCCGTTCCGGTCGGCTTGCGACCCGTACGTCGGCCGAGTGAAGCTTGTCCACACCGGCGATGTCGGCCTCCGGGATCCCCACCGTGATCTTCATTACCGAGGTATCGGCCACCGTGAAGGTGTTCTGTCCGGGTCGCAGCTCCGCGTAGGGCTCGATGTACCGTGCCACTACGATTCCATCGATCGGACTGACGGCGAGCGCGCCATCGAGAGTCTTTGCAGAATCTATGACGACGGTCCGGCTCTGAAGCCATGCAAGCTGTGCCTGATCTACCACTACGTCCGAGGCGTGACCGCTCTCCTGGAGTTTCTTCTTGACCTCATAGTCTCGGCGGGCGATTCGCTCATTCAGGACTGCGGTTTCATGGGTCGACTGAGCACGAACCGCGTCGATGTGCGCGAGCGCCTGCCCTGCACGCACGGGATCTCCGGGTGCCGCCAGGACCGACTCCACGCGTCCACCGGTCACACTCTGCAGCGTGGCCTCTCGCACCGGTTTCGCCGTGCCGTAATACTCGCCGTACTCGACGAATTCTTTCGCCACAAGCGGCATCACGCGAACCGGAACTGCCTCTTTCTCGCTCTGCACCGCCTTCGCGTTCTGTGCGCCCCGGTTGCAGCCGGTCAACAGGACGGTGATCGCGATCAGCATCGACACCATCCCATGCAAAACGGTAAAACCGCCCGCACCGCGCGCGGGACCGTCTTCCCCAAGATTGCGAATTCCACCCTGCCCGTTCACACCTCTACCCTCATATTAATGATATTTAACCAGAATATGCATATAATTAAACTATTAGTCAACGGATATTGATATTATTCAAGTCGATCGTTGCCAAGGACAGTATGAGCAGCGGCTTCGATATGGCCGGAAGATAGTGCACACGAACAACTCACAGGTTGAAACACCGCGGACGTGCCATTTTGTCACCCGTGACCGCTATTCGAGGCTCGAAAGGCAGGGCTGACTGCGACGGCGGAAATCGCGGGACTAACCCGAACGGGCTATCCGTTTCCGGCCGGATTGTGCATATATTAGAAGCAATGTCAGGAAGGAGGCTCTATGCCGGTGAGGAAAGGATCCGCAGTTTGGGAAGGGACGCTGAAAGAGGGCAAGGGAACCGTGAAAACCGCTTCGGGAGCGGTATCGGCGCCCTACTCAGCTGCATCCAGATTTGAAGAGGGAACCGGAACCAACCCGGAAGAGCTCATTGCGGCAGCGCACGCGGGATGTTTCTCAATGGCGTTGTCAGCTATACTTGCCGCGGCCGGATTCCCCCCGACTCGCATTGAGACAACCGCAAGCGTATCGATTGTTCCACACAGCGGTGGGTTCAAGATCGACAAGATTCATCTCACTACGAACGCTGTCGTCCCGCGGATTGAGAAAGAACTGTTTCTCAAGTGCGCCGAAGACGCAAAGAAAAACTGCCCGGTCTCTGCGCTGCTTACCGGAGCGCCCATCGGTCTCACCGCCACCCTGGCGTAAGCTCCTCGAGTTGAAGCAAGCTATCATTTTCGCCCCGGCCCGACAGCCGGGGCAGTTGTTCAATCGCTCGAACCCACGCTCATCAAGACATGGTGATTTGATGTGAGGTAATCGATCGGGTTGACGAGCTTTCCGTCCCGGGTCACTTCGTAGTGCAGATGCCTTCCCAAAGACTGTCCGGTGTCTCCCATGATTCCCAGGACCTCGCCCTGAGTCACCTGCTCACCCTCGCGCACGCGGGTGCTCTCCATGTGTCCGTAGAGCGTAACGAAACCGTTCTCATGCTGAACCCTCACCATTCTTCCGTAGAGCGGATGGTTGATCCACACATCGGTCACTACCCCGTCGGCGGTCGCCAGGATCTTTGTCCTCCAGGCGCCCGCGATATCGATTCCGCGGTGAAAATCGATTTTGCCGTTGATTGGGTAAATACGATACCCAAAACCCGAAGTAATTCGAATGGTGTTGTCCAGTTTCACCGGCCAGATGCTGGGTATTTTTCGGAAGAATTCAGACCGGGCATCGAAGAAGTTTCTGGTGTCCCTCACAAGCGCATCGTAGTCGGTTGCGCCATTCAATATCGCCTGATATAGAACGTCGACGTTCTGGCGGTCGCCAGGATCGTATCCCCCTGTTCCGTAGTTGTCGCTCTGATAGACTCTGCGCACTATCGTTTGAAGTTGTTCACGGTACAAGGAACGGACTGAGTCGTTTTCGCTTCTTGCGGTGTGGAGCTCCGTCTCCAGGTTTTGGACGGTTTCTCTATAAGCAGATAGTTCCTTTTCCTGCTGATTGCCCGTGTAGGTCAGTACGTCCGCGACCACCAGCAACAGCACCAAATATCCAAGTCGCCGCCTGTTCCGCCCGGACAGCGTGTGCCACCATTCGGCGAGCGCTTTTCGCCGCCTTTCCATTTTCTCCTCCACCAGGTTCACGGGAATAGTATTATGCCGTAAAGATACAATGCATTTGACGTATTCGTCATCCAACATAACAGGTCCATCCGCAAACACATTTCGGCGCGATCCGGGACCGCCGGCGGGTACTTTTTCATTGATCGAGTTCAAAAAGTCGATTTCACGGTCCGTCTTTCAGGACACGGTCCCGCTGTTTTCCCGCGGGGGCAGACTCGATTTCTTACCAAATGACTGAAACAATACGACGAGACTCGGAGAGAATTTACCTGAGCTCATGTAGTGTATTGGCGAATATTCTTTGCAGAAACAGGAAACATGATGGCGCAGGAGTCTACAGGAAGGTTCTTTCTCCGCCTGAATCAACACTCGAGGATACGGCCGAATCGGCGGGTGCTTCCGCCGGACCCTATCGTTACATCCGCGATCACAGCGCGCTGCTGCGTGGCGCGCGCAACAATCGTATGGCGGCATAGTCGCTGTATATGACTGAATCCGGTGCATATAAACGGCATTGACGGGACATTAATCTCAGCGTAGCATCCAGGAATACCCAACCCACAATTCAGGAGATATCAGATGATCAAGAGGTTATTGGGATTATTGGCTATTCTGCTTCTCGCGATGTCGTGCTCGGCGCCGGCAGGAAAGAACCTGTCGCTCGGGCTCGGTCACTCCTCCATTTTCCGCGTCGGCCCCGGAAAGGACTCAGCGGGGACGCAGGTCTACAGTTTCACCTATGTGTACGCTACCGCGGTGTTCGACAAGGATGGAAAAATCGTGGATCTCGAAACCGATGAACTCGAGGTGAGCACGCCGAACTACGACGGTGCGTCGATGCCCCATTTCTCGGGTTGGCCCGGGAGCCCGGAGCCCAACTTCACCAATCATGAGACGGAGAAAGTCGATGGTACCTCACCAACGACCAACGAGTCTATCGCCAAAGAGGTTGCAGCCTGGAAAACCAAGCGCGATCGTGCCGACACCTACGGTATGAATGCAAAGAACGACTGGTGGAAGCAGATGGACGCGTGGGAGAAACAGTTCATCGGAAAGACGATTGATCAGGTCGATGCGTTCTATAAGGCCTATACGAACGACACGAACGGCCGGCCGCTCAACGCTCAGTCCAAGGACGCGGCAGAAATTGCCAAGTATAACAACCTCAGCGCCGCCGACAAGCAGCTCGTTGCGGACGTGCGCAGCGGCGCAACGATGAGCATCAATGATGCCCACGGGTATGTTCTTAACGCGATCCGGGACGCCTGGAACAAGAAGAAACCCTTCGCACAGTCCAAGTAACAGGTAATGTCAACGCTGCAGGCCCACCGAATCGGCGAGCCTGCAGCTGTTTCGAAGACTTTCGGTTATTTCCGCCGCTCTTCCTTCGTCATCGCTGCGTCGAGAAACAGTCGAACCACCCGTAATCCCGCGGCCACCCGCCGGAATGCACCGTGACCAAAAAGAAAAGTAAGCGCGGACTTCAGCCCGTCGTACACCTCGCGGCTGTGGGGATGCCACCACATGTTCCGGATCATTCCGGGCAATAGCTCGGTGACAATCGCTTTTTCCTGAGTCATCTCGCGAATTCCAGCGATGCCGTGAGCACGGCCAATACCGGACTGCTTGTAGCCTCCCCAGGGCGCCTCCGCCATTCCGTGGCTCATCAGGTGATCATTCACCGTCACGGTACCAGCTTCAAGCGCGGCAGCAACCCGCTCGCCTCGATTTTTGTTCATGGTCCAGACCGATGCGGTAAGCCCGAGATAGCTCGCGTTGGCTTTTCGGACTGCCTCCGCCTCGTCTGCCACACGTTCCAGGGCCAGCACCGGGCCAAACGTCTCATCGCGCATCAAACGCGAGTCACTGTTCGACATTTCGAGAACCATCGCCGGGAAGAAAAGCCCCGTCGCCTCCGCGGGAGACTTCGCGCGAATGACTCCGCCTTCGGCAAGAGCCTCATCAACCTGAGATTGAACGGTCTGGAACTGTTCCCTGGTCGTCAGACTTCCGAAATCGCTCGTGAAGTCGATGTCGGTCCCCTGCCGGAGGACCGCGACTTTCTTCGAGAGGAGCGCGATAAATGGGTCATAAGCCCGCGCCTCGACGTAGATTCTTTCCACACCGCCGCAGGACTGCCCGCAGTTTGAAATCCCCGCCCAAACGGCGCCGGCGGCGGCGCGCGCAAGATTTGCGTCATCGAGCACAATCATTGCGTCGTTCCCGCCGAGTTCAAGGCTCACCGGCACCAGCGAACGCCCCGCCTCCTCCATAAGCAGCTTCCCCACTTCCGTCGAACCGGTGAAGAAGAGTTTTGCAATTCCAGAGTTCAAAAATGCACTCCCGGCGACCTTCCCGGGAAGATGAACCAGTTGAAACAGGCCTCGCGGAAACCCACTTTGCTCGATCATCTCGGCGATTAGCTCTCCAACCGGCTGTGCCTGAGTGGCCACCTTGAGCACGACCCCGTTACCAGAAAGCAGTGCGGTGATTACTTCGTGAATTGGTATTCCAAACGGATAGTTCCAGGGACTGATGATACCCACAACTCCAAGCGGTTCCCGGCGAATCACGGTTTTTTTATTGAAGAAGAGAATACTGCTCCGCGCGCTCCTCTTCGGGCTGATCTCCCGTCCGACCGCGCGTGCGTAGTGGTTGATGGCGAGCGCCGCAGGCAGGACCTCGGTGGAAAG